>NZ_CP054051.1:1669042-2002850 GCF_013372265.1 Aliarcobacter cibarius
AGAATTTTAGTTTCTAGTGATATTGAATGTTACAAAGCTTTAGGTCATATTCATCTAGAATTTAAACCTTTAGTTTCAAGATTTAAAGACTATGTTGCAACTCCAAAGGAAAATGGATATCAGACAATCCATACAACAGTTTTTTATAATTCAAAAATTTATGAAATACAAATTCGTTCTTTTGATATGCACAATATTGCTGAATATGGAATTGCAGCTCATTGGGCCTATAAAACTGGAGAAAAAAACAAATCTTCAATACAAAATGCAAATCTTAATTGGTTAAAATCTTTAGAGTTTTCAAATGATAATGTAGAAGAGTTTTACAATGAAACAAAAGAAAATTTATTTAATGACGAAATAATCGTTTATTCTCCAAAAGGTGAAGTTTTCATTTTACCAATTGGTTCAACTGCTTATGATTTTGCATTTGCTGTTCATACAAGTGTTGGAGAAAAAGCTGTCTCTTGTTTTATAAATAAAATTAAAAAACCTCTTTTAACAGTTTTAAAAAGTACAGATATTGTATCTATTGAAGTTGGTGAAGAAACTATCGTTAGATGTTCTTGGATAGATATGCTAAGAACTCCTAGAGCTAAAAAACAACTAAGAATTTTATGTGCTCAAAGACAAAAAGAGATAGATAAACTATCAGGTAGAAATATTTTGAATACTGTATTCTCAAGATATTATGAAAATATTTTAGAAGTACATGATGTTGATAATATCTATAAAGTACCTCAGGTTTTAAGCTATTTTAAACATGCAAAACTACTTTTAGAAAAAAGAATAACAAAAGAAAAAGGGTTAATGGCTAGGTTTAAAATTTTAACTAGCAAAATTAAAGAATTCAAATTTGACAATATGATGATTTATTCAAATTTTAATATAAATTCTATCTCTTTTGATCATTGTTGTCATCCTAAGTTTGGTGATGATATTGTTGCTTTTAGAAATGGAACAGACGCAATAATTCATCATAAAATGTGTGACAAAGCATATTCAAAAATAAAAGCAAATCACCAAATGTTATTTTGTACATGGACAAATAGCAGTGTATTTAGATACAAAATGCTAATTAGTATTCCAAATACTAAAGGAGAGTTAGCAAAAGTATTTAATTATTTATCAAAAAATGATTTTTATATTCTAGTTGTAAATTTTGGAAGACAAAAACATACTTACAATCAATATTGCGATATAGAATTTGAAACAAATAAATCAAATATAGATGAAGTTAAAAAAATTGTTGAAAAAGAGATAAAAGTTATTGAATTTTTATCAAAAAAAGATGCATACAATAAATAAAAGGTTTAATAAAATATGGAAAATAAAATTAATGAAGCAATAAAAGAGATACAAAGAGGAACGGCTGAAATTATAGATATTGAAGCTATTACAAAATTAATAAAAAGATATTTTGAAACAGGTGAAAACTTCTATGTAAAAGCTGGATTTGATCCTACTGCTCCTGATATTCACCTAGGACATACGGTTTTAATCCAAAAACTTGCAACTTTTCAGAAATTTGGAGCAATTGTTCAATTTTTAATTGGAGATTTTACTGCAACAATAGGTGACCCAACAGGAAAAAGTGAAACAAGAAAAGTTTTAAGTGAAAGTCAAGTTTTAGCAAATGCAGAAACTTATAAAGAGCAAGTTTTTAAAATTTTAGACCCAAATAAAACACAAGTTGTATTTAATAGTACATGGTTAAAAGAACTAGGAACAGGAGGTCTTATAACTCTCGCTTCAAATTTAACAGTTGCTAGAATGCTTGAAAGAGATGATTTCTCAAAAAGATATTCAAGCAACACTCCTATTGCTGTTAGTGAATTTTTATACCCTTTATTACAAGGTTACGATTCTATAGCTTTAAATAGTGATGTTGAATTAGGTGGAACTGACCAAAAATTCAATCTTTTAATGGGAAGAACTTTACAAAAAGCTTATAACTGTAAAAAACAACAAGCTGTTTTAATGATGCCAATTCTTGAAGGGCTTGATGGTGTTCAAAAAATGTCAAAATCTCTAGGTAATTATATCGGAGTTACTGACGAACCATTTGATATGTTTGGAAAAGTGTTATCAATATCAGATGAATTAATGTGGAGATATTTTGAACTTCTTTCAGATAAAACTTTAAAAGAAATAGAAGATATTAAAAATGGAGTAAATAATGGTACTTTACATCCAAAAAAAATAAAAGAGGAGTTAGCAGCAGAAATTGTTGATAGATTCCATGGAACTGGAGCTGGTTTAGCTGCTAAAGAAGAGTTTGAAAAAGTATTTGCAAAAAAAGACATTCCAACAGATATAGAAGAATTTACTTTTGATACTGAAATATGGATTTGTCAAGCACTTGTAGATACAAAACTAGTTGAATCAACTTCTCAAGCAAGAAGAGATATAAAATCAAATGCGGTGTCAATAAATCAAGAGAAAATAAGTGATGACAAGTTAAACTTATACCCTGGAGAATACATAATCCAAAAAGGTAAAAAAAGTTTTGCAAAAGTAATAGTAAGATAAAGAAAGGCTAATTGTGAGAATAGGAAAATATGAAATAAAGCACCCAATAATTCAAGGTGGTATGGGTGTTGGAATTAGTTGGGATCAGTTAGCTGGGCACGTTAGTCTTGAAGGTGGTTTAGGAGTAATTTCGGCAGTTGGTACAGGATATTATAAAAAACTTAGTCCAAAAGTACACATCACTATGAAAAAAGACAAACCTAAAGAAGTTATAAATTTTTATAGTAAAGAAGCTTTAACAGAAATTTTTGATAATGCTAGAAAAATTTGTGGAAATGCACCATTAGCTTGTAATATATTATATGCAATAAATGATTATGGAAGAGTTGTAAAAGATGCTTGCGAGGCTGGTGCTAATATTATTATAACAGGTGCTGGAATTCCTACAAATATGCCTGAATTCACAAAAGATTATCCAGAGGTTGCATTAGTTCCTATCGTTTCAAGTGCAAGAGCATTAAAATTAATTTGTAAAAAATGGCAAAGATATAACAAATTACCTGATGCTGTAATCGTTGAAGGACCTTTAAGTGGGGGGCATCAAGGGTTTAAGTATGAAGATTGTTATAAAGAAGAGTTTCAACTTGAAAATATAGTTCCACCTGTTATTGAAGAAGCAAAAAACTGGGGTGATATACCAGTAATTGCAGCTGGAGGGATTTGGGATAAAAAAGATATTGATAAATTTTTAGCTTTAGGTTGTGTTGGAGTTCAAATGGCTACAAGATTTATTGGTACATCCGAATGTGA
The DNA here is from genome assembly GCF_013372265.1 of Aliarcobacter cibarius. NCBI lineage: Bacteria > Pseudomonadati > Campylobacterota > Epsilonproteobacteria > Campylobacterales > Arcobacteraceae > Aliarcobacter > Aliarcobacter cibarius. Next base: position 1,672,325 of record NZ_CP054051.1, read on the forward strand.
TGCAGATGCTAAGTTCAAAGATGTTTTATTAAATGCAAAAGAAGAGGATATAGTTCTAATGAGTTCTCCAGTTGGTCTTCCTGCTCGTGGAGTAAAAACAAATTTACAATTTGCAATAGAAAATAAAACAGCGCCAAAAGTTCAATGTATTTCAAACTGTGTTGCGCCATGTAATCGTGGACATGAAGCTAAATTAGTTGGTTATTGTATAGCCGATAGATTAGGAGCTGCTTATAAGGGTGATACAGAAACTGGATTATTTTTCTCAGGTTCAAATGGATATAGAATAGATAAAATAATCTCCGTAAAAGAGTTAATGGAAAAATTAACTAAGGGAGAGTAATTATTTTAAGGTTAATTTTAATACTTTTTATTTTCTTAAATCTCTGTTTTGCTACTTCTCTAGAAGAACAATACAGAGATGCAAAAATAGAGTTTTTAAAATCATCTTTAAAAAAAGATGATAATCAAAAAGTTTCTGATTTAAAAAAAGTTATAGATTTAGGAAAAAAACTCAATAAAGATACTACTCCAGATGAAGCAAAACTAAAAATTCTAGAATCTCGACAAGAAAAAAGTCAAAAATATATTGAAAAGAATGAACTTAAAATAAAAAAAGCTGAAGTTATAAATAAAAAAGAACCTTATATAGAAAATAATAAAGACATTTCTAGTAATCAGAGCATTGACACTCAAAATTTAATTAAACAAATTACTCAAATTGAAAATAAAATAGTTGTAAAATTTAATAAAAATATTGATAAAAGCTATCTAACACATAAAGGTATAAAAAGAGATGGTATTTATGAATATACTTTCGAGATAAATGGTAAGTATAAATATACAAATCCAACTAAAATATCAATAGAAAATATTGACAAAGTATCTGCCTTAGATTTAAATAATAAAACTATAATAAGAATAGAGAATGCTTTTAAACCTAAAATATCTTTTATGATAAAACCTGATGAGTTAATTATTATGGCAGAAAGTGATAATCCTAGTTCAAAACAAGAAGTAGCTAAAAACCAAAATACCATAGAGAAAAAAAACTCAAAAAAAGAAGAACAAAAAGTTCAAAATAATTTAGAAAAAAACGAACAAAAATCAAATCCAAAAGAAAAATCTGTTATAGAAGATGAAGTAATTTTTTCTGATAACAATAATAAATCAAATCCAAAAAATAGAATTATTGTAATTGATGCTGGACATGGTGGAGATGATGTTGGTGCTGTTGGACCAAATAAAAGATATGAAAAAGTTGTTAATTTAGAAGTTACAAAATATCTTTACAAAATCCTAAAGCAAAGAGGATATAACGTATATTTAACAAGATCAAATGATAAGTTTATAAAAGTTATGGACAGGACTATATTAGCAAATGATAAAAATGCTGATCTATTCATATCTATTCATACAAATGCTATGCCAAAAGAGAAAGCTAACAGTACAAGTGGTATTGAAACATTCTTTTTAAGTCCTGCTAGAAGTGAAAGAGCAAAAAGAGTTGCTGCACTAGAGAATAAAGATGATATTAGAGAAATGAATGAAAGCTCGAAAAGTGCATTTTTAGAGAGCTTAAATCGTCCAAGAATAACAGCTTCTCACAAATTTGCTATAGATGTTCAAGCTGGTCTTTTACAATCAACTAGAACTAAATATAAAGACGTAAAAGATACTGGTGTAAAAGAAGGACCATTTTGGGTTTTAGTTGGAGCACAAATGCCATCAATACTAATTGAATTAGGATTTATTTCACATCCTGAAGAAAGTAGAAGACTTTATGAAAAAAGTTATCAACAACTTTTAGCAAATGGTATTGCTAATGGAATAGATTCTTACTTTTCAAAAAATCCTTAATATCTTTTATTAAATCTTTTTGCTTGCTCTTTATCTTTGGGAGTTTAGATATTGAGAAAAATTTAACATCAGAATTTTCCCAAGATAAGTATTCAGGTTTCAATTTATCTTTATTAAAATACTTATCTATATTATCAATATTTGAAGCATTTACAAGCCAAATACCAACATTTTTCTCTATATTTACTTGTTCAAAATATTCTTCAAAAAGTGCTATATCAACATTTATAGAAGATTCCTCAAAAAATTCTCTTTTTGCACATTCATAAGCGCTCTCATCTCTTTCTTTGCTACCTTTTAAACATCCCCACTTATCACCACTAGTAACACCTAAACAAAGTAAGATTTTTATATCTTTTTTTGAAACTTTATATAAAACAATCCCATAAGATTTTACATTTATCATAATTACGCTCTTAACTTTTTAAAATAAAAATATATTGACACTACAAACCATATTATTAAAGGTAATAATATTGCCAATTCAGGAACAATAGTACCTGAGTTTGTAAGTTTATAAAGCATAAAAAATAGACCCCAAATAATAAGAGTGCCAAATACAGAAAATGATATAAATTTCCCTAAATTAAAGAATCTACTATTTAATGATGTATAAGCATATATCAACAAAATTATTGGAAAAATAAAAAATGGTATAAAAATTTGATTATAAATTATACTTCTTATTTTTTGTGTATTAACATCTTGTTTATTTAATAAAATTAAAGCAGAAATTGCATCAAATAAAGAATATTCTGATTTATTTTCATAAACATTATCCAAAATTTTTGGTTTAAATCCATCCAAAATTGTCAAAGTATCTGCATAAGTTATATCTAATTTTGAATCTTTTACATCTATAACTTCTGGTTTTTTTATAACTTTAACATCATATATTTCCCATTTATTATCTTTGAATTTTGCAGTTTTAGCAATTAAAGTTTCTACTAATTGTTCATCTTTAATTTTAAAAACATGTACATCTTCAGCAATTTGTTCTAATGGTAAAAGTTTTTTAAAGTAAACAAAATAACCATCATATTTTAAAAATATATCACTTTTTGTACTTGAAAAATACTCATTATCTAAAATTTTCTTTTTTTGGTCATAAGAATAGGCTAATGGCGTTGTTTGAAGTGCAATTAAAGTAAAAATTAAAGTAAGTGCACTAAATAAAATTGGAAATAAAATATCTCTTCTTGAAGCCCCAAGAGCATTAAATGCTACAAATTCATTGTTTTTCACAAAGATTACTAAAGTTACAACCCAAGCAAATATTATTGACAAAGGTAGAGCTAAAGTTAAAGTAAAAAAACCATTATATAAAATATACAAAAGTTGTAAATTTGCTGATGCAGGTATATTTTTAAAATTTTGTAAATAGTCGATTCCAACAAAAAAAATCTCTAAAGAGACTAAGACTATAATAAAATTTTTTAGATATTTTTCTAATAAGTACTTTGTTAATGTATTCATATTCACTTCAATGTATATTTAGATTTTACTTCATCTATACTAAGCTCTTTTAAGGCTTCAACAGATAAAGCAATATGAGGAATAATTCTACTATATAATTCTTCTAGTTCTTCTTTTGAAAAATTACTTAAAACATAATTTGCAACATCTTCTTTATTTTTTGGCTTTCCAATACCAACACGAACTCTTATATACTCTTTTGTTATATGAGAATCTAATGATCTAAGACCATTATGTCCACCATGACCACCACCTATTTTAAACTTTACAGTTCCAAAAGGTAAATCTAAATCATCATGAATAATAATAATATTTTCTAAATCAATTTTATAATAATCTTTTATAGAGTTAACAGCAACTCCAGAATTATTCATATATGTAATTGGCTTAGAAAATAGATTATAACCTGATTTTAAAAGAGTAGACTGAAAGTTTGGATTATTTATATTTGAAGTGTTTAGATTTTTAGTTATATAATCTATAACTAAAAATCCAATATTGTGTCTTGTATTTTGATATTTTTCACCAATATTTCCAAGACCAACAATTAAATACATAAATTTTAATTATTTAGCTTTAATTACACCAACAATTGGTACTCTTGGATCTAAATAACAATCAACACCTTCAGGAAGAGTTAAATCTCTTAATAAAACGTTGTCACCTGTATCTAAATCTGCAACATCAATTGTAATGTTATTTGGTAAATTCTCAATTGTACATTTAACTGGTAATCTTCTTGTATGTAACATTAAAAGACCTTTATTTTTAAGACCTTTTGCACTTCCTGTTGCAACAACTGGAACTTTATATGAAGTTCTAACACCAGCTTGAGCTACCATTAAATCAACATGTAATAAATCTGAAGTAATAGGACATTTTTGGTATTCTTGAACAACAACTTTTAAAGTTTTTCCTGCAACACTAACATCAAAAGCTAAAGTGTTTTTATTTCTTAAATATTTAATAAAATCATTTCTTTTGAATGCAGCAGAGATGTTCTCTAAACCTTTTCCATAGATATTTGCAATTAAATAACCTTCTTTTCTTAAAGCTTTAACTGCAGCTTTAGTTATACTATCTCTTACGATACCCTCTAACATTGTAATCCTTTTTTTTAAATTGAGCGTGGATTATATAAAAAAATTACTAAATTTTAGGTTAATATAAAACTATTTTTATATTTTTGATAATTAAACCAATTTTGGATAAAATCTAACCTAAATTTCAAATAAAATGTAAGGCAATAACATGATATTACTAGACGGAAAAGCGCTATCAGCTAAAATAAAAGAAGAAGTTAAAGTTGAAGTTACACAAATTGTAAAAGAAAAAGAGATAACTCCAGGACTAGCAGTTATTCTTGTAGGAAATGATGCAGCAAGTGCAACTTATGTAGCGAGTAAAGCAAAAGCTTGTAAAGAAGCTGGAATTTATTCTGTTGTTCACGAAATGCCAGAAACTATAACTCAAGAAGAGTTATTAGAAACTATAAATTTAATGAATAACAATCCAAAATTAGATGGTATTTTAGTACAGCTTCCTTTACCAAAACATATTGATACAACAACAGTTCTTGAAGCAATTAATCCATTAAAAGACGTAGATGGTTTTCATCCTTACAATGTAGGAAGAATGGTTTCAAATCTTGATTCATTTTTACCAGCAACTCCATTTGGTGTTATGAGAATGTTTGAAGAACACAAAATCGAACTTAGTGGTAAAAATGTAGTAGTAATTGGAAGTAGTGATATCGTAGGAAAACCTATGGCATCTTTATTAATAAACGCAAAAGCTACAGTAACAGTTTGTAATAGTAGAACAAAAGATTTAAAATCTCATACATTAAAAGCTGATATTGTTGTAATTGCTGTTGGTGTTCCTTATTTGCTTAAAGAAGACATGGTAAAAGATGGTGCAATTGTAATCGATGTTGGTATAAATAGACTTGATACAGGAAAATTAGTTGGTGATGCTGATTTTGAAGGATTAAAAAATAAATGTTCATATCTTACGCCAGTTCCAGGTGGAGTAGGACCAATGACAATTGCCATGCTTTTAAAAAATACTATAAAAGCTGCTAAGTTAAGAGACAAAAGAGAAACAAAATAAATGTTAAATAAAATTTATAAATGGTCATCTTCATGGACTGGAACAATTGTTATTGTTCTTGGAATTATATTTTTTATAGCTCAAGCTTTTGTAATTCCTAGTGGAAGTATGAAAAACACTCTTTTAATTGGTGATATGCTTTTTGTTAAAAAATTTTCTTATGGTGTTCCAACTCCTACTATTCCATGGTTAGAACTTAAAGTTTTACCAGATTTTAATAACAATGGACATTTAATAGAAGGTGAAAGACCAAAAAGAGGAGATATTGTAGTATTTAGATATCCACATAATCCTGATATTCACTATGTAAAAAGAGCTGTTGCAGTTGGTGGAGATATTGTTGCTCTAAAAGATAAAGTTTTATATCTTCATCCAAAAGAAGGAAATGAGTATGTAAAAACTGAATTTAAAGATTATGAAACAATAGAAATTAGTGGAAAATTATTTGTTGCAAACCCTTATTCAAAAGAACACAAAGGAATTCATAATGATCCAAATGTTACACGAGACATAGGTCCTAAAGAGTTATTTGATATGCATCCTATTGTAATTCCTGAAGATGAAACTTTTATGATGGGTGATAATAGAGACCATTCAAATGATTCAAGATTTTGGGGAAGTGTTCCATATAAATATATTGTTGGAACTCCTTGGTTCATATACTTCTCGTGGGATAGTGATTACAAAATTAGATGGGATAGAGTTTTTAAAACTGTTGAAAGCTTAGAAAAAAATATTGATATAACAAAAGAAATTAAGCATGAAGAAGGAATTTACTAAATGAAATATTATATTGGAGCAGATCACGCAGGAATAGAAATAAAAGCTTTCGTAAAAGATTTATTTGAACAAAGAGGACACGAAGTTATTGATATGGGTCCTTATTCAAAAGATAGAGTTGATTATCCTGATTTTGCAGAAAAAGTTTGTAAAAAAGTATTAGAAGATGTTGGTTCAATGGGTATATTAATTTGTGGTTCAGGACTAGGAATGAGTATGGCTGCAAACAAATTTGATGGAATAAGAGCTGCTTTATGTCACAATGAATATAGTGCAAAAATGGCAAGAAAACATAATGATGCAAATATATTATGTTTAGGTGAAAGAGTTAGCGGAGAAGGTATGATTGAAGCTATAATAAAAGCTTGGGATAAGGCTGAATTTGAAGGTGGAAGACACACTCAAAGAGTTGAAAAAATAAATGCTTTAGGAAAAATGGGAAGCTGTAGAGCTTAAAGGAAATTATTGTGAGTGATTGGCAAGTTTATTTAATGATGACAGTAATTGTTGGTGCTATGTTACTTGGTAAAAAAATGATGTTTTTTGATGAAAATAAAAAAAATAAGGATGATAAGTGATTAACCCAAAAATTATTGATTATATATTTTCAAGTGCTTCTATTCAAAGATGGAATGATTATCCAAGAATGGTTGAACTTGTAGAACTTGATAAACAAGCTCACAAATTCATAATTGCATATTTTATAGCAAAACTAGAAGATGATATAAACTTTACCCATCTAATAGAAGCTGGTATTTTTGAATTTCTAAGACGAGTTGTTGTTACAGATATACGACCTGATGTTTTTAGAAAAGCTTTACAAAAAAAATCAAAAGAGATTAATTCTTGGGTTGTAGAAAAATTAAGAATCTCTTTACAAGATATTGACAATGGAAATTTTTTACAAAAATTTGAAGAGTTCTTAAATGATTCAAATATGTATAAAAAAGAGAGATTTATTTTAAAAGCTGCTTCATATTTGTCAACTAGATGGGAATTTTCAATTGTATACCAAACAAGCCAATTTTTAAGTGATATTGAAGATGTAAAAAAAGCAGTTGAGGCTGAAATTGAAGACTATTATGAATTAATTGGTGTTCGAAAAATTGCTTTGAATAAGAAGCTTAGCAAGGTAATTGATTTAAGTGGAAGATTAAGATTTCAGAAACGTTGGGCACAAACTCCAAGAATTCCAGAAACTTCAGTTTTAGGTCATATGTTAACGGTTGCATTTTTCTCATATTTTTATAGTTTAAATGTAAAAGCTTGTGATAAAAGATTACAAAATAACTTCTTCACTGCCCTATTTCATGATTTACCTGAAGCACTCACAAGAGACATTATAAGCCCTGTAAAATACAGTGTGGATGAGCTTTCTGATATTATTGCAGAATATGAAGTGGCAAAAATTGAAGATGATATTCTTCCTAATATTCCAGAAAGTATTCAGCAAGAGTTCTCTTATATTTTAGGAATATATAACGGTATAAAAGAAGAATTTGCAAACAAAGTGAAAATTGATGGCAAAATCACTGAAGTTGAAGATATTAATAAATATAACCTTGATAAATACGAAGGAATAGATGGTTTAGCTTTAAAACAATGTGATAAATTATCTGCTTTTGTTGAAGCTAGTCTATCTATTTCTCATGGAATAAAGTCAAAAGAGCTTATTAGTGGGAAAAAAGAGATTTTAAAAGGTTTAAAAGAGATAAGTGGAATTGATTTTAAGAAAATAGCTCTTGAAATTGATAGTGAATTTGGAAGTAATGGCCAAGTTCAAACAACACTAGATTTTGAATAATTAATCTTAAAAATATAGCTTATTAAAAGCTATATTTTAAATTTACATATCCATATCTTCCTGGATCATTAAATAATATTTGATCTCCACCAACTTCTACATATCTAATATCTTGATAAGTATTTGTAGAATTATAAACTTTATCAAATACGTTATCAACTCCTAAAGTTAATTCAAAATATTTAAATAATTCTTGAGTATATTTTAAATTTGTAATAGCATATCCGGCAATTTCTTGTTCTTTTGCACTCTCGTCAAATTTACTCCATCTATCAACTGCTACTACTTCTACTTTGAATTTATATTTTTCATACTCATAACTTAAAGCTAAATTTGCTTTCAATGGTGGAATTTCAGCTAAATCTTTATCTCTATAATTTCCATCTTTTTTACCTCTTTGGTAAGCAAAACCATAATCAAATGCAAAATTATCTGTAAAATAATAATGACCACTTAAATCAAATCCATAAATTTTTGCATCAATATTTTCAAATTTTCCACTGTTATATATATAATCTTTTAATACTGAATAGAAAACTTTTGGTTTTACATAAAAATTACCAATAGTTTTTTCAAAACCTAAATCTGCTTCATAGTTTTTTGTATCTTCTAAATCTGAATTTGAAGCTGTTGTTTCTTGATATAGTTCTCTTGCATCTGGAACCCTTGAAGATTTACCAATACCAGCAAATACTTTACTTTGTTCATCAAAATTATAGGCTGAAAATATATATCCATTTAAACTAGAATATTTTTTATTATCAACATTTGATCTTTGTGTATCAATATCTGTATTATCATGTCTAAGACCTGCTTCTAAATCTAAATTCCCAATAGATTTTTCAACTTTTGTAAATATTGCTTTATTTGTTGTATCTGTAGAATACATACGATTAGTATTAGATGCAGTTATTGTACCAGTATTTATATTTGTACTATACATACTTCCTCTCCAATTTCTAACACTTGTATCCAATCCAACTGTAACTAAAGAATCCCCTACTTCTAAAGAGTTTTTAACTGTTGTCCCCCAAATAGAAGTTTTTAAGTGGTTAGTCATATATGTTGGCATTGTTCCACCATTTCTTAATTTTCCACTCATAGGGTGATCAACTTTTGAGTAATAATAATCTAAATCAAGTTGCTTAGATAAACTTCCCAAATCTCTTATAGTGTAACCTAAAGTATAAATATCACTATCATCATAATCAGCATCCATTGGACCAGCTGGATATAAAATACCATCATTTCTATTTGCTGTATATGAAAGTTTTAAGTCTTGATCATCTGTAACATTAAATTGAAGTTTTGTTAAAACGCTCTTTTTTTCAAAGGCATCAATATCATCTTTTTTATATTGAGTAGCAAACGGTACACCTCTTTTTATTTGTTGTTCTAAGAAATTATCACCATTTCCATCTTTATATGCCTTGCTCTCTTCTGTTGAAGCAGAAATTAAAGCTTTAACTTTATCATCACCACCTTCGATAGTTGCACTAGCTTTTTTATATCCAAAACTTCCAGCATTTAGATTTACTTCACCATGAAAACTTTCTTTTGGATCTTTTGTCTCAACTTGTACAAGTCCACTCAAAGTTCCAAAATTTTCAACATCAAAAGGACCTTCAATAACTTTAACATTTTTTATATTGTTTGTAACAACATGAGAAGTTGGAGGATCCATTCTATTTGGACATGCACCATGTATTTTTGCATTATCTATTAAAATATTTATATTATCTTTTTTTTGACCTCTTAGAATAATATCGTTTGCTATACCATTTCTTCTTACTATTGATATACTAGGAGAATTTTTCATTAAAGCTTCTGCTAAATCAGCACTTTTTAATTCTTCATCACTAATATTTTTCACTACTTCTGAATTAGATTTCTCAACTATATTTATATTATCTAAAGTTGTAGTCTCATTTGCACTTAAAACTGTAGCAACTGCAAGTGATAATAAAGTAACCCTATTTCCTCTCATTGTTCTATTTCCTTATTTCTTAAATTACATAAGTATTGCAAAGAGGTGTTAATTTTCTATTAAGCGGAAGCATGATTTTAATATTTTATAAAAAGAGAAAAAGCCTTTAATAGTACCCTTACAAGAATTTAATAGGTTTTTACCATATTAAAATTAAGTTTTAAAATATTAATTTTTTGTACAAAGTTGACACAGTGTTTCATAAAAAATATAAAATATTATTGACAAATAAAATTTATTGGTGTACAATTGACTTACAACTATTTTACAAACAGGAGCAAAAATGTCTTTAAACAAAAAATTAAACAAAATAGATGGAAAAGGTGAAGAGAAAAAAATAAATCTTCGTATGTCAAAAGGTAAAGCAGAAATTTTAGAAATACTTGCTGAACATTATGAAATAAATATTTCTACATTAATTAGAGAAATGATAGATAATTCTTTAATTCAATTACAAAAAGAATTAGTTCTTGTTAAAGAGGGATTAGGTGTAAAAGTTACAAACAGTCATGGAGAAGAAGAAATTAGATATTTACCAGATATTATCGAGATACTTGCACCAAGTATATATTTTGATTATTTCCCTAAAGATGATTTTAAGTCACCAGAAGAATATGATAACTTTATAATTGAGCATAATAGATTATCTGTTGAATATGGTTTATCAGAGGAAATTCATGGAACATCTCCAATTTCAAAAAAAGAATATGAATTTAAAAAAAATAGAAAAAAGGACTAAAGAATGAACATAATAATACAAGGAAGAGTAATAGATTGTTATGAAAAACCAATCTATGTAAATAAAGATACTGGCGAAACAACACCTAAAAAATTTGCTGTTCAATTATTAGCAACTCAAAATTTAAATAATGGTGTTTCAAAAAAAGAATTAATTGATATTACAATAAATGAAAAAGATTTACAAAAATATCAAGCTAATATAGGCAAGGATATGGAAATAAATTGCAGAATTTATTCAAGGTCGCCGATTTCACTATCAGCTTTTTAAATTAGTTGTCCAAAGGAAAGATTTTACTTGGCGGTTAGTCTCCCTTTGAACTTATATAAACCCTTGCGAGGATATACAAATGAATTATACAGAAGAATTAATAAAGAATGAAATAGAAGATAAGAAGAAAAGCTCTGAGCATTGCTCAGAGTGTTCTTCTTTATCTTCCTTGACTACTTATAAAAAAGTTGTGGACATAAATAAAAAGAATAAAATTTATGGCTTAACTTTAAGTGACTACAATGAAGTTCAAGAAAAATTAAAAAAACAAAATAGTTTTTTGGAATATAACTATATTCATGACAAAATATCTAATACAAAAATCCCTTTAAAAGATTTAGTTATTTCAGCAAATCATAATCCAGATAGATACCATGCATTAATTCAAAATAGAATTAATACACTTTCTAATGAAGCAAAAGAAAAAGATCTATTTCCAATTTTTATGACTTTAACACTTCCGAGTGAATTTCATAAAATGAAAATGGATAAAAAAACTAATGCTTTAATTAAAAATCAAAAATACAATCATGTTACACCCAAAGAAGCAGTAAAATATTTAACAAAAATGTTTTCAAAACTAAGACATGATAGAAGTTTAAAAGAATTAACTAAAGATGAACGAATGTATTTTAGAGTAAATGAGCCACATAAAGATGGAACTCCACATACTCATATTTTACTATTTGTTCCAAAATCTAGTGTTGATAGAGTGGTTACAGCATTTAAAAGATTATTTGATGAAAAAGCTAATGATATTCAAACAGATATAAAAAATGCAACTTCTTATGTAATGAAATATATAAATAAAACATTACCACTATCTAAAAAAGCTAATTTATCGATAAAAGAGAAATACTTAAATGCATGGTATTGTAAAAATAGAATTATTAGATTTAATTGTAGTAAAACTTTAGCACCCCTTAGTCTTTACAGATTACTACATGAAAAATTTAGTTTAAAAGAATTAACTACTTTAGTTAAGAAAAAATCCTTAGCAATATTTGTGCTACAAACAAATAGAAATAAAATAATGGAAGTTTTTTTTGGTGATGAGCTTATTTACAAAAGAAGTGATAATTTTACAATTAGTAATGGCTTATAGATTTTGTTTTTGATTACTTTTTTTAAAAAGTAATATAAGGCGTAGCCGAGTGAAAAAAATAACTACTACCCAAAAAGCTACTTAGTAATTTAAAAATCTAACTTAATGTTAGTTTGTTGAAAATCGCAGATTTTCGCCTAAACAGATAAAAGGAGAATATATAAAATGAGTTTGGTTGATATATCATCTATAAATTTAATTCCCAAATTAGTAGATGAGATAAAAAGTTTAAAGAGTGAAGTTTTAGAATTAAAACAACAATTAAAACCAAATTATGATTTATCAAAAAGAGCTGGTGTAATGAAATATCTTAATATTTCAGATAGTACAGTTGCAAAATATATAAAAGAAGGTACATTTAAACAAGGTTATCATTACTATAGAGAATTAAAGGGAAGTAAATCTATAATTAGATTTGTAAGTGGTGCTATTGAAGAGTTCAAAAATCAAAGGATGAGAAAATGAAACTCTACAATAGAAACGGGATTTTATACATCTATTTAAATGGTGTTCGTAAAAGTAGCGGTTTAAAAGACACTCAAGAGAACCGAAAACTATTAACAAATCACCATAAAAATGATGAGTTCTATAAAAACTTTAATGTTATAACAAAAGATAAAACTATCATAGATTTTTGCGAAGAAGTTTTACAAGAAAAAGAAAACAAACTTCAACCAACAACTATGAGAACTTATTATAGTTTGTTGCGAAGTAGAATTATACCATTTTTTAATAAAAAGTATATTCACGAAGTAACACCTATAATGTTAAAAACTTGGTATTCAACTTTTAAAGATAAATCAACTTTAAACACTTGTGTTAATGGAATTTTAAAAAGTGCTTTTGAAAATGCAATTATAGAGGGGTATATAAAAACTAGCCCTTTTATAGTTAGTTTTCCAACATTAAAAAGTGATTATGAAATTAATCCTTTTAATCTAGAAGAGATAAATTTACTTTTAAAAAATTCTAATGGTTGGTTTAGAAACTTTTTAGGAATTGCTTTTTTTACTGGTGCAAGAACTGGTGAGCTATTAGCTCTTGAATGGAAAGATATTAATTTTACAGAAAATATCATTTCAATAAATAAAACTAGAACTATGGGTTTAACAAAAAGAGTAAAAACTAAAAGTAGTAAAAGAAATATTGATATTCTTTCCCAATGTGAAATATTTTTAAAACAGCAACAAAAAATCACTGGTCTTCAAACTAATGTATTTTATTCAAATAGAAATCAAAGTTTTGGTTCTAGTAGTAGCTTAGCAAATATTTGGAATAAATTATTAAAAAAATGTAATTTGGAGTATAGAAGTATTTATCAAACAAGACATAGTTTTGCTAGTAATATGTTGAGTAACAAAGAAGATATTTTTTGGGTATCTCAAATGCTAGGACATAAAAATATAAATATAACTAGTGAAAAGTATTCAAGATATATCAGAAGTTCAAGAGAAAGAAAAACTACTTTCTTGGATGAACAAAAATATTTATTTGCACAAATTTAGCACAATAAACTTTTAAATAGTCTTCACTTCATGCTTTGGTGTTAATTTTCTATTAATTTTATAAAGCTTTGATATAATCGTATTTCATTTTATTAATTAAATATAAAAAGGTCAAAAATGCAAGTTATTATTATCATTTCAATTTTTCTTATTATTACTACAATTATTATTTATAAGATAAATGATAAATTTGAAAAAAGAGAATTTATTATTTTATTAGCGACTATTCTTTTATCAACTATTGGCTTCTTATTTTACGAAAATAGCAAAGAAAACTATCTTCCAAATTTATTTCTAAATAAATATGAAAAAGAGAATAATATAAAAATAAAAAGTTTAGATTATGAACTTTTAAATAATAAAGTAGTATCAAGTAAAGATGAATTTATCTATAAATTTACATATACAATCATTAAAGAAAACAGCGAATATTTATGTACATTAGATAATGTAAAAATAAATAAAATAAAAGATGAATACATCTTTATAAATTTTTCTGAATTAAAAGAGGAGTGTTTGAAAAAATAATGAAAAAAGCTACAAAAGAAGATATAAATATTATTAAAGAGGCATTCTTAGAAAATTACAAAGATGCAGTTACAGAACTTAATTATAAAAATGACTATGAACTTTTAATAGCAATTATTTTATCAGCACAATGCACAGATAAAAGAGTAAACATAATAACTCCGGCTCTTTTTGAAAAATATCCAAGTGTAAAAGAGCTAAGTATTGCAAATCTTGAGGATGTAAAGAAGCTTATAAATTCTTGCTCTTTTTTCAATAACAAAGCACAAAATATAATAAAAATGGCACAAAGTGTTATGAAAAACTATGAAGGTCAAATTCCACATGATCAAAAAGAGTTAATGAAACTAGCAGGAGTTGGAAATAAAACAGCAAATGTTTTTATGATTGAATACAAACAAGAAAATCTTATGGCTGTTGATACACATGTTTTTAGAGTATCTCATAGACTTGGTCTTAGCTATGAAAAAACTGTTGAAAAAACAGAAGCTGAACTGGTAAAAAAACTAAAAGGTGATGATTTACATATTTTTCATCAAGCGATGGTTTTATTTGGAAGATATATTTGCAAAGCAGTAAAACCAGAATGTGATAAGTGTTACTTTCCACATGTTTGTAAAACTAAGCAGAGTTTTAAACCTGCTTAATTTACATATCTTTATATTTTGCTATCTCATCTCGAAGTCTAATAGCCTCTTCAAAATTTAAATCAGCTGCAGCTTTTTTCATCTGTTTATTTAATTCTATTAATATTTTCTTTCTTTCAGCTGCTGGCATTTTTTCTAATCTTTGTTTTTTAAGCGCAACTGAATCATACTCTTCAACTTTTAAATTTTGGTCAAGTTTTCTTGTAGTTGATTTTGGTGTAATATTATGTTCTTTATTAAACTCTTCTTGAAGTTTTCTTCTTCTATTTGTTTCATCAATAGCAAATTGCATTGAAGCTGTAATTTTTTTGGCAAATAAAATTACCCTTCCTTCTTCATTTCTTGCAGCTCTTCCTATTGTTTGAATTAAAGATGTTTTACTTCTTAAAAATCCCTCTTTATCTGCATCAAGTATTGCAACAAGAGAAGTTTCTGGAATATCTAGTCCTTCTCTTAAAAGATTAATTCCTATTAAAACATCAAAAGTACCAAGTCTTAACTCTCTTATGATTTGATTTCTTTCTATTGCATCAATCTCAGAGTGCATATATTTTACTTTTATTCCTAAATCAGCATAATAGCTTGCCAACTCTTCTGCCATTTTTTTAGTTAAAACTGTAACCAATACCCTTTGATTTTTTGCAATTACTTTTTTTATCTCATCATGAAGTTTTTCTACTTGGAACTCACTATCAACAATATCTATAACAGGATCAAGTAAACCTGTTGGTCTTATTATTTGTTCTGCCACAACTGAGCTTAACTCTAATTCAAGCTCATTTGGAGTTGCACTTACAAAAATATAATTTGGAGCTTTATTTATAAATTCATCAAATTTCAAAGGTCTATTATCAAGAGCACTTGGAAGCCTAAATCCATACTCTACTAAAACTTCTTTTCTACTTCTATCAGCTACATGCATTCCTCTAAATTGAGATAAAGATACATGTGACTCATCAACAACAAGTAAAAAATCTTTATCCATTTGAGCAAAATAATCAAGTAAAGAGTAAGGTGTCTCACCTGGTTTTAAGCCTGTTAGATGCCTCGCATAGTTTTCAATTCCTTTACACATTCCAGTTGCTTCAATCATCTCCAAATCAAACTCAACTCTTTGTTTTAATCTTTGATACTCTACAAGTTTATTTTCACTTTGAAAATAGTTTAATCTATCTTCAAGTTCTTCTTCAATTTCTTTAACTGCTCTTGCTAAATTATCTTGAGTAACAACAAAAGGATTAACCGAATAAATTATTATCTCTTTTAAATCTTTTACTTTTGTATTTGTAAGATATTCATGTTTTGTGATACTTTCTACCTCATCACCAAAAAACTCAACTCTAATAAATTCATCTTCATAGTATGCTGGAAAAATATCTATCACATCTCCATTTACTCTAAAATCTGCTCTATCAAAAAATTTATCATTTCTTTTGTAACCCATTTCTATTAACTTTAATAAAAATGATTTTTGACTATATTCAAATCCAACTTCAATTCTTTGTACCATAGCTTTATACTCAGTTGGATTTCCTAAACCATAGTTTGCAGAAACAGATGCTATAACAATAACATCATCAAATGATAAAAGAGAAGCTGTTGCACTAAGTCTTAATCTTTCCAATTCATCATTTATAGAACTATCTTTTTCTATAAACAAATCACTTCTTGGAATATAAGCTTCTGGTTGATAATAATCATAGTATGAAATGAAATATTCGACATGATTGTTAGGAAAAAACTGTTTAAATTCACTATAAAGCTGAGCTGCTAACGTTTTGTTATGAGTCATAATAAGAGTTGGTTTTTGAACTTTTTCTATAACTTTTGCAATAGTATAAGTTTTTCCACTTCCTGTAACTCCCAAAAGTGTGTTGTACTGATTTCCTGCTTCAATACTTTTTGTCAAAGCTTCAATAGCTTTTGGTTGATCTCCACTTGGAGAATATTCACTTACTACTTCAAATTTTGCCAAATTCTTTCCTTTTATTTCGCCTATAATTTTTCATTTAAAAAAATTTTATTCTTGAATCTTGTAAAACTTTTTTGACAACAAAGAGATGGTATATTTATATAAGTTTTATTATCTAAGTTATAAGTTTTTGCCTGATGATAATGGCCTTCAATAATAATATCTTCACTATAATTTCTTACTCTTTTTTTTACTAAATTTTCAAAATAATTCAGATTGTGACAAATATTTTTATTTTGTAAAGTAATTTCTATTTTTTTTGATAAAAAGAATCCAATATCTAAAATATTTAGAAATTTCAAAAAATAGCTATTTCTTATTATTTTACAATATAAATTATAATGCCAATTTATAAAATTGTCTCCGTGTGAAAGTGCAATTTTTTTATCATTTAAAGTTAAAATTAAAGGCTGTTTATCTCTTTTTATCACCCTTATTTTAGGAAATAATTTTGAAAGATTATAATCGTGATTTCCTTCTAAATAATATATTTCAAAACTATCTGACAGACTATTTAAAAGCTTTACAATATCTGAATTTTCTTTTTTAAAATAAGTTATTTCATGGCATAAAAAATCAAAATTATCACCCATTAAAAATATTTGAGAAACAACTATCTCTTTACTTTCTATTTTTTCTAAAATATATTTAAACTCTTGATTTTTTTTATTGTAATGAGAGTCTGCTATAAAAATAGCATTCTCTTTTAAAGTAAGATTCAATTTATAGCTCTATCTCTTTGTAGTATACTTTTAAAACTTCAAAAGTTTTAACTCCACCAGGAAGTGTTGCATTAAATTCATCACCTTCAATTTTTCCCATAAGCTGTTTTGCCAATGGTGAGTTAAAAGAGATAAATCCTTTTTCAACATTTGACTCAACTCCACCAACTATTGTATATGTGAACTCTTCTTCACTATCAACATCAAGTAAATCAATAGTCGAGCCAAAACTAACTCTATCATGCGGTAAAGTAGATGGATCAACAATAACTGCTTTTGAAATTATATTACTTAGTTCAGCTACTTGAACATCTATTAATTTTAATTTCTCTTTTGCAGAGTGATATTCAGCATTCTCTTTTAAATCTCCAAGTTGTCTTGCTTCATCAAGAGCAACTACTGTTCTTGGTCTTTCAACACTTTTTAAAAAGTCCAAGTCACCAGTTACTTTATTATAACCAGAAAGAGTCATTGGTTCTTTATCCATAACATCTCCAATAAATATTTTTGTGTTATAATAGCCAAAAATTAGTAAAGAAGATTTAAATATGCAATATAATAGAACAAAAATGCTTTTTGGAGAAGAAGCTTTCAAAAAATTCCAAGAAACAAAGATAATTATTTTTGGTGTTGGTGGAATAGGAAGCTTTGCACTTGATGCTTTATATAATACTGGAATTACAAATATTACTATAGTTGATTTTGATACTTATGAACCTTCAAATCAAAATAGACAATTAGGAAGTCATGGGAATATAGGTAGAGTAAAAGTCGAAGTTTTAAAAGAAAGATATCCTAATTTAACACCTATTTGTGTAAAAGTTACTCCTGAATGGATAGATAATTTTGATTTTTCTTCTTACGATTATATTCTAGATGCAATCGATGATGTTACACCAAAGGTTCATCTAATAAAAAAACACTTCACAAAAGTTATTAGTACTGGCGGGGGAGCAAAAAGAATAGATCCAACAAAAATTGAATATAAATCAATTTGGGAAACATACAACGATAAATTTATAAAAAAAGTAAGAGAAGAGTTAAAAAAACAAGGCTTTAAAAAGAAGTTTAAAGTAATTTTTTCAACTGAAGTTCCACTATGTGTTGACAAAGGTAGTTTTGAAGGAGTTACAGCCTCTTTTGGATTAATGATGGCGTCTGTAACTATTCAAAAAATTGTTAAGAAACTGAAAAAATAACTTAAAGTTACTCAAAGTTTAAAACTT
Source organism: Aliarcobacter cibarius (assembly GCF_013372265.1). Classification (NCBI taxonomy): domain Bacteria; kingdom Pseudomonadati; phylum Campylobacterota; class Epsilonproteobacteria; order Campylobacterales; family Arcobacteraceae; genus Aliarcobacter; species Aliarcobacter cibarius. The sequence continues at coordinate 1,691,058 of NZ_CP054051.1, forward strand.
ATATAATAATTGACTTATACTTTAAAAAGGATTTACATGAGCGGTATTAGTGGTAGTGTTGAGCAAATGACACAGGGACATTTAAGAAATGTTCAACAATTAGCAGTATTTTACACTGGTCATAATAACATTTACGCAATAAACATAGCAAAAGTTAAAGCTTTTATAATAACTGAAGAAGTTGCAATAAATGACACTCCAAGAGATACAGACGTTATTGCAGGAATTGCTACAATTAGAGGGGAGCCTGTTACTTTAATAAATTTAGATGCTTGGCTTGGGCAAACACCTTTAGAAATAAAAGACTATAAACTTATAATTTTCTGTGAATTTAATCATAAAAAAATTGGTTTTTTAATCAAAGATATGCTTGATATAGTAGAAAAAACAACTCAAGATTTAAGACATACAGAAGAGACAAATTCAAAAATAACTTATACAACTTATGTGAAAGTAAACAACAAAGATGAACTTTGTACTGTATTTAATGCTGAACAACTTCTAAGAGACATCAAATGGACTGATGATGGTGAAGATGATGTTAGAAAATATGTTGAAGGAAGAATTGAATCTTCAAAAATTGTTCTAGCAGCTGAAGATTCAGGGGTTGCAAGAGAAGTATTAACAAAGTTTTTTAAACAAACTGGAGTAAAATATGAGATCTATGCAAATGGAACTTTACTTCTACAAAGAGTTGAAGAATTAAATCCAGAACAAATAGGTATGATTTTAACAGATATTGAAATGCCGGGAACAGACGGTTATCAAGTGGCATCTTTCATAAAAAATAATAAAAAATTTGAACATATTCCTGTTATTGTAAACTCATCAATGACAACAGATGCTGTAAGAGGGAAAATGAATCAAATTGGAGTTGAAGGTTTTGTTGGTAAAACAGATATTAACTCTTTATATGATTTAACAAAAAAATTCTTAATAAAATAATATTCAAAACATAAAAGTTAAGGAATTAATCCTTAACTTTTACTTTTCACTTTTTAACCAATTTTTAAAACCTTCAACTTGCTTTTCAGTCTCTAAAGTAGATGTACCACCAAAAGAGTTTCTACTATTCATTGAATTTTTTAAACTTAAATATGAAACTATCTCTTCATCTATATTTGCTAACTCATTAGACGATGTTCTAATCTCATTTATATTTAATTCACTAATATCTTTATTTAAGCTATTTGCTTTTTCTACAACCTCTTTTGTAAGATAGTAAGCTTCTCTAAAAGGCATATTTTGTTTTTGAACTAAATAATCAGCCAAATCAGTAGCTGTTAAGTGCCCTATTTTACATGCATTTGCCATATTTCCTACATTTACAATCATAGTTTTAATTACTTCATTTAAAATTGAAAGTGAAATTTCAATAGTTTCAACAGAATCAAAAACTCCCTCTTTATCCTCTTGAGTATCCTTATTATAAGCTAGTGGTAAAGATTTCATCACTGTTAAAAGTGAAATTAAATTTCCATACACACGTCCTGTTTTTCCTCTTAGAAGTTCAGGTACATCTGGATTTTTCTTTTGTGGCATGATTGAGCTTGTTGTTGCATACATATCACTCATTCTTACAAATCTAAACTCGTAAGACGACCATAAAATAAGCTCTTCAGAAATTCTACTTATATGCATCATTGTAGTACTTATATTGAATAAAAGTTCTAATGCAAAATCTCTATTTGAAACGCTATCCATAGCATTTTGAGTTGGACCATAAAATCCTAAAAGCTCTGCTGTTTTAAATCTATCAATATTATGAGGTGTTCCAGCAAGTGCAGCACTTCCTAAAGGCGAATAGTTATTTCTTTCAAAAGAAGAGCCAAATCTTTCAAAATCTCTTTTAAACATATTTGCATAAGCCATCATATGATATCCAAAATTAATAGGCTGAGCGTGTTGTAAATGTGTCATTCCAGGCATTAATGTAGTTGTATGTTTTGAAGCAAGATCAACAAAAGTAGAAATCAACTCTTTTATTTGAGACTGAATAGATTTTGTTTTTTCTTGAACATATAAAGTAAAATCTGTACAAACTTGATCGTTTCTACTTCTTGCAGTATGTAATCTCTTTCCTGCATCACCAATAATTTCTGTAAGTCTATTCTCTACAGCCATATGAATATCTTCATATTCCAAAGAGAATTTAAATTCACCACTTTCAATTTCATTTAAAACTTGTAAAAGACCTTTTTCTATTTGATTTTGTTCTTCTACAGTTATAATATTTTGTAAAGCTAACATTTTAGAATGAGCGATTGAACCTCTAATATCTTGAGAATAAAGTTTTTTATCAAACATAATCGAAGCATTAAATAAATCTAATAATTCTGCATTTGTGTTTTTTAAAATTTGGTTATTTTTTTTTGACATATTTTAATTCCTATTGAATTTTATTAAGGTTTTATTATATCATAAATGGTTATAATCTATAACTTTTAAAACTTTAAGGCTTTAGCTTGAAAAATATTAAAGATATAACAAAAAATACATTAGCAAGTTTATCTAAAAACAATATTGCTACAACTCCAGAAAATTATTTTATTGAATTCAACGAGCAAGCCAAAAAATTTGATTCAAATTTTGAAGAATTAGATTTATTTGAAGTTCTAAAAAACTCTATATCTGAAGTAGAGAAAGAAGAATTAGAACCAAAATCTTATAACGACTTAGCCAAAATACTTCAAAAAAGAGTATCTGCAGAAGAATTAAAAAAATTGGTAGTAGCACTAAATGATATTTTAAAACCTTCTGTGAACTTTGATATGCTTGAAGAAATAGAAAAGTTTATTACAAAACTTTTAGAAAGACCAAAAGATTTAACTTCAAGTGATTCTATAAAAACTCTTAAAAAACTATCTAAACAAAGAGTTACAAATGATAGACAAGTACTAAAAGAAAAAACTGATGATATCATGAAACTAACATCTTTAATGAGTAGATATTTTGATAAAACATTAACTGATGGAGTTAATTCAAATGAAGAAATTATCAAAATAAAAGATGAATTAGTAGCACTTGACATATCAAAATTTTCACATAGAGAATTAAGAATTGTTCAAAAAAAATTGATTGATACAATTTTCAAAATTGAAACTGCATTAAGTGAAAATAAAAAAATATTATCTAATAACAAAGAGAGATTTGATTATTTAAATAGACAAATAGAAGAACTTCAAAAGGAGTTATCTTTAGTAAAAGAAGAGCATCAAATTGATTATTTAACATCTTTACTAAATAGAAGAGCTTATGATTATGAAGTTGAAAAAATGGAACGAAAATATCAAGTTTTTAACTCTAATTTCGCAATAGTATTTTATGATATTGACCACTTTAAAGATATAAATGATAAATATGGTCATGCTTGTGGTGATGCTGTATTAAAAAGTTTTGCAAGAATTTTAAAAGATCTTACTAGAAAAGAAGATGTTATTGCAAGATATGGAGGAGAAGAATTTGTTGCATTAGTTCATTATCAAGATGAAATTGAAGTTTCAAGATATATAAAAAGAGTTAAAAATACTATAAGAGATACTGACTTTATATATAGCAATAATAAAATAAAAATTACTTTCTCTGCTGGTATTAGCTTTAGAAATAAATATGAGAGTTTTTTTGAAGCAAAAAAACATGCAGATGATCTACTATATAAAGCGAAGAATCAAGGAAGAGATATTATCTTTTTAGATAACAGTCAAGAGTTATAAAAAATAGTTTAACTCCAAATCTCTAGCTGAGGGATACATGACATTGCTTTAAAAATATAACTTTTTGAAATTATCCCTTTTAAAGTTCCCTCTTCATTAACTACAGGCATTACTCCAACCTCAAAATCAAACATTATTTTTACAACATCTCGTAACTCAGCATCAGGAGTTGTTGCAATAATTTCAGGAAAATTAATTTCTCTTAATCTTCTATTTAAAAGTATATTAGGCTCATCTAAATTTTGAATCAATAAAGATAAAATAAACTTTGCATCTATTATTCCAACTATTTTCTTATCCAAAGTTGTAACTGGAATTTGTCCAGTTTTTTTATCTTTTAAAAGCTCATAAGCTTCTCTTACTGTATGACTATTATCAATGTATAATACATCTTGAACCATAATATCTCTTACATAAAAAAAATTATTTGATTGATTAATTTGTGAAATTTTTTTGTAAGAGGATAAAAACTGCTCTTCTTTTTTTTTATTACTATTACTATCTTGTTCTTTTTTAAAATCTTTTATAGAACCTTCTTCAGGATTAAATGTAAATTTTGTACTTTCATTAACATTCTTTACATTATATAAATTCTCAGTTGAGCCTTTATAATCTACAATTCCATTGTTATATATTGTAAACATATTAATCCTTTCAGTAAAGTAGTTAATAATAGTAAAAAATAGCTTTTTATACTATTAATTATATAACATCAATTTATATAGGTAGAACTCTTATATTTTCATCAATTTTTCTTTGTAAAATTGATTCAATTGCATATAAAGTTCCCATACTTCCAGCACTACAACCACTACAAGCACCTAGATATCTTATATATAAATCATAATGTGGAGCAGATTCTACTATATCCAATATTTCCATATTACCACCGTCCATAATTAACATTGGTCTTATATCTTCATCTAAAACATCTTCAATAAGCTCAATTTTTTGCTCTTTTATCATATTTGAAAATGTGGAATTAATGTAACTTGGTTCCTCTTTATTAGCTTCTTTAATTTCTTCAAGAGTTTGTTCTAAAATATCTACTAGGTATATCTCTTTTGGTTCTAAACCACCCTCTTTTATACATGATTTACAAAATATTCCAGCTTTTGTTATATTTCCTATCTCTTCAACTGTTGTTATTGAAAATTCTTTTATAGCGTCTTTTACATTTTTTAATGTAACTCTTGCACATTCACAAACAATATAATCATCTTCAAAATCATTCATATCTCTTTTTTCAGAGTTTAACGCCGCTTTTTTTAAAACAACAAAATTTGTAAATTTTTCATGTAGTTCTGTTATTCCAAGTGCTGGAATTTGTGGTTCATCTCTTAATGCAAATTCAACATCTGTCTTAAACAAATTTGCAACTTTCTCTACGCTTTTAAATATACAAAGTTCTGTCATCATATCATTTAATGCCAATAACAAACCACCAGTAAATGATTTAAATTTTGCTCTTACAATAATATTATCTTTGTTTACGGCCCAATACATTCTTATTGTATCAGCACCATTTGTTTCAAAATCAGCGACAACCAATCGACAACCTAAATCTCTCGCCTCACTTCTTGAAATTTCACCAATATTTTTTGGATCGTTTATTCTATCTTCTATTTTTTTTGAGTAATTCACTTCTTTTTGTTCCATTATAGAATTTCCATTATTTATTTAATATTTTTGATATTTTATAAAATATAGGATAAATTTTGTCTTAATTATAAAATACCATAAATTGGTACTTTTTTAAGATAAAATTAAATATTTTTACTATTTATCAGTTTTTATGTCTTTACATTATATACTTATTTTGATATTATTCGAATTAGGACAATATTAGTCTTAATTAAAATCAAATAAATTTTACGGAGAAGTCATGAGTGAAAACCAACAAATACATGACATTATAAACACTGATTATAAACTTGGCTTTGAAACTTTAGTACAAAGTGATACTTTTGCAAAAGGTTTAAATGAAGATGTTATAAGAGCTATTAGTGCAAAAAAAGAAGAGCCTGAGTTTTTACTTGAGTTTAGACTTAAAGCTTATGAAAAATGGCTTAAAATGGAAGAGCCTACTTGGACAAATTTAGAATATCCAAAAATAGATTATCAAGATTACGCATACTATTCAGCACCTAAAAAACCTCTTGGTTCTTTAGAAGAAGTTGATCCTGAAATTTTAAAAACTTATGAAAAACTAGGAATTCCACTTGAAGAGCAAAAAATGCTTGCTGGTGTTGCAGTTGATGCTGTGTTCGATTCTGTTTCTATAAAAACTACTTACCAAGAAGAGCTTGAAAAATTAGGAATTATATTTTGCTCTATTAGTGAAGCATCTCATAGATTTCCAGAACTTGTAAAAACATACTTAGCAAGTGTCGTTCCTGTAACAGATAATTATTTTGCTTGTTTAAATAGTGCAGTTTTTACAGATGGAAGTTTTGTATATATTCCAAAAAATACAAGATGTCCTATGGAACTTTCAACTTATTTTAGAATAAATGCTTTAAATACAGGGCAATTTGAAAGAACTCTAATTATTTGTGATGAGGGAAGTTATGTTTCATACAATGAAGGATGTTCTGCTCCAAGTAGAGATGATAGACAACTTCATGCTGCTGTTGTTGAATTAGTTGCACTTAAAAATGGTCATATAAAATATTCAACTATTCAAAACTGGTATCCCGGAGATGATGAAGGTAAAGGTGGAATCTTAAACTTTGTTACAAAAAGAGCTTTATGCAAAGGTGATAATTCAAAAGTATCTTGGACACAAGTTGAAACTGGTTCAAGTATTACATGGAAATATCCTTCATGTGTTCTTCAAGGTGACAATAGTGTAGGAGAATTTTACTCTGTTGCTGTTACTTCAAGAGCTCAACAAGCAGATACTGGCACAAAAATGATTCATTTAGGTAAAAATACTAAGTCTACAATCATTTCAAAAGGTATTTCTGCTATGAAGGGTATAAATGCTTACAGAGGACAAGTAAGAGTTGGAAAAAATGCTCACAATGCTAGAAACATATCAGAGTGTGACTCTTTACTAATTGGTCACAAATCTCAAGCGCATACATATCCTTATCATGAGATTAGAAATAGTAGTGCAAATATTGAGCATGAAGCAACTACATCTAAAATATCAGATGAACAACTATTTTATTTAAATCAACGAGGAATAGATGAAGAAGATGCTATTGCTATGATTGTAAATGGTTTTTGTAAAGAAGTTTTAAAAGAGTTACCAATGGAGTTTGCTGCTGAAGCAAAAGAGTTATTAAGTATTTCATTAGAAGGAAGTGTGGGTTAATTATGAGTAAAGAAGTATTATTAAAAATTGAAGATTTAAAAGTAAATATAAACAATAATGAGATTTTAAAAGGATTAAATTTAGAGATAAAACCAGGTGAAATTCACGCACTTATGGGAGTAAATGGAGCTGGTAAATCTACTTTAGTTAAAACTTTAGCAGCTCATTACGACTGTGAAGTTACTGGTGGTAAAGTTACATTTAAAAACAAAGATTTATTAGAAATGGATGTTTCAACAAGAGCAAATGAGGGAATTTTTATGAGTTTTCAAAGTCCTGTTGAAGTTCCTGGAGTTAATAATAGCTATTTTTTAAGAACAGCGATGAATGCAAAAAGAGCTTATGAAGGAAAAGAAGAGCTTGATGCAATGCAATTTCTTAAACTTGTAAAAGAAGAAACTAATAAATTTGATATTGATAGAAAACTATTACAAAGAGATTTAAATGATGGATTTAGTGGTGGAGAGAAAAAAAGAAATGAACTTGTTCAACTTTTAATGCTAAACCCTGATTTGATCATGCTAGATGAAATTGATAGTGGACTTGATGTTGATGCTATTAAAATAGTTGCAAATGTTATAAACTCTATGCTTGATGGTAAAAAATCTATTCTTATGATTACTCACTATGATAGACTTTTAGAACTTATAAAACCAGATTTTGTTCATATTTTAAGTGATGGAAAAATAGCTAAAACTGGAGATTATAGTTTAGCTTTAGAACTAGATGAGAAAGGTTTTGAAGCATTAGGAATAAACAATGCAAATAGCTAATATAAAAGATTTAAATCTACCTTCAAAAAAAGAAGAAGAGTTTTTAAAGATAGATTTTGCATCTTTATTTGACTTTGATTTTAAAGCTCATAAAGTTTTATCTTTTGATTTAGATTTAAATTCTGTAAATGATACAGAAGATTATGAATCAAAGCTTTTTTCTATTGCAAATAGCTTTGACAATAACAAAAAAGTTTTAACTATAAAAGAAAATTTACAAGAGCCTTTAGTAATTGTAAATAATTTAAAAGTAGATTCAACTGTTTTTACAAACAACCTTTTAATAGAAATTAAAAGTGGAATAAAAGCAAGCATTATTGAAGTTTTTGTTTCAAATTCAAAAGATGCTTCACTTTTTGCAAATAGAACAATAAAATTAGAGAAAGATGCTTCTTTGGAATATGCAAAAATTCAAGATATTAATCTTTCTAATTCTCTTGTTTTTTGTTGTAAATCAGTTCAAGATGACAAGTCAAATTTAGAGATTTCAAACTTTGAATTAGCAGATGGATTTGTTGTAAATAGTTTTGAAAATAAAATTAATTCTGTTGAAGTAAATTATGAGTTAAATGGTTTAAATAAATTAAGAAACAGTGCAAACTGCTCAACATTAGTAAAAACAACTCATAATAATCAAAGTTCAAGAAGTAATATAAATTACAAAAATTCTTTACTAGATTCAAGTAGAGCTGTAGTTAAAATCAAATCTATTGTTACACAAAAAGGTCTTTACTCAAAAGCTTTCCAAAACTGTAATTCAATTCTATTAAGTGATGATGCTGTTATTTTTGCTCAACCATTTTTAGAGATTTTTATAGATGAGTTAGAAGCTAGTCATGGAACAACAACTGGAACATTAAACAAAGACCAACTTTTATATCTTCAAAGTAGAGGAATTAGTAAAGAGCAATCTTATGAAATACTTTTAGAAGCATTTGAAAACTCTATAAAAGATAATATTAAAGATGAAAAAATTAAACAATTTATAGAAGAGTATAAAAAAGAAAACTATGTATAAAAAAGATTTTCCATATTTTAGTAACTCAAATAGTGTTTATTTAGACAATGGGGCAACGACTCAAAAGCCTCAAGCTGTAATTGGTGCAACAGTCGATTACTACTCAAAATATTGTTCAAATACACACAGAAGTAGTTTTGGAGATGCAAATAAATCTACAACAGAGTTTGAAAACACAAGAGAAGTTTTAAGAAGATTTATAAATGCAAATAAAAAAGAAGAAATAATTTTTACAAAAGGGGTAACTGAAAGTATAAATTTCATAGCCTCTTCTTTTGCAAGAAGATTTAAAACAATCATCATCTCAAGTCTTGAGCACCACGCAAATATTGTGCCTTGGCATATGCAAAATAGAACTTTAGGAAATGGTCTTGAAGTTGTAAATTGTAATGAAAATTTAGATTTTGATTTTACTCATTTTGAAGAACTTTTAAAATCAAATCCAAACTCTTTTGTAAGTATTGCTCACGTAACAAATGCTTTTGGAAAAGTTCATGATATAAAAAGAATTATCTCTTTAGCTCACTCTTACAACTGCCCTATTTTAATAGATGGTGCTCAAAGTTTAAGTAGTTTTAAAATAGATGTTCAAGAACTTGACTGTGATTTTTTTGCCATTTCAGGACACAAAACTTTTGGACCAACTGGAGTTGGAGCTATTTATATAAAAGAAAAATTTCATGATTTAGTAGAACCTTATCAAACAGGTGGAGCTGTAATAAATATTGTTGATTTAGAAAAAGGGAGTACTTTTTTACCAAGTCCATATAAATTTGAAGCTGGAACTCAAAATATTGCAGGAGTTATTGCATTTTCTAAAGCTTTAGAATATGTAGAAAATATTGGATATGAAACAATACAAAAAAGAAAAAAAGAACTTTTAGAATACCTTGATAGTGAACTTAGAAAACTTCCCGATATAATATTTTATAATGATTTAAAAGATTGTAGTGGAACTAGAAGTTTCAACTTTAAAGGTATCATGCATGATGATATTTCAATATTACTTGACAAACTAAAAGTTGCAGTTAGAGTTGGTCATCATTGTGCCCAACCAATTATGAAAAAACTTGGAGTAAAAGGGACTATAAGAGTTAGCCTTGCTTTTTATAATGATTTTGAAGATATTGATAAACTTATGGTTGCTCTTAAAAAAGCACTTTCTATGTTAAAGGATTAAAAAATTATGAGTATAAAACAAAGAATTGAAAATATAAAAGAAGATTTAGAATTTTTCGATGAAGAGTTAGCAAAATATGAATATATTATAGATTTAGGTAAAAAACTTCCTTCATTTGATGAAAAGAATCAAATTCCTGAAAACTTAGTTCATGGATGCACTTCGCAAGTTTGGTTAATTTGTGAAAAAAAAGATGACAAACTGTTTTTTTATGGAACAAGTGACGCAATAATAGTAAAAGGTTTAGTTTATATTATTTTAGAAATTTTCTCAAACTCTACAATACAGGAGTTAAAAGAAGTTGACATGGATATTATAAGAGAATTAAATTTAAGTGAAGTTATTACTCCAAATAGACAAAGTGGAGTTATTGGAATGATTAAAAAAATAAAAGAATATGCTTTAAAATATTAAGGAAAAATAATGAACGGAATTTTCAATAAAGAAGAGATAAAAGAAAAAATTATAGAGAATTTAAAAAAAGTTTATGACCCAGAAATACCTGTAGACATTTATAATTTAGGGTTAATTTATAATATAGAACTTGAAGAAAGAGAAAATTATCTATTTTGTGAAATAGAAATGACTCTTACAAGTCCGGCTTGTCCTGTAGCTGACAGCTTACTAGAACAAGTAAGATACGTAGCAATGGCAGTTGATGAAGTAGATGAAGCAAAAGTTAATCTAGTATTTGAACCTGTTTGGGAACCTCACATGATGAGTGAAGATGCAAAAGAGATTATGGGAGCAAGTGGAGCTGCTATCTCTTGGTAAAAACATAATATCAAAAAATAAAATTATTAGCCCTAAATTGGGCTAATTTATACATAAAAATCTTCAAATAAAATCAAATATTTCTCCTTAAAAAACCATATAAAATAAAACTAAATTTAGATAAAAAATTTAATCTTTTAAACATAGGGAAATAAAAGGTTTAGATAAATAAAAAACTACATATTTAGCAATATCCAACTATAAAATTAACAAAAAATAAGAAGAATAAAAGAGAAAAATACCCTAAAATTTCGATAATATTTTTTTAAAAGGTGAGTATATGAAAAAAATCAAAAAAGTACTTATTGCTAATAGAGGAGAGATTGCACTAAGAATCATAAGAGCTTGTAAAGAGCTTGAGATTAAAAGTGTTGCTGTATTCTCTGAAGTTGATGTAGAGGGTATTTGGGTAAGAAAAGCTGATGAATGTTACCCTATTTTAGGAGATGTTGTTCAAGCATACTTAGATTATGAAAAAATCATTTCAATTGCAAAAAAATCTGATTGTGATGCAATTCACCCTGGATATGGATTTTTAAGTGAAAATGCTGATTTTGCAAGAGCTTGTGAAGAAAATGGAATTATTTTTATTGGTCCAAAACCTGAACATATCGAACTATTTGGTGATAAAATGGCATCAAAAGTAGCTATGAAAAAAGTTGGAGTTCCTGTTCTTGAAGGTACTGATGAGCCAATTATTGATATTGAAGAAGGTGCAAAAATTGCAAAACAAATTGGATTCCCAGTTATAATTAAAGCTGCATTTGGTGGTGGTGGAAGAGGAATGAGAATAGTAAGAGAAGAGAAAGACTTCAAAGAACTATTTGAAAGTGCCTCAAATGAAGCAAAAAAATATTTCGGTAGAGGTGAAGCATTTATTGAAAAATATGTTGAGAATCCAAGACATATTGAAATTCAAGTTATTGCTGATAAATATGGAAATGTTTTACACCTTGGAGAAAGAGATTGTTCTATTCAAAGAAGACATCAAAAAGTTATTGAAATTGCTCCAAGTCCAAGATTAAATAATGAAGCAAGAAAAGAGTTATATAGAATTGCTACAAAAGCTATGTTCAAACTAGGATACGAAAGTGTTGGAACAGTTGAATTCTTACTTGATCCAGATGACAATATCTACTTTATTGAAATGAATACAAGAGTTCAAGTTGAGCACCCTGTAACTGAAACTATTACTGGAGTTGATATTATTCAAAGAATGATTCAAATTGCTGAAGGTAGTAGAATGATTTTCTTACAAGAAGAAATAAACTTTAGAGGATACTCTATTGAGTTCAGAATAAATGCTGAAAATCCATTAAAAGGATTTATGCCTTCTGTTGGAACTGTTGAGAGATATTTAACACCAGGTGGTCCTGGAGTAAGACTTGACTCTGCACTTTACACAGGATATAAAGTTCCACCAAACTATGATTCAATGGTTGGAAAATTAATCGTATGGGCACTTGACTGGGAAGGTTGTGTGAAAAAAGCAACTAGAGCGTTAGATGAGTTCTATATAGAAGGATTCCCTACAAATATTCCTCTTCATAGAGAAATTGTAAGAGACCAAGATTTCAAAGATGGTATATTTACAACAAATTATCTTGATAAAAAAATGGATATTTTCACATTACATAGTAAAGATAATATTGAAGAAGAAGAGTCTAAAGTAGAAAATGTTAAAAAATTAATAGCTACAATTAACTCAAAAAATATCACAACAAGACATTAATAACCTCTTTTAGAGGTTATTAAATCTTCACAAAAAATAAATTTCAACTACAAACTTTTTCTTTTTAAAGCTAAAAATATACCAAAGATAATTATAAAAGAAGAAACTATAAGTTCAAAAGTTATAGCCTCCTTCAAAAAAATAGTACTTAAAAATATTGCAATTATAGGAACTAACAATTGAATTACACTAGCAGTCATAATCTCTATTTTTGGTAAAACTATGTACCAAATAAATACTCCAAATGCTGTTGTAATACCACCTGAAATTATTGCTAAAAAAGAAGTGAAAAAGTCGATTTTTAAATCATTATTAAAAACTAAAATATAAAAAATTGCAAATATAATTGCAATTATAAAAGCTTTTAGAAAGCTATCTGCTGCATTTACAATTGCATTTTGTGACTTTTTACCAAGTACACTAAAAACTGCCCAACCAATTCCTGATAAAAACATCAAAAGTGTATGAAAATATGAAATTTCAAAATCATATTTTGGATAAAGTAAATATACTAATCCCAAAAAAGCTATCAATATCCCAATTATCTTATTAAACGTCAATTTCTCATTAAAAAATAAAGCTAAGATTATCATTGTAAGTTGTACAACAGCGAATAGAATTAATGTCCCTATACCTGCTAACATATTAGTATATGAAAATGAAAAGCAAATTGCATATAAAAAAAACATAAATCCACTAAGATAATTTGATTTTAAATCAATTTTTAAACTTTTATTTTTATAAAAACACAAACATAATAATATAAACATAGCTGAAATAATTCTCAATAAAGTAAAGCTAAAAGCATCAATATTTTGAGTTGAAATAGCCATTCTAGCTAAAATTGAATTTAAAGCAAAAAATAATAAAACTAGAAAAATCAAAAATATAATTTTCAAACTAAATAATGAATTTTTCATATTGTAAAATAATTTTCTGCTATTATTTGTTAGTATTCACTACTTCTTATTTTTTTTGCCTTGGCACTATCTTTTCCTTCAAACTCTTTTGCATTTGCATTTTTCACAATTAACGTAGATATTGTATCTGTTGTAACTGCTACATCATGTGATTGTGAAGCTACATTAGCATTTTCTTGTGTTTGTGAATCTATAGTTGCTATTGCACTATTTATCTGTTCAACAGCGTCTAACTGTTCTTGGCTTGAATTTTGAACATCATCTATTAAAATTATTGCTTCATTTAGACTTGAATACAACTCTTTATATCCATCTATCATATGGCTTGAAATTTCATTTCCTTCATTCGCTTTTTTTGTAGCACTTTGTACAATATTTTTTATTTCTTTTGCAGCTTCTGCACTTCTACTTGCTAAACTTCTAACCTCTCCTGCTACAACGGCAAATCCTTTTCCAGCTTCACCTGCTGTTGCTGCTTCAACTGCTGCATTTAAAGATAATATATTTGTTTGAAATGCAATTTGATCAATCACACTTATTGCTTCATTGACTAAATTTACTTCTCTTGCTATATCTTGCATTGAAGCTGAAGTTTTTGAAGCTAAATTTTCTCCTTTATGAGCTTGTTCTATTATACTCTGAGATAGCCTTGCAACTTTTAAAACATTTTGTGTATTGTTTCTTATATTTGTTGTAACTTCATCCAAAGCGGCTGATGTCTCTTCTAAACTAGCAGCTGCTTTTGATGATGAGATATTTAAACTATCAACATTTTTCAAAAGTACTTTCGAACTATTTTGTAATGTTAATCCATTTGATTTATTTTCAATCAACATTTCAGTAATAGTTTTTCTAAGAGTGTTTATTTCTTCAAATAAAACTCTAAAATCATTTTTCACTAAACTCTCATCCAATTTTTCTCTATAATCATATTTCCCATATAAAAGAAGGGTTTGCTTAATTAAAGAGATACTTTTTTCTAAATCATTTGCAAGATTATTAATAGTTTTTGCAATATAATTTAGTTTAAAATTTGAACTATTTGTAAAATTTATTCGATCACTTACTATACCACTTGCAAGTTTTTCTGAAACTAACATAATTTCACCAAAAATTTGCAACTCTTCATCATTTTTTTTATTTAAAATTCTACAAATATTATCTAATTTTTTCGATACTTCATCATTATCTTTCACAGAATTCATATCAATATAATTTATTTCACTATTTAAGTATTTTTCTATTTGAGTTAAAGTTTCTAACATATCTTTATTTGATTTTTTTCTAAAAAACATATTTCATCCTAACTTATACAAATTTCTTGCATTTTGTATCTCTTGTTCTGTTGGTTTAACTCTAACAGATACATATCTTGTTGTCCCATCAGGATTTTTTGATTTAAAAGCTGTCGCATTCACCCAATAATATCCACCATCTTTTGTTCTATTCTTTACTATACCTTTCCAAATCTTTCCCGCTTTTATTGTTTTCCAAAGATCTTCAAATGCCCATGCTGGCATATCTTTATGTCTAACTATATTATGTTGATTCCCGACTAGTTCTTCCAATGTATATCCTGCAATTTTACAAAAATCAAAATTTGCAAATGTTATAACTCCATCTTCATTTGTTTGTGAAACTATTATAGTTCCCTTGTCTAAAAAAATCTCATTATTCAATAAATTTCCCCTAATATATTAAATTTTGCTACAATAACTTATATTAACTTAAACTAAATTTTAAATATAAGAAATAATAATTCGAGAGTCATTATTTTTTAAAGGTAAATGAAATTTTACTTTTAATATAATCATCCTCTAAATAAAGGAGTTTCTATGTTTTTTAAAACAAATAAAGAGGATGGACTTTTAAAAAAAGCTATAGATGACAACTATGCAATAATATACTTTAATCCCGATGGTAACATAATTAAAGCAAATAATAATTTCTTAAAAGCAATGGGCTATACTTTAGATGAAATTGTTACTAAACACCACAGTATGTTTTGTGATGAGAAATTTAGTAATACAAAAGAGTATAAAGAAAGCTGGAAAAGATTAAGAGCTGGTGAAACTATAACAGCAGAGTTTCAAAGAGTAAAAAAAGATGGTGATTACATCTTTCTAAGAGCTTCTTATATGCCTATTTTCGAAAATGGTAAAGTTATTGAAATAATTAAACTTGCTCAAGATATTACAAAAAATAGATTAAGAAATCTGCATTACATTGGACAAGTAAAAGCAATAAATAAATCAAATGCAGTTATTGAGTTTGATATGGAAGGAAAGATTTTAAATGTAAATGATAACTTCTTAAGTTCCGTTGGCTATATGAAAGATGAAGTTATAGGGAAACATCACTCAATTTTTTGTGAAGAATCTTATAAAAACTCAAATGAATATAAAGAGTTTTGGAAAAAATTAAATCGTGGTGAATTTGATAGTGGAGAATACCTAAGAGTTGGTAAAAATGGTAAAAAAGTTTGGATACAAGCTACTTATAACCCTATTTTAGATTTAGATGGTGATCCTTTTAGAGTAGTAAAATATGCTATAGATATAACTGATAAAAAAAACACTATGATTGAAATTGAAAAAGATATAAATGAGTTTAGCTCTTCTTTAAATAATCTTTCAATTGCCTCAACAAAGATGCTTGAAGAATCAAAATCTTCTATGCAAAATTCTCTTAGTGTTACAAATTCAACTGAAGATTTAAATAATGTGATTCTAGATTTAAGTAAAAAAATTGATGATATGCTTCAATCTATTACATCTATTTCTCAAAATGCAGCAAATAGCGAGAAAATTGCCTCAATAGCTAAAGAGCAATCAAAAGAGAGTGCAAAAGCAATGATTAAATTAAATGAAGAATCAACAAAAATTAGTGATACAATTAGTATTATTTCTCAAATTGCATTTCAAACAAATATATTATCTTTAAATGCAGCAGTTGAAGCAGCAACAGCTGGAGAAGCTGGAAAAGGATTTGCTGTTGTTGCACAAGAAGTAAGAAATTTAGCAACAAGATCAAATGAAGCAGCAAAAAATATAACTTCGGTAATTGAACTTATTCAATCCTTAGTAAAAGAATCTCTTAATTCTATTCATGGGATTGATGATACTATTGAAAAAATAAATAGTATGTCAAAGGATATTTCACAATCTATGGTTGAACAAAAAAACACTTCTTTTGAACTTTCAAACAGTGCAAAACAAAGCTCTTATAATTTAAATGAAGTATCAAAAACAATGCAGAAAGTATCACTTTCAGCACAGGAAACGGAAAAAGAAGCAGAAATTACGAAAAACAGTTCAAATGAACTAATAAAAGTATCAAATAAATTAATAACTACTCTAAAAAATTTAAAATAACATAATAAAAGAATGTAGCAAAATGCTACACTTCTTCAAACCATTTCAAATCTTCTCTTAATTTAACAACTTCTCCAACAACAATCATTGCAGGAGTTGGTATACCATTTGATTTCTCTGTTATATTTTCTAAAGTCCCAACAACAACTTTTTGCTCTTTTGTTGTACCTCTTGAGATAATTGCACAAGGTGTAGTAGATAATTTTCCTACTTCTATTAATTTATCTGTAATTAATTTAATATTATGAATACTCATCAGAAAAACTATTGTTTCATCTGTAACAAAACTTTGCCAATTTATTTGAGAATCTTTTTTATTAGGATCTTCATGTCCAGTTACAACTCTAAAAGACGTAGTATACCCTCTATTTGTAACAGGTATTCCAGCATATGCTGGAACGCTAATACTTGAAGTAATACCAGGAATTATTTCAAATTTTATTCCTTTTTCTTTTAGATATAAAGCTTCTTCTCCACCTCTACCAAAAACAAAAGGATCTCCACCTTTTAATCTTACAATAACCTCATATTTCAAAGCAGCTTGATAAATTATCTCATTTATCTCTTCTTGTGGCATTAGATGTTTTGCATACTCTTTTCCTACAAAAATAAACTCACACCCTTCTTTTGCCATTTTAAGTATTTCTGGATTTACTAATTTATCGTAAATTATTACATCAGCCTCTTTTACAACTCTAGCTGATTTCAAAGTCATAAGCTCAATATCACCTGGGCCTGCACCTGCTAAATACACTTTTTTTGTCATTTTATCTTTTTAATCTACTTTGTAAAATCTGTTTATGAATTATTGCATAAATAAATCCAACAAAAAGACCTATAAAATGCGCATACCAAGCTATTGGAAGTCCAATTAGAAGTGGAGCAACTGATATAAGTAAAATCCAAGTGATGATTCCACTTCTTTGAGATTTATCAAAATAAGCAACATAACCCAAAATTGCAGAAATTGCTCCACTTGCACCTACTAAATTTACTCTAACATCAACATAAAAAATATATAAGAAGGATAACAAAGAAGTTAAAATTCCAGTTACTAAATACAAAATTACAAAACTTTTAGCACCTCTTGCTTTTTCGATTAAGTTCCCAAATTGCCATAAAACAAACATATTCATACCAAGATGAGCAATTCCTCCATGAGAAAAAATAGTAGTTATTGGTTGCCAAAAAAATCCACCAACCAAAAAATATAAATTTAATCCCATAAAAAGTGATCCCTGCTCAATGTTTATTTGAACAATATAAGCTATTACTGTAATAAATATTATAATATTTGTAGCAGTAAAATCACTTTTTGAGAATTTAAGCATTAGATTAATGCCTCATTTAATACATCGTCTATCGTATCTACAGCTTTTATTGTAAGAGCATCTTTTACCTCTTGAGGTACATCATATAAATCTCTTTCAAAATTCTTTCTTGGAATTAAAACTTTTGTCATTTTTGCTTTAAATGCAGCTATTAATTTTTCTTTTAATCCTCCAATAGGAAGAACTTTTCCACTTAAAGTAAGCTCACCTGTCATAGCAATATCTGCTTTAATCTTTCTATTGCTTAGTACTGAAGCTATCGCTAACGCCATAGTAATTCCTGCACTTGGTCCATCTTTTGGAGTTGCACCAGCTGGAACATGAAGATGAATATCATATCTTTTATATATTTCACTAATATCAAGTTTTGTATTTTCTTCTTGTTCTTTAAAAGTTTTAGGAATTAATTTCTCATCAATTTTTAATGAACATTCATCTATTAAAAGTTTTACAACAGAATAAGAGATACTTGATGACTCTTTCATAACATCACCTAAGCTTCCTGTTACTTTTAAATCACCTTTTCCTTTTAATTTAATAGCTTCAATTTTTAATATATCTCCACCAACAGATGTCCAAGCAAGACCGTTTGAAATCCCTACAAAATTCTCTTTATCTGCAGGATCAATTTCAAAAATAGGATTATCAAGATAAGTTTTTAAATCTTTAACTCCTATTGATACTTTTGTAACATTTTCATCTGATAAAATTTGTTTAACAACTTTTCTAAATAATTTTGAGAAAACTCTTCTTAAATTTCTAACTCCTGCTTCTCTTGTATATTTAGAAATTATTGTTTCAATTGTTGCTTTATTTATGCTAACTTCATTTTTTGAAAGACCATGTTTTTCCAATTCTTGAGGGATTAAGTAGTCTTTTGCAATATGATATTTTTCATTTGGTGTATAAGAGCTTATCTCTATAAATTCCATTCTATCTCTTAAAGGAGCTGGAATATTTCTTATATCATTTGCTGTTGATACAAAAATTACTTGTGACAAATCAATAGGAAAATTTAAATATAAATCTCTAAATTCATGATTTTGCTCAGGATCTAAAACTTCAAGCATAACAGCAGTAGGGTCACCTCTATGACTAGTTCCTAGTTTATCAATCTCATCTAAAACCATAACTGGATTCATTTTTTTTGCATCAATAAGACCTTTAACCAATCTTCCAGGCATTGCTCCCACATAAGTTCTTCTATGCCCTCTAAGCTCATTTACATCTTCCATTCCACCAAGAGCAATTCTAACAAGTGGTCTTTTTAAAGCTTCAGAAATAGAGTTTGCTAAAGAAGTTTTACCAACACCTGGAGGTCCTACAAAACATAAAACTGTACCTTTCGATTTTAAATCTTCAATTTTTCTTTGTTCTAATAACTGTTTTACTGCAAAATATTCAGCAATTCTCTCTTTAGCTTTTTCTAGAGAATAGTGATCTTTATTTAACTGTTTTTCAACGCTTGAAACTGAAATCTTCTCATTTGAATATTCGCCAAAAGGTATATCTAAAACCAATTCAACATAAGTTTGTAAAAGTGAAGCATCTGGAGAATCTGGATTCATACGACTTAATTTTTCAATTTGTCTTTTTGTCTCTTTATAAGCATCTTTTCCCATAAAAGTTTTTTTTGCTTTTAATTTTTTCTTATAAGATTTTATCTCTTCTTCTTTTTGATTATCAACACCTAGCTCTTTTTGTAAAGCTTTGATTTGTTCTTTTAAGAAATAATCTTTATGAGTTTTTTCTATTTTTGAATTAACTTTTTGAGTTATCTCTTTTTGAATTTTATAAGATTCAATCTCTTTATTAATAACTTCAATAATATCTAAAAGTCTTTGTTCTAAATTTGTTTGTGAAAATAACTTAAATGCTTCATCTTTTTTAAGATTTAAAACTGAAGAAATTAAATCTGCAACTCTTGAAGCATCATCGTTTTCTTCAAGAGTTTTTATTAAATCAACTGGAAATTTACTATTTAATCTTGATAATTTTTTAACACTTTCAATTACAACTTCAACTAATGATTTAATAGCTTCATTTGAGAATGGTTCATTTTCTATTTTTTCAACTGCAGCAAAAAGTGGTCTTGATTCATTAAAATCAATAATTTTCCCTTTTGCCAATCCTTGAAAAAGTACTTTTATTTTACCATCAGGTAAAGATACTTTTCTCATAATATTTCCAATAACTCCAATATCGTAAAAAGAATCTTTTTCTCTATTTTTTTCATTTGCAGTTTTTGAAACTGAAACAATTACAAGTTTATTAAACTCTATTGCATTTTCAACTGCTTTAATATTTTGCTCATCGCTTAAAAAAATTGGAGCTATCATAAAAGGATATAGAAATAATTCATCTTCTATAATTAATGGTATTGTTTGTGGAAAATCTTCATAATTTTCTAATTGCATATTTTATTAACTCCTAAAAAGTATTCATATTTCTTAAATTAAAATGTATAAATTTTTATTCAAATAATGATCTATAAAATGGTACATCTACCATTTGTATTTCTTTTTCATCAACCCAAGATTCTTCTACTTTTTGTTGATAAACTTTTGCTGCTTCTGGTTTTCCTCTTCTATCATAAAGCTGTGAAATTTCTTTATCAATTGAAGCTTTTGCCATATAAATTCTTGCATTAATTGTATCTACTAAAGGCATGTATGGTGAATTTTTATATTTGTTTTTAAATTCTTCAATTTGAACAATAGTATCATCTAAAAGTTGTTGATTTCTATGTTGATTTTTGAATCCCATAAAATTTGCTTTTATTTTTAGATATCTTACATAATCAATGTCTTTACTCAAACTAAATCTTTTAATATACTCATCTAAGTAGAAATTTGCTAAAGCATACTCTTCTTCATCCATGTG
Source organism: Aliarcobacter cibarius (assembly GCF_013372265.1). NCBI lineage: Bacteria > Pseudomonadati > Campylobacterota > Epsilonproteobacteria > Campylobacterales > Arcobacteraceae > Aliarcobacter > Aliarcobacter cibarius. The sequence goes on from NZ_CP054051.1 coordinate 1,712,078, forward strand.
TGCATTTACTAAAATTAAAAGTGCTGTTGGAATATATGGTGAGTTTCTATGCTCACTTTCAAGTGATGTATAGGTATCATCTGCCTCATCTAAATCATTCATTCCAATTTGTTGCATCATTTTATTATACCAATATAGTGCCGGTTTATTGTACTCTTGTTCACTCTTTGAAGAACAAGCACTAAATACAAATATTGCACAAACTGCCAATAATAAATTTTTAAACTTAAGATTTCTTACCATTATTTCATCCTTATTTTGTATAAAAGCATTATATTATCGAAAAATTACTTTATCGAAAGATTATTCTATAATTTTTGATATAATTAAAAAAATTTAACTGAGGTATATTATGAAACTAACAATTATTGGAAATGGTGTTATGGCACAATCTTTAGCCATGGGATTAATAAAAAGCTATGAAGTAGAAATGATAGGAAGGGACATAAATAAATTAAAAGCCATAAAAGAAAAGATGCCTCAAATTGAGATAAAACAACTAGAAGATAAAGAGGATATAAATGGGAAAAACATAATTTTTTGTGTAAAACCTTTTGCTCTTGAAAGCGTATCTGTTAGACTTGTTGGAACTGCAAATATTTTGATATCTATACTAGCTGGAACTAGATTGGATTATTTAAGAAAACAAGTAAAAGCAAAAAATTATGTAAGGGCTATGCCAAATATTGCTGCTAGTGTACTACAATCTATGACAACAGTTACAGGAGATTTAGAATCAAAAGATATCGCTATGAAAATATTTGCAACAATTGGACAATCTGTTTGGGTTCATACAGAATATCAACTAGATATAGCTACAGCTGTTGCTGGAAGCGGGCCTGCTTTTTTAGCTTTAGTTGCTGAAGCTTTAGCTGATGGTGCGGTTAAAGCTGGATTAGATAGACATTTAAGTACTCAATTAGTTCAGGGATTATTTGTAGGAACTGCTTCATTACTAAAACACTCTCATCCATCATTTATAAAAGATTCTGTTATGAGTCCAGGTGGAACAACAGCTTCTGGCTATTCTAAACTTGAAGAGTGTGGTGTTAGAAATGCTATGATATCAGCTGTTAATGAAGCTTATAACAAAGCTTGTGAACTTGCAAAAAAATAGTTTTACTTTAATTGAAACATTAATTAGCATAACTATTTTATCAGTTGTCGTGACTATATTTAATAAAATTAGTCACGATAATTTACGTGAAGATATATCCTATAATCTACTAAATGATTTGGAAAATATATTTGCTACAAAGAGTTACTCAAATTTACAAAAATCTTCTAAAACTATAAATATAATAAAAAATGAGACTTTAACAGAAAATTTAAATGTAAATGTTTACTCTTACAAAGATGAAAATATTTTTATTTTTAAATATGAAAAATAGTTTTTCCTTATTTGAATTACTTTTAACTTTAATTATTTCATCAACTATTATTATATTTTCAAGTAAATATCTAAAAGAGATTTATTTAGAAAATCAAAATATTCAAAATATAGAAATATCAAAAATCGATTTAAGAAGTACAAAAATATTTCTTGAAAAAAATATAAAAGATTTAGATAAGTTAACATTCACAAACAATAACTTATACTTTAAGAATTATATTTTGTTAGAAAAAGTAAATGAATTTAAATTAATAAAAAACTCTGATCATATTGAGATATTTATAAACTATGATAATAAAATAACTCAAATATGGAAAATCGTTTTATGAAAAAAGCATATACACTTCTTCTTACTATTTTGCTACTTACAATTTTTAGTTTTCTTTCTATTCAAATTTTACAAACAAAAGCAATAAAAAGTGAAAATATAAAAAATCAATTTTTGTATATTCAAGCAAAAAACCATCTAATTTTTCTAGAAGAATATGTTAAAAGTATAGATTTAAAAGATATTGAATCAATAAAAATAGAAGATAATTTGTTTGATATAAAAGCTATTAAATCAAAAGATTTAAAGCATATAAATTTATATGTAAAATCTTTTGATTACAATGTTAGAGTTACTAAAATTATTAATATAGAATAGATTTATAAAATAACGTCTAAAACTTTTTTTGCTAATTTCAAGGCTCTATTTCTGTGAGAAAACTCTTGTTTAACTTCAAAATCAAGTTCTCCTAAAGTTTTAGAAAATCCTTTTGGAATAAACATAGGATCATACCCAAAACCATTTGTTCCCAACTCTTTATTTATAACATCTCCATACATAAAACCATGTACACTATAAACTTCATTTTTATAAACAATAGCTATACATGCTGTGTAAAAAGCTGGTGTAATTTCTAAATTCAATCTATTTAGTTCTTGAATTAATTTTTGATTATTATCTTTATCCGTAGCATTTATTCCCGCATATCTAGCAGAATAAACTCCTGGTTCATTATTTAGAACTGGAACACTAATTCCAGAATCATCAGAAATTACAACACAATCTTTTATTCCTTTTTTTTCTAATTCATCAAAAATTGTTTGCGCCTTTTTTATTGCATTACCTTTAAAACTATCTTTATCCTCTTCAATTTCTAATTTTCCTAAAATTTCACTAAAAGCAACTACCTCATCGTTTGGTAAAAGTTTTTTAAATTCTTTGATTTTTCCTTGATTTGCACTAGCTATTACTATCTTCAAATTTTGCCTTTATATTAATGTTATTGATTTTCCTATATAATCCTTATAAAAATTATAATATATTTAGGATTATGTATGATTAAATCAGTTATGCCTTTGAGTTTTATTATTGCTCTTAGGTTTTTTGGACTTTTTATTGTTTTACCAGTTATTTCAGTTTATGCGTTAAGTCTTGAAGGATCAAATGCAACTTTAGTTGGAATTGTTGTTGGTGGGTATGCCTTAACTCAAGTTATTTTTCAAGTTCCTTTTGGAGTGATGAGTGATAAATTAGGAAGAAAAGGAACTATTATTATGGGTCTTTTTCTATTTGCTATTGGTTCTCTTATATGTGCTGTTGCAACAGATATCTATACTTTAATGCTTGGTCGTCTTTTACAAGGAGCTGGGGCTATTGGTGCTGTTGTAACTGCAATGATTAGTGATATTGTAAAAGAACATGAAAGACCAAAAGCTATGGCTTTAATGGGAATGTTTATTGGTCTTGCTTTTGCAATTGCTATGATAGCAGGTCCTCTTATTGGTGGATTTATTGGTGTTCCAGTTCTATTTTATATCACTATGATTTTAGCACTTGCATCTATTTATATACTTGTAAAAAAAGTTCCTAATCCTCCAAAAATAACTCACACTTACAATGAAAAACTGAGTTTTAAAGATGTTTTAGGAAATGCAAATATCAACAGAATGCACATAACAAACTTTTTACAAAAAGGTTTAATGACTTTTGCATTTTTAGTTATTCCAATAATTTTAACAAGAGATTATTCTTGGGAAAAAAGTGAACTTTGGTATGTATATTTACCATCTATGATTTTTGGTATTTTATCAATGGGACCTGCTGCAATTATTGCTGAAAAAAAAGGAAAATTTAGAGAAATATTAGCTCTTGGAATAGTATTCTTTATTCTATCTTATTTAATAATTGGATTTAGTGCTAGTGCTTTAGTATTTTCTATTGGAGTTGTTGTATTCTTTGTTGGATTTAATATGCATGAACCAATTATGCAATCATTAACTTCAAAATTTGCAAAAGTTCATCAAAGAGGAAGTGTTCTTGGAGTATTTAACTCTTTTGGTTATTTAGGAACATTTATTGGTGGAGTTTTAGGTGGAATTATGCTTGATAGTATTGATTTAAAAACATTTTCTATAATCATTGCTGTTGTTTGTATTTTATGGTTATTTTTAATTATATCTATGCCAAATCCTTCAAAAACAAAAACTTTATATCTAGATTTAAATGATTACAAGTTAAATACCACTGTTTTAAATGATAATACAAAAGTTGAAGAATGGTATATTAACAACAGTGAAAATGTTGTTGCTGTTAAATTTAATGAAAGTAATATTAGTGAAGATGAAATAAAATCACTTTTAAAATAAATTTTAAATAAATACTATAAAGGAGGAGAAGAGTGAAAAAGTTTTTTGTTATACAAGCAACTCTTTTTCTACTTTTTTCTCTATATTTAGATGCTCAAAAGAGTTTTAATGTCACTACTTCAGACTTAAATAGAATTGAGCAAAAATATGGTTCTTCTGCAAGAAAAAAACTTGAAGATTGGGATAATATGATTGAAAATGCAAAAAATGAATCATTAATAAATCAACTTCAAATGGTAAATGATTTTTTTAACAAAATTCCATATAAAACAGATATGTCACATTGGAAGAAAAAAGATTATTGGGCAACTCCTATTGAGTTTATGGGAACAAATGGTGGAGACTGTGAAGATTACGCAATTGCAAAATATTTCTCACTTATAAAACTAGGTATTCCTGATAGCAAACTCAGAATTACCTATGTATCTTATTCAAAAGCAAATAGCAATTATGACCAAGCTCATATGGTTCTATCTTACTACCACAAAGCTGGAGGAGAACCTGTAATTTTGGATAATATTAATAAAACTTTACAACCTGCCTCTAAAAGAAATGACTTAAAACCTGTTTATAGCTTTAATGCAAGTGGGTTATGGCAAGCTCAGACAAAAGGTGAAACTAGAGCTGGTGACAATAATCTTAAATCTTGGAAAGATTTAATGACTAGATTTTAATTAGGAGAAAAAAATGTCTTTATCAAAACAACTTTATCTAATAATATCATTGATATTTTTTATGATTTTTACAGGTAATTTTATAATTAGTATCAAAAATACAAAAGAGTATTTAGAAACTGAATCCATTTCAAAAGCACAAGATACGGCTACAACACTTGGTTTTAATCTAAAAACTTTAATAAATGATAAAAATAACCCCGAAATAGAAACAACAATAAATGCTGTTTCAAACAGTGGTTTTTATAAAGAAATTAGACTTGAAGATTCTCTTTTTACAATAAAAGAGAGTGACCTAGTAAAAGCTTCAAAAGATCTAGATAAGGGAATTTGGGAAGTATCAAATATTGTAATTGATTCAAATATTGGAATTTTAGAAACTTTAACTCAAAGTGATGATTTTATGCAAGAGCTAATTACTCTAAATGGTTCTGTACCAAATGAAGAAAATAAAAATATTGTTCCTAGTGAAGATGTTTATACTTTCATTCCTAATTTAAAAAACAAAGGTAAAACTTCTTTAGATATAAAATTTACAGCAACAAATCTAGAAAATAAAATAATAGAAACTAATGCTACTTTAGAACTGAATAAAGTTTTGGTTCAAGTAAATAGAGATATAAAATTTGATTCAGTACCTCAATGGTTTATAAATTTAATTCCTATTGATTTAGGAGAACAATATACAGAAATAAGTGATGGTTGGAGAACTAGTGCAGTTTTATTTGTGAGTGCAAATCCAGGAGAAGCTTACAATAAATTATATGCTCAAGCAAAAAGTTCAATTTTCTACTCAATTATTTCATTTATAATTTCTATTGTAATTTTATATCTATTTGTACAATATCTTTTAAAACCTCTAAAGATTTTAGAAAATTCTGCTTTGTCTATTGCTGAAGGAAAGTTTGTAAAAGTAAAAGCAACATCAAATACGACAGAATTAATAACTTTATCAAATGCATTTAATGATATGTCAAATAAAATTGAAGCAACAATTACTAGACTAAATACAAATATAGAAAATATGTCTAAAAAATTATCAACGGATGAGTTAACAGGGTTAGCGATAAGACAAACTTTTGAAACAGATATGAAGCAACTATTTATTGAAAAAGCAAAAGGTTATATTTTAACAATAAGAATTACTGATTTAGGTGGTTTTGCTAAATCACATACTTCAAATGAAGTAAATAATTTTATAAAAGAGTTTGCAAATATATTAGAAACAACAAAATTAAGCGATGATAAAAAAATATTTGCTTATAGATTTTTTGGTTCAGAATTTGCCATTATTGCAAAAGATTTTTCAAATGAAGATATAGTGAAGTTCGCAAATATTTTAAAAGATAAATTTGAAAAACTAGGAGATAAATTTGAGAAAAAAGATGTTGCACACATTGGAGCTGCTATTTTTAATCCATTTAGTACAACTTCTCAAATATTACAAAGTGCAAATCAAGCATATGAAAAAGCAACAATTATCGGACAAAATGAAATTTTCATAAGTCAAGAAAATGAACTTGTAAAAGATATGGAAAGTTGGAGAGATTTTGTAACTGAAACTATTGATAATGCAAGCTTTACTGTTAAATTCATAGGGAATTTCACAAGATGTAATAGTGATGAAATAATTATGCAAGAAGCATTTACTTCAATAAAAGATAAAGAAAACAATGATATTCCAATAGGAACTTTTGTATCTATTGCAGAAAAATATGAGAAAATTGTTGACTTCGATAAAAAAGTTATACAAAAAGTAATAAATTATATTTTAATAAATGATGTAAAATATGATATTGCAATAAACTTATCTTTAGAATCTATAAATAATACAGCGTTTATAGCTTGGCTAGAACAAAAACTTTCAGAAAATAAAAATATTGTTTCAAGATTAGTTTTCTCAGTTACAGCTTATGCTGTTGCAAAAGATATTAATAAATTTAAATTCTTTATTTCTCAAATGAAATCTTTAGGTGCAAAAGTTATTATAAAAAGATATGAGACAAGATTTATTTCATTAAATGATATTAAAGATCTAAATTTAGATTATTTAAGATTGGCAAGAGAATATACAAATGATGTTTGTATAGATTTCTCTAAACAAAGTTTTATAGAATCAATAGCTGAGATTTCAAATCTTTTAAATATTAAAGTTTTAGCAGAAAATGTTCAAAAAGACGAAGATTTCAAATATATAAAAAGTTTAAATCTTTTTGCTGCAAGTAGGTAAATCAAGTCTTTTGACTTGATTTAAATTATCATGTTTGTTCTAAAAAAAATTATCTCAGCTTTCTTTTTACCTATTCCTATTGGAATCTTTTTATTAGTTTTGGCTTTTATATTTCTAATAAAAGATTCTTATAAAAAAGCTAAAATAACATTTCTTATAGCTATTATATGGTTTGTTGCTTTATCAAATCAAACTGTTTCAAACGCTATTTTATCTCCACTTGAAAATGCCTATCCAGCTCTTATAGAAACTCCGAATGTAAATTATATATTAGTTTTAGGAAATGCACATAAAAGTGATGAAAATCTTAGTATAACTTCTCAAGTAAAATCAACAGCAATTAATAGACTTGTTGAAGGAGTAAGACATTATAACAGTTTAAAAAATAACTCAAATAATGTAAAACTAATAGTTTCAGGACATAGTTTTGATGATTTAAATTCTCATGCAAAAATGCAAAAAGAGTTAGCTATAAGCCTAGGAGTAAGTAAAGAAGATATAATTGAACTTCATACTCCAAAAGATACAAATGAAGAGGCAATTGAAACAAAAAATATAGTACAGAATGAAAAAATCATTTTAGTTACAAGTGCTAGTCATATGAAAAGAGCTGTAAAACTTTTTGAAAAACAAGAAGTAAATGTTATAGCAAGTCCAACTGAACATAAGGTATATAATACTACTTATCCTAGTTCTTATTTTAATTCAAATAATTTAAAAAAAGTTGAACTTGCATTTCATGAATATTTAGGGATGATATATTCAAAAATCAAAGGTGAAATTTAATTTTTGAAATCAATTTTCTTCATAAAATTCTAACTCTCTAAAAGCATCAAAAACATTTCTACTATTTAATTCATCAAACATATCAATATGTTTAAAATCATCCATAGTAACTGTTTTTGTAATATCATCAGCTGTTACACCACTTTCAATTGCATCCAATACTCTAGTTTTTAATAATGAAAAGTAATTTTTTGTATGATCAAGTGCTGTTTTTCCAGTATTTGTTCCATGTCCAGCAATCAAAGTATCCCAATCATATGAATTTATTACTTCAAGAGATTTTAATGTACCAATTACAGAACCATCTCTATTTGATGTAATTCTTCCATTCATTACTATATCTCCAGAAAACATAACTTTTTGGTTTGGTAAATATATAATTAAATCATTACTTGTATGAGCTTTTTCTTGCATAGGAATAATTTTAAAATTTTTATTTCCAACTTTAATTTCTGTTTCACTATCTACGACTACATCAGCTTTTATAATTTTTGTATTTTTCATCTCTTTTTCATCTAAAATCTCAAAAATTCTTGGTTTAGACTCAGAAGTATAATTCTGATTTATAGATTTTGGAGCATATATTTTTGCATTGAATTTATCTTTATAAAAACTATTCCCCATCCAATGATCATCATGTTCATGAGTTATTATAACTGTACTAACTTTTAAATTATTAATTTTCTTCATAGCATCATAAGCTTGTGAAGCAAATTGATAATTTGTTCCAGAATCTATTAGTACATAACTATTGTCAGCTTTTATGTAACAACTATTTGACATAAATCCCCCATTTTCTTTTGAAGGAACTTCAGTTTTTCCAAAAAAACACCAAATATCTTCACTTACTTTTTGTGGTTTTAAGTTATAATCAAATCCAAAAGCGTAGATAGATAAAATTAATGTTAATGAAATTTTTTTAAACATTTTGTATTCTCCTATTTTTTATATTATAATTTAAAATTATATATAAATATCGCTTTTATATAAGTAATTTTAAGAAAATAAGGAATTTTATGGATAAAAAAAAAGAGATGGTATTTAATCTAAATAATTTTTTACTAGCTTTTAGTGAACTTTTAAATACTAAAAGAAGTACTTATATTTCAGTAAGTATAGCTTTAAAATTAAAATTCACACCAGAAAAAATATCAGATATCTGTTCATACTCTTTAGCCTTTTTATTAGGAAAAGATGCTTTAAATAATTTTGATTTTTTAGATAAAAACAATTTAAATGATAAAGAATTTTTAAATATATGTGAGTTTTCACAAAAGTTAATTAACAATTTTGATTTTTCAAAAAATAGTTTAAATCAAAAACAAAAATGTATAGAATTTGTAAGAAATGAAAATTTTGATGAAAATATAAAAAATACTTTTTTAGAAATATCAAATAAATTATCTTTTTGGCTTGATTTAGAAAATGAAAATGAAATAGTACTTTTTATCTACTCAAATTTAAATGATTTTACAAAAGTCTTAACTTTTGAAGAGATTTTAAAAATGTCAAGTCAATTTCATTATTACCAAAATCCACAATCAGAAATACTAAAAAGAGCTTCTTTAATTGCTGATTTTTTTGAATTTGAACACAAAGATAAACAGATATTTTTAATAGCATCTAGCTTACAAAATATTGGAAAACTAAATATTTCAAAAACTATTTTAGAAAAAAAAGAAGCTTTAAACGAAGAAGAAAAAGAGATTTTAAAATCATATTCTTATCATACAAAAAGAGTTTTAAACTCTATTATGGGGTTTTCAGATATTTGTAATCTTAGTTTAAAAGTTCAAGAGAGATTAGATGGCAGCGGAAGTTTTAGTTTAGATGCAAAAGATTTAAGTTTTAAAGATAGATTACTAATTTGCCTAGTAATTTATAGTGCTTTAAGAGAAAAAAAAGCTTATAGAAACTCTTTTTCACATTCTAAAGCAATAGAAATTATGAAAAATGAATCAAAAAATAATAAAATTGATAAAAGTATCGTAGAAATATTTGATAAGCTTTTTAATTAACAATTAAAATGTAAGCTGAAAATTCAGCCTACATTTTTTTATTATGGTTTAACAGTAGTCAATCCTACACTAAGCCATGATTGCATTCCACCTCTATACCATTTCATTTTTTCTTGAGGATAACCAATAGCAATCAACTCTTTCATAGCTTCTGGTGATTGTCCACACCAAATACCATTACAAAACATTAATAAAGTTTTTGCATTTGTAAAATCATATTTTCCATCTTTAGCTTCAACTCCAAAAATTTCTAAAGCCTCTTGAAACTCATCTGGATATTGAGATTTTTTTGTATATACATATGGAACATTTATTGCTGTAGCAATAGTTTCATGGTTATACCAATTCTCTGTTCTACTATCAATTAAAAGTAAGTTTTTGTCAGTTTTTGATTTTTCAATAAACTCTAAAACTTCAACCTCTCCATAAGTTTCAATATTTTCTGCTGCTTTAATTGGTGAAATTTTTCCAAAATATGTTACAAAACTTCTTTTACAATTTTCATTTACACTAGGTGCTGCTTCATGAACACCACCAAAAACATCTTTTGGATCAAAAGCTACACTTTCGCACTCTTTTGGTTTAGCTTCTCTTTTTACAGTAGCTTTCTTACCGTTATCTAAAATTACTTCAACACCAGTTGTTTGTAAATCTGCTGCAAAAATAGAACTTGCTACAACTACACTCCCTAAAAATATTTTAAACATTTTCTCTCCTTGATTTTAAAATATATTGTAAATTAATTCTAACAAAAAGATATTAAAAGAGCAAGTTATAAGCTACTAAGTAAAATTTAGTTAAAATCTACCCTATTTTAGTAACATAATTAGGATTATTTAATGAGCGACAAATATGAACCATCAAAAGTAGAAGATAGTTTTTATAAAATTTGGGAAAGTAGAGGTTATTTTGAAATTGATGGAAATAAATCAATTCAAGAGCCAAACAAGAACTTTGCTATTATGATGCCACCACCAAATGTAACAGGAAGTTTACATATTGGTCACGCACTTACTTTTACACTACAAGACATAATCACAAGATATAAAAGAATGGACGGTTTCAAAACTCTTTGGCAACCAGGAACTGACCATGCTGGAATTGCAACTCAAAATGTTGTAGAAAAACAACTTTTAAAAGAAGGTACTACAAAAGAAGAATTAGGAAGAGAAAAATTCTTAGAAAGAGTTTGGAAATGGAAAGAGTTTAGTGGTGGAACTATAGTTCACCAAATGAGAAAACTAGGAGTTAGCCCTGCTTGGTCAAGAGAGCGATTCACTATGGATGAAGGTTTAAAAGAAGCTGTAAAAGAAGCTTTTGTAAAACTTTATGATGAGGGAATGATTACTCAAAATAACTACATGGTAAACTGGTGTACTCATGATGGTGCACTAAGTGATATTGAAGTTGAACATGAAGAAGTAAATGGTAAATTTTATCATATGAACTATCACTTTGCAGATGGAAGTGGATTTGTAACAGTTGCTACAACAAGACCAGAAACATACTTTGGAGATACTGCTATCATGGTTCATCCAGATGATGAAAGATATGTAAGTATCGTAGGAAAAGAAGTAATTTTACCACTAACAAACCGAAAAATTAAAGTTATTACAGATTCTCATGTTGATATGGAATTCGGAACAGGTGTTGTAAAAGTAACACCCGCTCATGATACAAATGACTATGAAGTTGGAAAAAGACATAATCTAGAGTTTATAAAATGCTTTGATGAAAAAGGTATTTTAAATGATTACTGTGGAGAATTTGCTGGAATTGAAAGATTAGAAGCAAGACCTATAATAGTTAAAAAACTTCAAGATGAAGGTTTTATCATAAAAATTGAAGACCATAATCATCAAGTTGGACATTGTTATAGATGTAAAAACATAGTTGAACCTTACATTTCAAAACAATGGTTTGTAAAAAAAGAAGTTGCTGCTGAATCTATTAGAAAAACTTACGAAGGTGAAGCTAAATTTCATCCAAGTCATTGGTTAAATTCATATAGAGCTTGGATGGATGAGTTAAGAGATTGGTGTATTTCTAGACAACTTTGGTGGGGACATAGAATCCCAGTATTTTATTGTGATGATTGTAATCATCAATGGGCAACAAAAGAAGATGAACCAAAAGCTTGTCCAAAATGTGGAAAATCACATATTCATCAAGACCCAGATGTTCTTGATACTTGGTTTAGTAGTGCTTTATGGGCATTTTCACCTCTTGGATGGGGTAATAATGGTCAAATGGAAAAAACATTTGGTACAAATGATTTAAAAGATTTCTATCCAAATTCTCTTTTAATTACTGGATTTGATATTATGTTCTTCTGGGTTGCTAGAATGATGATGATGGGTGAGCACTTTATGGGAAGTTTACCATTTAAAGATATCTATATGCATGCTCTTGTACGTGATGAACATGGTGCAAAAATGTCTAAATCAAAAGGAAATGTTATTGATCCTCTTGATATGGTTGAAACACATAGTGCGGATATCATAAGATTTACATTAGCATATCTTGCAGTTCAGGGAAGAGATATTAAGCTAGGAGAAAAAAATTTAGAGCAGTTCAGAAATTTTACAAATAAACTTTACAATGCAAGTAATTTCTTAAGCTTAAATGTTGAAACTTTCCCTGATTTAAAAGATATAACTATTAATACACCATTAGGTCTATATATGCAAAGTAAACTTAGTCATGCAGTTAATGAAGTAAGAGATTCTCTAGATAGCTATAAGTTTAATGAAGCAGCAAGCACTCTTTATAGATTTGTTTGGATGGAATTCTGCGATTGGGGAATTGAGTACTCAAAAGCTTCTAAAGATTCTATTGTAGAACTTGGAGCTATTTTTAAAGAAACATTAAAAATGGTTAGTCCATTTATGCCATTTATTGCAGACTTTTTATATCATAAATTGTCAGGAACTACACTTGAAAATGCTGATTCTTTAATGATTATGAATTTCCCAAAAAACATCAAAAAAGATGAAAATATTGAAAATATGTTTGCCATTATTGAAGAAGCGATTATTGCTATTAGAAGAGCAAAAGTAATTATTGACATGGGTAATTCAAAAATTGCAAAAGCATATATAAAACTTGACTGTAAAATAGATGAAAATGTTGCAAAACCATTTATTGAAAAACTTGCTAAAGTTGAAGACATAGAATTCGTATCTTCTAAAGTTGAGAATAGTATTACAGATGTTTCAAATAACTTAGAAGTTTATCTTCCAACTAGTGAAATTGATATGAAACCAATCATTGATAAACTTACAAAACAACAAGAAAAAACACAAAAAGAGTTTGATAAATTAAATGGTATGTTATCAAATGAAAGATTTGTTGCAAATGCTCCTGCAAATGTAATAGAAGAAAATAAAAAAGCTTTAGAAGATGCTAGAGCAAAATTAGAAAAAATTGAAGCTGAATTAAAAAGTTTAAAATAGAATCTTCCAATTAGGAAGATTCTATCAAGAATCTTTACTCCATGATTTTATATAATCTTTAGCTTTTTTATCTAAAAACTCCATCCTTTCTCGTCCTTTTGGCATTGTAGTTCTTAAAGCTTTTACCTCTTTTAAAAAATCTTCAACACTGCTTGGAATTAAATTTTTTAGATACTCTTTAAAATTTTTAGCAAATGCAGGTGAACTTCCACTTGTAGATATAGCAACTGTTAAATCACCTTTTTTTATATATGCAGGAAATATAAAATCACAATATTTTTGTAAATCTACACAATTACAAAGAGTATTATTATAATCTCTTGTTTCAAAATAAATACTCTCTTGTAATGAAAAATCATCAATTGCAGCGATAACTATATCAAACCCTTTTGCATCACCAATTTGATAATCTTTTTTAAAATACGTTAAAGAGTTCTCATCTATTAAAGCTTTAACTTTATCACTAAAATCTCTAGCAATTAAAGTGATATTTGAAGAAAAGTTCAAGAGATGTTCTAGCTTTTCTAAAGCGACATACCCTCCACCAACAATTAAGATACTTTTATCATCAAATTTTAAAAAAGCTGGAAAATATGCCATAGAAACCCTTTTCACTTGAACTTTGAACAAATTTTGATTAAAAACCACCACCACTATTGTTTTTATTTTGTTCATTTTCTTTTAACCATTTTCTTTTTAAATTATGAATATAAATTATCAATATAAAGAAAATAGATGAAGTTATACCCAATGCAATTAACAAATCAGTTTCACTTGGTATAGTTTCAAGTAAAATCAATTTTCTTATAATTACAACAAATGCTATTTCTAAAAATGTTAAAGAGTAATCAAATCCATTTTTTATAAAAAGAGTTTTTACTATTGCAATTACAATTAAAGTGAATAAACCATCAGTTAAAATAGTTTTAATAGATGTAAAATTTAAAGCACCCTGCTCTAAAGTAAAAGTTATAATTTTATGCCCTAAACTCAACAAACAAATTGCTAAATAAACAATCATTATAATTATGAAAAAATATTTAAGCATATTAATAAATCTTAAAAGTATTGTATCTACTCTACTTTCTAAAACTTTATCAATATTATTTACTTTTATAAATAATCTTTCAATAAAGCTCTTCTTTTCTGCCTCTTTCATTTTTAAAAATTCCTACTTTTTATTTTTGCGAATAGTATCACAAAAAAACATAAAAAGCATGATATTTTTCAACAGTTAAGAAATTTTCCTAACAGTTTATTTTTTACAATATTTTTATAATTTTTAACACTTCCATGCATAGAAATATAAATATCATTTTGAATATTTGCATTTAAAAATCCAATTGCCATAGAAAAATTTAATGTTGCCTCAACTTTATTTATTGACATAGGCAGCATAGCTCCTACTAAAATAACTTTTTTATTTTTTATATGTTCATCTAAAAATAAAGCTGTTACATCCATAGTATCTGTTCCATGAATTACAATTATATTTTCACTTTCTGAATTATTTATAGTATCTAATATAATTTTTCTATCATTTTCTGTCATATCTAGACTATCTTTTGAAATAATATTTTTAATCTCAAAATCAATGTTGTAACAAAAACTAATAACTTCTTCCAATGCTTTTGAATCTTTTGAAACTTCTAATTCTCCAGAAATAGGATTATATACTTTATTAAAAGTTCCTCCAGTATTTATAACTGTAATTTTAGATTTTGTCATAATTTTGCACCATATTTTTTGGTTGAAGCAATTCATCTAATTCTTCTTTTGAAAAAAGATTTTGTTCAAGTAAAATATCATAAACTCTTTTTCCAGATTTTAAAGCCTCTTTTGCAACTGCTGAACTTTTTTCATATCCTAAAATTGGATTTAATGAAGTTACTAATGTTGCAGAATTTAAAACATTATTCATACAAATTTCAGGATTTGCTGTAATTCCTTTTATACATTTATCAGCTAAACTTTCAAAAGCTCTTCTCATCATATTTATAGAAATAAATAATTTATAAGCAATTATTGGTTCAAATACATTTAATTGAAGCTGTCCATGCTCACTTGCAATACTTATTGTTGTATCAGCACCAATTACTTCAAATGCAACTTGATTTACAACCTCAGGCATAACAGGATTTACTTTTCCAGGCATGATTGAACTTCCTGGTTGCATTGGTGGAAGATTTATCTCATTTAATCCAGCACGAGGTCCAGAACTTAAAAGTCTTAAATCATTACAAATTTTAGAAATTTTAATAGCTATAGATTTTAACATTGCAGAAATTTGAACAAAAGAACCAGTATCTTGAGTAGCTTCTATCATATCATTTGCTTTATAATAATCTGTACCCGTAACACATCTTAAATTCTTTATAACTCTCTCTTGATATTGGGGTTTTGTATTAATACCTGTTCCAATCGCTGTAGCTCCTAAATTTACCTCTTTTAATAAGTTTTGAGCTGTTGTAAGCCTAAAAATATCATCATCAATCATTGTTGCAAAAGTTTTGAACTCTTGACCTAATGTCATAGGAACAGCATCTTGAAGTTGCGTTCTTCCCATTTTTAAAATATCTTTAAATTCAAATGCTTTATTTTTGAAAGCATCTCTTAAAATCTTAAGGCTATCTTGAAGTTTAAAAATCAATTCATAAAGTGTTATTTTAATAGCAGTTGGATAAGCATCGTTTGTTGATTGACTCATATTTACATGATTATTTGGATGAATTATATTATATGAACCTTTTTTCTTACCTAAAATCTCTAAAGCAATATTTGCTATTACTTCATTAGCATTCATATTTGTAGAAGTTCCTGCTCCCCCTTGAATTGGATCAACTATAAACTGATCGTGATATTTTCCATCAATTATCATATCACAAGCTTCTACAATTGCATTTTTTTGAACTTCAGTTAAATCACCTAATTCAAAATTTGTTAAAGCACAAGCTTTTTTTACTTTTGCTAATGAGATTATAAAATTTGGGAATATTGAAATTTCAATTGTAGTAATATTGAAATTTTCTTTTGCTCTTAGTGTTTGTATACCATAATATTTATCATTTTCGATCTCTTTTTCACCTAAGAAATCTTTTTCAATTCTGTGTAAATTATCCATATAAATCCTTTAAAAATAATTTAAAGAAAGTATAGGACAATCCTACACAAAGAAAGCTTATCTATTTTTTATTAATTCATCAACAATTTTAATCAAATAATTACTAGATATTTTTGCACTACTTTGTAAAAATTCATCAAAATCAAATCCTGCATCCATATTTGCACTATCACTAATTGCTCTTAAAATAAAAAATGGAATATTCAAAGCATCACAAACAACAGCAACACTTGCACCTTCCATTTCTAAAGCATCTGCCTTGAAAGTTTTTTCAATAAACTCTTTAGTAGTGTTTGAATGAATAAACTGATCACCAGTAGCTATAGTTCCTTCAATTACTTTAAGATTTTCTTTCTCTGCAACTTTTTTAGCTAAAGCTAAAAGTTCTTTAGAACTCTCTACAAATACTTTTCCACCTGGAACAAAACCATAAGGATGTCCAAAAGCAGTAATATCTAAATCATGTTGACAAAGTTTAGTTGCAACAATTAAATCTCCAATATTCAGTGCTGGATTAATTGCGCCAGCAACACCAGAAAAAAGTAGAGTATCACAAGAAAATTTTTGAATAAGTGTACTAGCAGTTAAACTTGCAAAAACTTTACCAATTTTTGAATGAGCTATTACAATATCTAAACCATTATATGTTAATTCATAATAGTTATTATCTGCATAATTTATAACTTTATAATCTTTGAAAAACTCTAAAAGAGGATCTATCTCTTCTTGCATAGCTCCCATGATTGCTAATTTAGTCATTTAATGCCTCTAATGTTTCATTTAATGTTTTGATATCAGATACATTTAATGTTGGTTTATCAGTAATCTTTTTATTTAAACCTTTTAATACCGCACCTTGACCAAATTCAATAAACAAATCAACTTTATCTTCAAATGCTTTTATTGATTGCTTATATTTTACAGGTTTAACTAATTGAGATGCAAGAAGTTCAACAGCTTCATCTTTAGTAGAATAATTACTCGCACTAACATTTGAAATAACATTAGAAAACTCTTCATTTAAAAATTCAATTAAATATGGTTTTAAATTTTCTACAGCACTTTCAAGTAATTCACAATGAGAAGCTACACTCATATCAAGTACTAAAGCTCTTTTTGCACCGGCTGTTTTAAAAGTATCAACAAGAGACTCTAAATCTGCTTTAAGACCTGCAAGTACAAGTTGTCCATCCATATTATAATTAGCTGGCCAAACTTTTAAACCTTTCTCTCTTTGTTCTTTACAAATAGTTTCAACTTTTTCATCATCTATTCCTACTAAAGCCATCATTCCAGCACCAGCTCCACTACAAGCTTCTTGCATAAAAGTTCCTCTTTTATTTACAAGTTCTATTGCATCTAGATAATCAATTGCTCCAGCAGCTATTAAAGCTGAAAATTCACCTAATGAGTGACCTAAAACAAATTCTGGTTGAATACTACATTTTTCTTTAAAAATTGCAAGTGCAATTGAACTAACAAGTAATATTGCAGGTTGAGTAAACTCTGTTTTTCCTAAATTTTCATTTTCATCAAATAAAAGCTTTTCAAAATTTATATTTAATCTTTCACTAGCTTTTTTAATCATTCCTTTAGCAATATCACTATTCTCAAAAAAATCTCTTCCCATACCAACTGCTTGGCTTCCTTGACCTGGAAAAATAAAAGCAACTTTTTTCATAATATATAACCTCTTTATTTAAAATTAAATTGCCCAAA
Source organism: Aliarcobacter cibarius (assembly GCF_013372265.1). Lineage (NCBI taxonomy): Bacteria > Pseudomonadati > Campylobacterota > Epsilonproteobacteria > Campylobacterales > Arcobacteraceae > Aliarcobacter > Aliarcobacter cibarius. The sequence goes on from NZ_CP054051.1 coordinate 1,730,108, forward strand.
TGTATCACTACACTCGGGCAATATTCATAGTTTTTTAAAATTAGTAACTAATTAGTGGCAACCACATCCACCTGTTCCACATCCTCCACCGTGAGAATGTCCATGGTCATGATCATCATGATCACTTCCACATCCACCTGTTCCACATCCTCCACCATGAGAGTGGCTTCCTCCACCACAACATCCACCACCCATAGCAGCAAATCCACCTACAACACCTGTTTGTGCTTCTTCTTCAGTTGCATCTCTTAAACTAAGGATAGAAACTGTAAACATTAAAGTTCTACCTGCCATTGGATGATTGTAATCAATTGTAACTTCTTTATCATCAAAAGATTTAACAACTACTTGAATTGTTTCTCCATGTTCACCCGAACCATAAAGAGACATACCTTCAACCAATTCAATACCTGCAAATTGTTCTTTTGGTAAAGTTTGAACTGCTTCAACATTATACTCACCATATGCATCTTTTGGCTCAACTAAAACATCTGCTTCTTCATTTGCTGACATTTCAACTAATTTATCCTCAAGACCTTTAATGATTTGTCCTTTACCCGAAACAAATTCTAAAGGTGCTTGTCCAACATTAGTATCAAGTTGTTCACCAGTTTTAGCATCTTTTAATGTATATTCTATTCCAATTACTTTGTTTGACATTTTAATTCCTTAATTATAATATTTATTTTATTTTAGATAATCTATTTTTTGCGTCTTTCGCTTCAGAACTATTAGGATAAAGATCTATCAAAGTTCCATAGAAATTTTTTGCATTATCTTTGTCTTTTATGTTCTCAAATGAAATACCACTGTGCAATAATAATTTTGGCATATAAGCTGCTTTATCATTCAACATAGCAGATTTTTTAAAATGATTTATTGCAACATCATATTTTTTTCTCATATACCAAACTTCAGCTAAATAAAAATTATTCTCAGCTGGTTTATAATTTATATCAACAAGTTTTTGATATTTTTTAAGTGAAGCATCATAATTCTTTGAATCAAAATCTTTTTTAGCATCCGTCATCAATTTAGCTTTATCTTCAGCAGTTTTAGGATTTATATCAATTGAAGAATCAGTTTCAACTTCAACTTTTGTATCTTTTTTATCACTAGATTTTGTAGGAGTTACTGCTTGCGTTTTAACGCCTAATGACTTTTTTAAAGCTTCAAACTCCTCTCTTGTAATAAATTGATTCATATTTTTCTCTAATTCTGTAGATGAAACATATTCTGAATTAATTTTATTTACAAGTGCAGTAAGTTTTGTAACTGAAGCTTTCAAGTTATTTACAGTTGCAGCTAAATCAGCATCACCCGATTGATTTGATGAAGTTCCTGAATCCATATCTAAAGATGAAGAATTAACTCTACTTATTAAATCATCAACTTTTTTACTTGTTGCATTTAATCTTTTAGAATCACCCTCAGATGTAGATTCTAAACCTTCTAATCTGTTATTTATAGAGTCAACAAGACTTTTTAAATCACCAACTTTAGAAGATAAATCACTTATATTTGATTGATTTTTCATTATATGTTTTTCAGTAGAACTAAGTCCATATGATGAAGAATTAGAATTTCCGTAAACTGAAACTTCTTCAGCTACGGAAATAGAAGATACTACTAATAATGATAGAAAGTATTTTGTCATAAATTATTTACTTAATTCGTGCTCAACTCTTCTGTTTTTTGACCAACAATCTTTTGTTTTTTCAGTACAAACTGGATTGCTTTCACCTAAAGAAACTAAAGAAATGTTAGCAGAAACACCATTTGATACTAAAACATCTTTAACAGCGTTAGCTCTTTTTAATCCTAATGCGTAGTTATACTCATCACTTCCCCACTCATCTGTGTTACCGAATACTTTTACAGTAGTATCAGCTTTTAATGGAGATAATTTAGAAGCATTGTTAGTTGCTTTTTCTTTATTTTCATCAGTTAAGTTATATTTGTCAAATCCAAAGTAGATGTGCTCAATTAAAACTTTTTGACCGTTAATCATATAATAGTTACCATTTCCAACTTTTTCTAAAGCTGAAAAGCTTCCATCTTCTATACCTCTATCAGCAACAGTGTTATCTGCTGCAACAACAGAGTTATCAGTTTCTAACTCAGCATTTTTTTCGCTACATCCTGTAGTAAATAATAAAGCTGAAACTAAAACAGAGTAAAGACCTAATTTTTTCATATTTTTTCCTTGAAAGTTAATATTTGTGAAATATTATTAAATTAAAGCTTAATTATTGTTTATATTTTTTTATTTGAGGAGTATTTTTTTATTAATTTACAATTGTTTGTTTGTTTTTTTTTATTGAGAGAAATAAAGACTAAAAAAATAGTCTTTATTTATTATTTTACCAATCTATAGATTGAATTCTTTCACCTTTAAGAGGGAATAAGAATGATTTATTGAATTCTAATCTTATTATTCCTAGTGAACTTACACCTGCATAATTTTTAATAAAAAGAAGTGTTTCCCCATCTGGTGAAAATTTTGGAAATTGATTTACTCCATTAGTAGTTAATCTAGTCATATTATCTGTTTTGCTATTAATTAAATAAAGGTTAAAACTTTTACCACCTAATTCATTTGAAGAATCTTTACTACTAAAAACTATATTATTTTTATTTGATGTAACTGATGAATTATTATTACTATGGTAAACCATTCTTTCAACTGCTGTTGAACCTATATTTTGAGAAAATATATTTGGATTACCTAGTCTATCAGAAACAAAAACTATTTTTGAATCATTTTCTACGAATTGTCCACCAACATCAATTCCACCATATTTTGTAATTTGAGTTTTGTTTTTACTTCTAGTATCATATACAAAGATATCTGGTTGACCTGTTGGAGAAGCTGTAACTAAAATTTTACTTCCATCTGCATTTACATCTGAACATGCAAGCATCCCATCAGAATCCATAATAATATCTTTACTTCTATTATAAATATTTAGTTTAACTAAAGTTGGCTTTTTATAATTATATGATGTATAGTAAATACTTTTTTGTTCTTTATCTGCCCATTTAGGGAAAATATTTAACCCTCCACTAACAACTGTTTGTTTATATGTTAATGTATAATCTCCAATCATTATATCTGCATTACCAGCATTTCTATAAACTGCAAAAACTACAAATTTTTCCATCCAAGCTATACTTGGTGCTTTAAAGAAATCATTTATTGAAATCGCTGCCTTATGTGCTAAAAAGACAGATCTATCTAATTGAGATGTTGTAAAGTTTTTTTCTAAAACTAAAGCTCTTTGATTTACATCAAATAGCTTAACTCTTAATGTATATCCTCCATTTGACTCTTTTTGTGAAGCCAAATTAACAAATAAAGAAACTCCTTGATTTGATAGCGCTAACATATCAGGAGTACTATCATAAGAAGATGATGGAACATTAACATTTGACAAATCAAAGTGTCCACTCACATTCAAATCATCTTCTAAACTTTTCTTTAATCTACTTAAAGTAAAATCACTACTCGAATCACTTGCAACTGATACTGCAATTTTTGGAATTGAGTTAGATTTTTTTACAATATCAATGTGTCCATCAACATTAGCAAAAATAGAGCTAAACATTAATGAAATAAATAAAACTATTTTAAACATAATTTCCTACCCTTCAAATTTAAAATCAACTGTATATTTAACTACTTTTCCACTTGGTGGTGGTGGATAAGCAATATCCTTTTGCTCGTCAAGATATAGTCTTATAGCCGTATTATATGCTTCACTACTAGATCTTTTTACAAATTTATAATCAAAGGCACCGTCTGGAGAAATTGAAACCATTACTGTTATAACTAAACTTCTATCTTCACTAACAGGTGCTCTTGAATATAACATTTCGTATATTTTACTACCATAATCATCATTCTTATCACCTTTTGATGAACTTTTAGTTTTAGTATTTGTAGCAGTTTTTTCATCTTCAAGTAACTTGTCTATTTTAACATTATTTGATTTTTTTTCTTTTTCAAATTTAGATTTAAATCTCTTTGGATCAATAGATTTTTCAACATTATTAACTTCTTCTTTTACAACTTTATTTGATGTTTCTTTAACATTTGCAAAAAGAGATTTTAAGTCAGGTCTTTTTTCATTTGAATTTGATGTCGCTTTTTCAACTGGCTGCTTCTCTTCAACAATTTTTTCAACTTTTTTTTCAACCATTTTTTTATCTGCTATTTCTTCTATCATATCTAGTTCTATAGCAGTAGTAGTTGGTGTTATATTTATTGCCTCATTTATTGGTGAATATATATATAAAAGTATCAAAAAACAAAAAGAAAAATATATAGAAAATGCAACAATACCTGAAATTAGAAATGAAGTACTATTTTGCATCTTTACCCATCTGTAACCAAAGCAACTTTAAAGAAGCCAGCTTCTTTTACTGATTTTAAAACAAATACAATATCATCATATTTTAAATCTTTATCAGCTCTTATGTAAATTGGTGTATTTTGATCTTTACCTTTTGAAAACAGTAAAAAATTATCTGCAAAATTTGATATTTCAACTTTATTTTTATTTAATGTAACTACTCTATCTTTTGTAATAATAATATCTATTTTAGCAACGTCTTGTGCTTGTTGTGATTTACTCCCAGTTGGAAGATTCAATGTCTCTTCAAACTCTATTACAGGAGCTGTAACCATTAGAATTGCTAGTAATACTAGCATAATATCAACTAAAGGGGTAATATTTAATTCTGGTTTTTCATTAAGATCGTACACTTTATTTACCCTTTAGCTGCTATAATAATTTCTGATTGAGCTTTTAAGAAAATACTTAATTCGTAAAGTTTTCTTGTTAATATTTGATGGAATGTATAAGCGAATATTGCCACTAAAATACCTGCTGCAGTAGCTACTAGTGCTTCACTAATTGCTGGTGCTATAATTGAAAATGCCACTTTTGATTGGTTTGCAAATTTTGCAAATGACTCAAGAATTCCTACAACGGTTCCAAATAATCCAATAAATGGTGATGTTGAAGATATAATTGCTAGCCATGAAATTCCAACACTTGCATCTTTAATTATATTTATCTCACAAGCATGTAATAACTCTTTTGAAGTTGAATTATTTGAACACTTATTTAATGCAGATAAAGGTGAGAATATCGTTTCTCTTGATGTTAAAGATTCTAAAGATTTTTTTTCATTATTAATTAATGCTTTTATTGCACTATTTCTATAAAGAAAAATCCAGAAAGTAACTATTAGATAAGTTGACAATAGCGCTAAAACTATATAAGTTATAGCGCTACTATTTGCCAAATAATTTAGTAATGTAGTTATCATGTGCTTTTATGCAAATGAGTTGATTTTTGCTTCAACTGCTGCCATAGAGATATTAGAATCTTTTACAGAATTTACTAACTCTTTTGCAGCTTCAATATTCTTAGCTATTTCTGAATCTTTTCCAGAAGTTAATGCAATAGCTCCATCTGCTAAAACATCAACTGTTTTTTCATCTACTTTTACATGTCCCCAGTTAATAGCAACTGCTTCAGTAGAATTTTCTTTTTCAATAATAATAACACCAACTGTTAAAGTTGATACTAATGATGAGTGTCCTGGAAGAACACCGAACTCTCCCTCTTTTCCAGGAAGAGTTACAGTTTTTACGTCACCATTAAATATCGTACCGTTTGGTGTAACTATTGATAATTTAATTGTATCCATATTAAGCCTTAATTGGTTTATTATTTCATTTTCTCAGCTTTAGCTAGAACCTCGTCAATTCCACCAACCATATAGAATGCCATTTCTGGAATGTTGTCATATTTACCATCTAAAATTCCTTGGAATCCTGCGATAGTATCTTTTAATTCAACATATTTACCTGGGCTTCCTGTAAATACTTCAGCAACGAAGAATGGTTGAGATAAGAATCTTTCGATTTTTCTAGCTCTTGCAACAACAAGTTTATCAGACTCTGATAACTCATCCATACCAAGAATTGCAATAATATCTTGTAAATCTTTATATTTTTGAAGAACAGATTGAACACCTCTTGCAGTATTATAATGTTCTTGTCCAATAATATCAGCACTTAAAATTCTTGAAGTAGAATCTAGTGGATCAACCGCTGGATAAATACCTTTTTCTGCAATTTTTCTATTTAAAACTGTAGTTGCATCTAAGTGAGCAAAAACAGAAGCTGGTGCTGGATCCGTTAAGTCATCTGCTGGTACGTATACTGCTTGAACAGAAGTAATAGAACCTTTAGAAGTAGATGTAATTCTCTCTTGTAATTTTCCCATCTCACTAGCAAGTGTTGGTTGGTATCCAACCGCTGAAGGAATTCTTCCTAAAAGAGCTGACATCTCAGAACCTGATTGTGCAAATCTAAAGATATTATCAATAAACATTAGTACATCTAGACCTTTTTCATCTCTAAAGTACTCAGCCATTGTAAGACCTGTAAGAGCAATTCTATTTCTTGCACCTGGTGGTTCACTCATTTGTCCATAACATAATGCAACTTTATCTAAAACATTTGAATCTTTCATTTCATGATAAAGGTCATTTCCTTCTCTTGTTCTTTCTCCAACTCCTGCAAATACAGAATATCCTGAGTGTTTAAACGCAACGTTATGGATTAATTCCATAATGATAACTGTTTTACCAACTCCAGCACCTCCGAATAGTCCTACTTTTCCTCCTTTTGAATATGGAGCTAAAAGGTCAACTACTTTGATACCTGTTTCAAACATTTCTGTTTTTGTTGATTGCTCTTCAAACGTTGGAGCAGATCTATGAATTGACCATCTTTCAACGTCAGCAGGAATAGCAGCACCTTCATCAACTGGATCTCCAATAACATTGAAAATTCTTCCTAGAACAGCTTCTCCAACTGGAACTTTAATAGGACCACCTGTAGCTATACACTCTTGACCTCTGATTAATCCTTCAGTCATATCCATAGCAATTGTTCTTACTCTTCCATCACCGATGTGAGCAGCAACTTCTAATACTAATCTATCCTTAGTTTTATCAGCTAAAGTAACATCAATAGCTTCATTAATTTCTGGTAAGTATCCGTCAAATTCAACGTCAACTACAGGACCCATTACCTGAATAACTTTACCTTTCATATAGGCCTTCTCCTTATTAAATTATTTTAATGCTTCAACACCACTGATAATTTCTATCAGCTCTGTTGTAATTGCAGCTTGTCTTGCTTTATTGTATTCAACTGTTAAACTATCAACTTTTTCTTTTGCATTCTTTGTAGCAGCTTCCATAGCTTGCATTCTAGCACTGTGTTCAGCTGCTAATGAATCTATAAGTGCATAATACATATTAAAATCAATATATTTATCAGTTAATTCTTTTAAAACTTCATCATCATCATCTTCTGGTTCAATATTTAACATAGAAGAATTTTCACTAATTTCAACTTTTTCCAAACTAATTGGTAAAAGTTCTCTTATTCTAATTTCTTGTGTTAACATATTTAAAAAACCATTATAAACAACAATAACTTTATCAGTAAGCTCATTTTTAAAATCTTCAACCGCACTATGAATAAAACTTGAAGCTCTTTCATAATCAGGTGCTGATGATAAATCACTTACTCTTTGTTCTAAAGTTTTACCCTGAAAACTAAAGAAATCTACACCTTTTCTTCCAGCAGCTCTAAGTCTAACCTTAGTACCTTTTAATTCATAATCAGCAATCAGCTTACTAACCGTTTTAATTGTTGACATATTAAAACCACCGCAAAGTCCCTTATCAGCAGTAACAAAAACAATATCAACTGTTTTTGGATTATCATTTTGAATAAATGCTCTACCAATATTTCCTTCGTCTTGAACTTTGCTAACTCTAGCAGCAATATCAGAAAGAACTTCATTTATCTTAGTTGCATAACTTCTAGCTTGCTCAGACAATTGTCTAGTTCTAGTTAGTTTTGCAGAAGATACAAGCTTCATAGCTTTTGTAGTTTTCTGAGTATTCTTAACACTACCTATTTTTAATTTTATCTCTTTTAAGTTAGCCATTTGCTAATCCTTATTTTGCATTAAATACAGTTTTAAACTCTTCTAATGCAGCTTTTAGTGAAGCCTCTGTATTGTCATCAATTTTTTGACTTGATTTAATTGCATCTAAAATATTTGAGTATTTTTGCTCAATAAATGCATGTAACTCATTTTCAAATCTTACAACATCTTTAACTGCAATATCATTTAAATACCCTTTAGTACCCGCATAAATAATTACAATTTGTTTCTCAATAACAAGTGGTTTATTAACACCTTGTTTTAAAACTTCAACCATTCTTTGACCAAGTTCAAGTTCTCTTCTTGTAGCTTCATCAAGGTCAGAAGCAAATTGAGCAAACGCTTCAAGTTCTCTATATTGAGCAAGTGAAAGTTTTAATGTTCCTGCAACTTGTTTTGTAGCTTTAATTTGAGCAGCTCCACCAACTCTTGAAACTGATAAACCAACATTAATTGCAGGTCTAATACCTGAGTTAAATAGGTTAGTTTCTAAGAATATTTGTCCATCTGTAATAGAAATTACGTTTGTTGGAATATATGCAGCAACGTCTCCAGCTTGAGTTTCAATAATAGGTAACGCAGTCATAGAACCAGCACCTTTTTCATCACTCATTTTAGCAGCTCTCTCAAGTAATCTTGAGTGTAGGTAGAATACATCTCCTGGATATGCTTCTCTTCCTGGAGGTCTTCTTAAAATAAGAGACATTTCTCTATATGCAACAGCGTGTTTAGATAAATCATCATAGATAATTAAAGCATGTTTACCATTATCTCTAAAGTATTCACCCATTGTAACACCTGTATATGGTGCTAAGAATTGTAATGTTGATGAATCTGCAGCAGAAGCATTTACAACAATTGTATAATCCATAGCTCCAGACTCTTGAAGTGTTCTTACAACAGAAGCTACTGAAGATGATTTTTGTCCAATTGCAACATAAATACAAATAACATTTTCACCTTTTTGGTTTAATATTGTATCAATAGCAACTGTTGTTTTACCAGTTTGTCTATCTCCAATAATAAGCTCTCTTTGACCTCTTCCAATCGGAACAAGTGCATCAATAGCTTTAATACCTGTTTGTAATGGTTCATGAACAGATTTTCTTGACATGATTCCAGGAGCTTTTTCTTCAACATATCTAGTTTCAGTAGCATTAATTGCACCTTTACCATCAATTGGCTCACCTAAAGCATTAACAACTCTTCCTACAAGAGCTTCTCCAACTGGAACTTCAAGAAGTTTTCCAAGTCTTTTACAAGAAGTTCCCTCTCTTAATCCTTCTCCTTTTCCAAGAACAACGATACCAACAGAAGATTCTTCTAAGTTAGAAGCTAAACCTTTTTCACCATTTTCAAACTCTACTAGTTCACCAGCCATAACATTTTTAAGACCATAAACTTGAGCAATACCATCAGCATAAGATACTATCTTACCTGTTTCATTTACATCTACATTTAATTCAAAGTTATCAATTCTTTCTTTAATAATTGAACTGATTTCATCTGCTTGAATTTTTGCACCCATTCAATTTCTCCTTTATAAGTTCTAAACTGCTTTTAAAATATGATCGATTAACTGAGTTTTTAATCTATCTTTAGAAAAAGATATTTCAACACCTAGTCCATCTATATCTACTTTAATTCCATCATAATCACCAACATTTTGTGATAATGATAATTTAACATCAAATTTTTTACTAAATTGTTGTTCTATTGAAGTTACAAAATCAGAAGATAATTGTTCATTCGTATATACAACACCAACATAACTATTATTCATTTTTGCAATTTCGATAGTTAAATCTTTTGCAATAAATGGTAATAACTCAAATCTTCTTTTTTCACCAAGAAGATTAATAAAACTTTTCAATGTACTATCAATATTATCTGCTAATGAAACTATTAACTCAACTTTTTTACTATTACTAACTTCATTTGAAGCAATAATAGATTTGAATTTTTCACTAGAAAATGCTGAAGCAATTTGGTTTAATTTACTACTAATAGAAGTAATCTCATCTTTATTTCTACCAGCAATTAAAGCTTTTACGTATCGTTTTGCTACTAAATCTTTCATTATGCTACCTTTTTAAGAATAATATTAACTAACTCGTTTTGAGAAAGTTTAATATTTTCTGAACTTAATAGCTCATTAAGAACTTCACCAACAACTTGTTTTTTAGCTTTTGAAATCTCAACTTTATTTGATTCTTCTAAATTTTTGTTTAAATTTGCAATATCAGCATCTACTGCACTCAAAACTTTTTGTTTAATAGAATCAACATCTGCTTTCGCACCATCAATAATTTCACTAGCTAATCTTTTAGCATCTACAAGTTTTTTTTGTGCGTCAGCAACTTTATCTTGAGAAGCTTTTAAAGTATCTTGAACTTTATCAAGCTCAGCTTGAATTCCTAAAGTTCTACTAGCAAAAAATGCTTTAATTTTATCAGCAAGTAAATACCATAAAATTGCAGCAAATATTATAAAGTTAACGGTTCTTTGAACTATATCATAGTTTGTTTCCGCACCTTCACTTGCAAACATTGCAACAGGGGCTAGCGCCAACCCAAGTAATAAAACTCTTTTCATATTCACCATTCCCTTTTAAATTGAGCTAAGCTTATTTTTTAAGCTCTCATTAAATTGAGGCATTGATGATAATAAAGAATCCCTTAATGCCTGAGTTTCTTCTTGTAAGTTTTTAGCAAATTCAGCAGATTTTGCTTCTAAATTTAATTTAGCACTTGCAAGTTTAACATCAGCACTATCTTTAGCTTCTTTGTAGGCTTGCTCTCTAATAACAGCTGCCTCTTTTTTAGCTTTAGCAATAATATCATTTGCTTCAGCTAAAAGCCCATCAACATCAGAACTATTTGATTTTGCATCTTCCATATCTTTTTTGATAGATGCAGATCTTTCATCCATATGCTTTAATATAGGCTTGAATAGACAACTGTTTAGTCTAGCAACTACTAAAAGAAAGATGATACCAGAGCTAAGCAATAGTACAGGACTTATGTCTAACATTCATTCCTCCATATTTTTACAGTTTAGTTTAACTAAAACGCTAATATTCTAGCAAAACTATCTATAAATTTTTATTAAATGATATTGTTAAAATCTTAAATTTTTATTTTTTTATATTATTATAGATTAAAGTAGCTAGATATTTTATCAATATCCTCTTGAGAATTAAATTCGATTTTAAAATAGTTTTTTTCTAATTTAACTTTTAGATTATTTTCTTTTAGTTGTCCAACTAATCCACTTAATGAAGCAAAATTGAGATTAGTTGTGTTTTTTTCTTTTTTAGGTTTTTTAACATCTTTTTCTTTTAATTCCTTAACTAATTTTTCAGTTTCTCTTACAGATAGTTTTTGACCAATTATAGAATCACAAACCATTTTTTGTTCATCTACTGATAAACCCAACATAATTTTTGCATGACCTGCAGTTATTTTATCTGAAGCTAATGCTTGTTGAACGTAAGGAGATAGTTGTAAAAGTCTTAAAGTATTTGTAATAGATGTTCTACTTTTGAAAACTTTTTTTGACAATTCTTCATGAGTTATATTATGCTCATTTAAAAGTTGCGCATAACAAAAAGCTAATTCAATAATATTTAAATCATCTCTTTGAATATTTTCAATTAAAGCTAATTCTCTTAATTTTAATTCATCTTCATCAACTACTATAGCTTTAATTTGCTCTAAATTAGCAAGTTTGTGAGCTCTTAATCTTCTTTCACCTGCAATTAAAGTAAATGTACCATCTGTATTTTCAATAACAACAATAGGTTGAAGTAATCCATGTTCTTTAATTGATTCACTTAATTCATGAAGTTTTTCTTCATCAAATATTTTTCTAGGCTGATTTGGATTTGGTTTTACTAAAGAGACATCAATTTTTCTAATTCCTTGATTAACCCCTGAAGTTGAATTTTCATAAGCAATCTCAACTTCACCTAAAAGTTCACCTAATCCTCTTCCTAATGCCATATTTTTTCCTAAGTGTTAAAATTTATCCAGCAATTGCTCTTGCTAAATTTGTGTAAGCTTTAGTTCCAACTGAATTTGTATCATAAAGCATAATTGGTTTACCAAAACTAGGACTTTCTGCTAGTTTTATATTTCTCGGAATTACTACGTATGATTCATCATCTATTTTAAATAACTTATTTTCAAAATGTTGTGCTAAGTCTGCAAAAACTTGTTTTGATAAGTTATTTTGAGAACTATACATTGTTGGTAAAAAACCTCTAATTTGAAGACTTTGATTAATTGTTTGCTTAACCAACTTTATTGTATTTAACAATTGAGCTAATCCTTCTAAAGCAAAAAACTCACATTGAATTGGAATCAAAACTGATGTTGAGGCACTTAACGTATTTATTGTGATTGGTCCTAGTGCAGGTGGTGAATCAATTATTATATAATCATAATCAGCTTTAACCGTATCAATTTTTCTTTTTAATACAAGTTCCCTTTCTTTAGTATTTTTATAGAATTCTTTTTCTATTCCTACTAAACCTATATTTGAAGGTGCTACTTTTAGATTTTCTATTTCTGAATCTAATATAATTTCACTTAATTCTTTTGTTCCAAGCATTACATGATAAATATTATATTCGTATGTATCTCTATGAAATCCTAATGAAGTAGTTGCATTTGCCTGAGGATCTGCATCTATTAAAAGCACTCTTTTCCCCTCTAATGCAAGTGCGGCACTAAGATTCACAGCAGTAGTAGTCTTACCTACACCACCTTTTTGGTTTGCTATTGAAATAATCTCTGTCATCTTAAACTAAATACCTTTTTGTTTTCTATATGTATTGAACCATCATCGTTTAATATTGCATTTTCTAGCGATATTTTTTGACCATCTACTGTTGTTTTGTAGTTTCTGCTTTTTTGAAATTCTATCTTAAATAGACTAAAAATCTGCTTCCATGAGATAATTTTTTCGACTTCTTTAAAATACTCAAACAATATAAAATCTTGGTCAATTTTTATATCTAAAACCCCGTAATTTTCGGATACTTCTACTAAGTTTATCCCTATTCCACAATAAAGTAAATCTTTAGATAAAGTAGTAATAGTCCCACCAATTTTTACATTCCCAATATAAAAATCATTCGGCCATTTTATCCAAACATTTGAACCATTTTTTTGTAAAATATTTTTTAAAATATAGGTAAAATATATTGAAGCACTTTGAATCGGTAAATCTTTTGGAAGTAAATCTTTACTTAGAACAAAAGAGAAAAAGAGGTTTCCTTTATTACCTATCCAAGAGTTACCCCTACTTCCAATTCCAGCTTTTTGTAAATCAGTAACAACACATATAGGAGTTTTATATCCAAACTCTAAAATATAATTTTTTAAAAAAATCTGTGTTGAATCAACTTCATTTAATCTTATTATTTCCATGCACCGATTATACATAATAAAAATAGAAGATAATATTAATTATAATCGAGATTCTATTAATTAAGGAATGAAATGCTTGATCCAATTTTACCAATAGCAATTTACCTAATATTAGGATACTTATATAAAATATTATTTCAAGATAATTCAAAACAACTGGTTGATTTTGTGATTTATTTTTCTCTACCAGCTATTGTATTTTCAAAAATTTATCCGTTAACATTAGATTCAAGAGTTGTTGGTCTAATTTTTATGTTTATTGGAGTAATTTTATTTAATCTTTTTTTATCCTATATAATAGGTAAACTTTTAAGATTAAATAAACTTTATCTTGCAACTTTTATGATTATGGCAACTTTTGGAAATACTTCGTTTATTGGTTTTTCTTATATTGATGCTTTTTATGGCCAAGATTTCATAGTTTATGGTTTGATATATGATATTTTTGGTTCATTTTTATTATTAGTTTCTGTTGGTATGTTTATAATAACTTGGGGAAGTGGTAAAAAAAATAGTATGGTTGGTATTTCAAAATCAATATTTTTATTTCCACCAATGATTATGTTTTTCTTAACAATAGTTGCAAAAAATTTTGAAATACCAGAATTCCTAATTTTCACAAGTCAAAATTTGGGTTCAACTTTAGTACCAATTGCTATGATTGCGATAGGGATGAAGTTAGAATTAAAACATATATTTTCAAGAATTCATATAGTTTCTATTGCTGTTGTTTTAAAAATGTTTATTGTTCCAATAATCGTTCTTTTTACATTTAAATATATTTATGGAATAGATCAAACTTGGGTTAAAGTTACAATTATTGAAGTAGCAATGCCACCAATGACAATGGCAGCTGTCTTAGCTATAAAAGGTGGTTTAGATGAAAAAATTGCTATAAATTCTTTAGTTTTAGGAGTAATTGCAAGCTTATTTACAATTACTCTCTTCGTTCAATATTTAGCTTAAAATTCTTTAAGCTAAAATGTTACCTACTTCTAACCTTTGTCCTCTTAAATAGTCAACTGCACTTATTGCATTTTTTGAAGGGGCTTGTATAGTTTTTATTTTCAAGCTACCTTTTTGACAACCGACAATAATATAATCTTTTTCAATTGCCAAAATTTGACCTGATTTATTTTCTGAAATATTTTCTAAAAGTTCAATGTCTTTTATTTTCAATTCTGATTCTAAAAATATACCAGGCCAAAATGAGTAAGCCTTATATTTTAAAAATAGTTTTTTTGCACTTTTAAAATCTATTTTACCATCTTCTTTTTTTATTTTTTTACAAAAACTGGCTACACTATTATTTTGTTTTAATGGTTTAATATTCTCAAAATTATCTAAAGTTATAATTGTGAGTTTAGCTGCAATATCAGATAATTTAGAAAAAGCACTATCAACTAGTAAATCTTTCTCATTTTTTAAATATGAAAATCCTAATATATCTCCACAATCTAGTCCTTCTTCCATAAACATAGAAGTAACTCCTAAATAATTATCATCATTTAAAAGTCCTTCTTGAATAGGACTTGCGCCTCTATAATTTGGTAAAATTGAAGCATGAAGATTTATACAAGGTGCAATACTTAGTATCTCTTTTGGTAGAATTTGTCCATATGCTGCAACAATTATAAAATCTGGTTCCAACTCTTTTACTGTAATATAAGCCACAAGATTATCTTTTAACTTTTTTGGTTGAAAAATAGGAATATCTATTTTATTATCAATACAATATTGCTTTATATGAGGAGGAGTTAAAATCTGTTTTCTTCCAACAGGTTTATCTTCTTGAGTAAAAATTCCTACAACTTCATACGAGCTAGCTAATAACTCTTTAAAAATTTCTGTAGCATAAGATGGTGTTCCCATAAATAATACTTTTTTACTCAAAACTTCTCCTTATTTCTTAAAAATCGTTCCACTAATATGAATATTATCTACTAAAAATTCATAAGCATTTTTTAAATCAAAACCACTTGTTAAATACATTGGGATATTTTTTTGCATTAAAAAATCTGCTGCTTTTAATTTTGTAACAATTCCACCAGTTGCAAATTTTGAATTTGCTGTTGGTTTTTTGTTTAGTTCTTCTTCTGAAATTTCATTTACTACTTTCAATATTTTAGCATCATTAAACTCTCTTGGATTTTTATTATAGTATCCATCAATATCTGTTAATATTGAAAGCATATCTGCTTTAAAATAATGTGTTACATATGCTGCTAATTGGTCATTATCACCTATTAACTCCTCTGTTGAAATTACATCATTTTCATTTATAATAGGAAGAACTTTATTTTTTAGTAATATTTCCATAACATTTTTTGCATTTTTTGATCTTTTTCTTGAATCAAAATCATCAGCAATAAATAACATTTGAGCAACAGTTATTCCAAACTCTTCAAACATCTCTTGATAAGTTTTCATAAGCTTTGGTTGACCAATTGCAGCTAAAGTTTGTTTATTTGCTAAAACTGATTTATCTAACTTCAAAGATGTATATCCAGCACCAACAGCACCTGAACTAACCAAAATTACATCAATATTTTTTTCATTTTTTAGTGTAGCAATCAGCTTAACTAAATTTTGCATTCTTTCATATGCTAATTCTCCATCTTGAGTTAAAACAGCAGTACCTACTTTAATAACCAATCTTTTCATATCTATTTTCCTAACATAGTATAAAGAGCATATTTAAGTGGTGTTATATTTGTTTTATTCAATGATGATATAGGTAATACAAAATATGGTTTACTACTATCTTTTTTTGAGAAAATTAAATCTTGAATAAAATATGGTAAATTTTCATCTATTTTATACTCATTCGATTTAGAAGACTCAAGATTTAAAGCTTTTAAAAATTCTTCTATATCTTTTTGTAAATCTTCTCCATAGTAAGCATCAATCTTTGTTAAAACTATTGCATAATCTCTTTTTGATAATTCTAATGAAAACTTTTCTAATTCTTCTTTTAAAACATTATATTGATCAATCATAGTTCTATGGTTTGCAACATCAATAGTAAATAACAGAGTTTTTGTTCTTTCTATATGTTTTAAAAATTCAAGACCTAGTCCTCTTCCATCACTTGCACCATCAATAATTCCAGGAATATCTGCCATAACAAAAGAGTTATATTCTCCAACATTAACAACCCCTAGTTTTGGAGTAAGTGTTGTAAATTCATAATTAGCAATTTCTGGAGTTGCATTTGATGTAACTGAAATTAAAGTAGATTTACCTACATTTGGATATCCAACTAAACCAACATCTGCTATTAATTTTAATTCTAATCTAATATTTTTTGTAACACCTGGTAATCCTGGTTGGAAATAAGTAGGTCTTTGATTCCTAGAATTTTTAAAATGAACATTACCAAGTCCACCTTTTCCACCTTCAAGGAACAAAAATCTTTCACCGTCTTCTAAAAGATCATATAAAATTTCATTTGTATCATCATCTATAATTTGTGTTCCTGGAGGAACTATTAAAACTAGATGTTCACCAGATTTTCCAGTTTTTTGTCTACCCATTCCTGGTTGACCTTTATCAGCTTTAAATAATCTTTTACCTTTGTAAAAAGATAATGTATCTGTATTACTGTCAACTAAAAAATAAACATCTCCACCTTTTCCACCATCTCCACCATCAGGACCACCCTGAACAACAAATTTTTCTCTTCTAAAAGATGCACATCCTTGTCCACCTTTTCCAGAGCTTACACTAAATCTTGCACTATCAATAAACATAATTTTTCCTATACAATAGATATTTAAAAATCAAAACTTTTTAACTTTAAAATATGTACTTAAAATAAAAAAAGGGTGATGCAAAAAGCATACACCCTTCAAAAAAAATAAATTAAATCTCTAACTTACGAAGCTGCGTAAACAGAAACTTTTTTTCTATTTTTGTCTTTAATTTCAAATTTAACAACACCGTCAATTAAAGAGTAGATTGTATGATCTTTACCCATACCAACATTATTTCCTAAGTGAACTTTTGTTCCTCTTTGTCTAATAATGATATTTCCAGCAGTTACAACTTCACCACCATATTTTTTTACACCAAGTCTTCTACCAGCTGAATCTCTATTATTCTGAGTACTACCCTGACCTTTTTTGTGAGCCATTTTATTTCTCCTTAAATTTGATTTTTTGCTTAAGCAGCAATTTTTGTAATTCTAACTTTAGTGAAGCTTTTTCTGAAACCTCTTTTTAATTTAGAATCTTTTCTTCTTCTTTTTTTGTAAATTACAACTTTTCTAGCTCTGTTTACACCTGTTCCATCTAAAACAACAACTGCTTCAACTTTTGCATTTGCAACAGCAGCCCCAGTTTTTAATTCACCATTATTAACTGCTAGAACATCAGTAATTTCTAAAGTTTCTTTAGCAGCTTTACCAGTGTAATCAATATCTATAATATCACCTTCTGATACTTTATATTGTTTACCACCACATTTGATAATTGCGTACATCTTTTCATCCTCTTCTTGTTTATAAGCATAACTAGGGTTAGTTTTTATACTAATTTGCATTTTTCGAACGGGAATAATATCTAAAATTTTATTAAACTTTCTTTAAGTCATAAATTAAAGTTTACAAGTTTTCCCTGCTTTAACTGAGATAAATTATCTTTTATTATTTTTATCTGCATAATTTTTTGATTAAAATTTAACTCTTTATTATACGTTAATGAGATTAATTTATTAGAATAAAATTTATGCAAAAGAATAAGTAACTCTTTATTTAATCTTTCATCATTGTAACTTTCAAGTTTATCATTTAAAGCTATTTGATTTAATTTTGTGTTATTTATGTCTGTTAAAAGAAGTAAAAATTCATCTTTATGATATTCAAACATTGATGCATCAACAATATCTAAAACCATATCTAATCTTTTTGGATTTTCTAAAATTGATTTTATAATACAAAGTTCAGCTATATCTATTTTAATACTACTTTTTTCATTTAGCCTTTGTTTTGTATTAACTGTTTGTATTAAATTTTCTCTAATATTTAGCTTTTGGGCAATATATCTTTTATATTCATCTTGATTTAATAAAGATAAACTTTTTAAATATTCATTTGCTTCATTTAAAGCTTTTTGTTTTTGTATAGGTTCACTTATATCATATTTTGAAACTATATAATCTATTGTAAATGGTATAAAAGGTACTGGTTCAATAAACATACTATGTAACTCTTCTAACCTTTTATCTTTTACCATATCAGCAGGATCAAGCCCATCTTTAAAAATAACAACTCCACCATCAAATTCACTTTGACTAAGCATAACAGATGCTTTAAAAGCAGCATTAAGTCCTGCTTTATCACCATCATAAGCTAAAATTACTTTAGGTTCTCCTCGTCTTAAAAGTGGTAAATGTTCTTTTGTTAGTGCTGTTCCTAATGTTGCAACAGCTGTGTTAAATCTTGCTTGATGAAGCATAATAACATCTAAATACCCTTCACAAACTATTATTTGCTTAGTTTTATATATTTGTTCTTTCGCTAAATGGTATCCATAAAGAAGTTTTGATTTATTAAAAATAGGTGTTTGAGGAGAATTTATATATTTTGCATTGTGGTTAGTAGTTGTTCTTCCTCCAAAACCAACTAACTTACCTGTTATTGAATAAATAGGAAATATTATTCTATCTATAAATCTTGAATATAGACCATTTTCACCATTATCTATTAATCCAAATTCAATTGCATCATTTATATTGTAATGGTTTGACTTTATAAAATTAATAGTATCACTAGAACTACCTGCATACCCTATCTCAAATTTTTCAGCTGAAAAATCTGAAATTCCTCTATTTTTTATATATTCTTTCATAGAATTATTAGAAACAAAACTATTTTGAAAAAATTTTTTTACAGAATCTAAAACTCTTGTATCTCTTTTTTTCTCATTTGAACTATCATAATCTAAAGTAAAATTATACATACTTGCTAATTTTTCAATTGTCTCAGGATACGAAAGTTTTTCGTATTCCATTAGAAACTTAATACTGTCACCACCTGCACCACATCCAAAGCAATGATATATCTGCTTAGTTGGGCTTACAACAAATGATGGTGTTTCCTCTCCGTGAAAAGGACAACAAGCTTTAAAATTTGCTCCAGCTTTTTTTAAATCCAAAAATTGGGAAATAACATCTACAACATCTAAATAGTTTTTTAAATTTTCAATTGATTCTTTTTTTATCATGGTTTTAATTATACTATTTTATTATTTTATATGAACTTTTATGTTAGCATAATGTTTTATCAAATCAAAAAGGCTATTCTTGGATAATTTGGTTTTAGAATATAGAGATCCTCTCTTAGGTGTTATCTTAGTTGTTGCACTCATTTTTTTTATATCATTTATTACTTATTCATATGGTTTATATAAAGAAAGAACTGCAAGAAAAGATTACAGAAAATTATCTTTGAGATTTGAACTTGGTAAATTAAAAGAAAATGACTACGTAAATTTATATAAAACTTATAATCTTCCTTTTGATTCAATTTTACTTTTAGCTTCTACTTTTTTACATAAAGGAGATTACAATAAAGCTATTAATGTATATTTATCTCTTCTTGAAGTTGTTCAGGATAGAGTAAAAAAAGAAGAACTTTTAGAACTTCTTGGTAACACATATTTTAAAGGTGGCTTTTTACAAAGATCTAAAGATGTTTTTTTAAGAATATTAAAATTCTCACCTAGAAATAAAAGCGCTTTAAAAAGTTTAATGCTTGTTTGTGAAAAATTAAAAGATTACAAAAAAGCAAAAGAGATTACAGAAGCTTTAGAAGAATTAAATGTTGATATAAAAGTAGATAGAGTATATTTTGAAACTCTTTTAATTTTAAATGACCCTATTTTATCATATGAAAAAAGAACCGAACTTTTATATGAAATATTTAAAGAAAACCAAATAATTCAAAGGCTTTTTGCAACTTTTTTAATTCAATTTAATAGAGAATTCTTCTTTAATAATATTAATACTTTTGATTGTAAAAAGTTAATAGATATTCTATGGTATCAAAGAAAAGATGATATAGATTTTATTAAAATTAAAGATAATCAATTTTTAAATGAATTATACAGTGCAAAAGGATATATAAATAGTGTAGATTCTAGTAATGATTTTGATTTAAACATATTAATTTTAATAAACAATTACAAAAAAGATATAAAAACAAATCTAAATTTTGAATTTATATGCACTTCATGTAAA
Organism: Aliarcobacter cibarius; assembly: GCF_013372265.1. Lineage (NCBI taxonomy): Bacteria > Pseudomonadati > Campylobacterota > Epsilonproteobacteria > Campylobacterales > Arcobacteraceae > Aliarcobacter > Aliarcobacter cibarius. The sequence goes on from NZ_CP054051.1 coordinate 1,750,827, forward strand.
CATTCTCACCCATTTTTTGAATCAAGATGTCCAAATTGCCATACTGTTTTAAGTTTTGAAGTAAAGCATCATTTAGTAAAAGGTTTTGATATTTCAAATAACTCTCTACAATAAGATAAAATATATTTTGTGTTATACTTTCACAAAAATTATAAAGGATAAAAATTGAGCGATTATTCAAAACTTGAAAAGTGCTTGGATTATCAGTTTAAAAATAAAAATCTGATAATCGAAGCACTTACTCACAAAAGTTTCAAAAAACCATATAACAATGAAAGATTAGAATTCTTAGGAGATGCTGTTTTAAATTTGATTGTTGGAGAATATTTATACACAAAATTTCCAAAATCAAATGAAGGTGAACTATCTAAAATAAGAGCTAGTTTGGTAAATGAAACAGGATTTACAAAATTAGCAAACGAAATAAAACTGGGTGATTATATTTTTATTTCAAATGCTGAAGAAAGAAATAAAGGAAGAACAAAATCTTCTATTTTATCTGATGCATTTGAAGCTATAATGGGTGCGATTTATCTTGAAAGTGGTTTAGAAACTTTAAAACCAATTATTTTAAAACTTCTCGAAGAATCTTATGACAAAATAAATTTAGATGTTCTTTTTAGTGATTATAAAACAGCTTTACAAGAGATTACACAAGCTAGATTTGCATCAATTCCTGAATATATAATAGAGGGTTCTTATGGGCCTGACCACAAAAAAGAGTTTGAAGTATCTATAAAAATAGATGGTAAAACTTATGGAAGAGCTAGTGGAAAAAGTAAAAAATTAGCACAACAAGCTGTTGCAAAAATTGCTATTGAAAAACTAAGAGAGGAAGAGAATTGAACACTTTTGGACACAGATTTAGATTTACAACATTTGGTGAATCACATGGGAAAGCTCTTGGTTGTATAGTTGACGGAGTTCCAGCTGGAATAAAAATAGATGAAGAATTTATTCAATCTGAGATGAATAGAAGAAAACCTGGACAAAATGAGTTTGCAACAAAAAGAAATGAAGGTGATGTAGTTGAAATACTAAGTGGAGTTTTTGAAGGATACTCAACGGGAACAAGTATTTCTATGATAATTTTTAATGAAAACCAAAAATCAAGTGATTATTCAAATATAAAAGATTTATTTCGTCCTGGTCATGCTGATTTTACATATTTTAATAAATATGGAATTAGAGATTATAGAGGTGGTGGTAGAAGTAGTGCTAGAGAAACTGCAACAAGAGTAGCTGCTGGAGCAATAGCGAAACTTCTTTTAAAAGAGCTAAATATTGATGTAAAAAGTGGTATTTGTGAAATAAATGGTATTAAAGCAGAAACTTACGATTTTGCAAATGTTTCAAAATCTGAAATTTTTGCTCTTGATCCAAATGTTGAAGAAGATCAAAAAAATGCTATTTTAGATGCAAAAAATTCTCATAATAGTGTTGGTGGAGTTGCTCTTGTTAATGTTAAAAATTGTCCAGTTGGATTAGGTGAACCAATATACCATAAATTAGATGCTCAAATAGCAAATGCAATGATGAGTATAAATGCTGTTAAAGCAGTTGAAATTGGAGATGGTATTTTAGCTTCGAAGGTTTTAGGTTATGATAATAATGACCAAATTAGAAATACTGGATTTAAAACAAATCATAGTGGTGGGATGCTTGGTGGTATATCAAATGGAGATGATATAAATGTAAAAGTTTATTTTAAAGCAACTCCATCTATTTTTATAGAACAAGATACTATTGATGTTTATGGGAATGAAGTTGTTTGTAAATTAAAAGGAAGACATGATCCTTGTGTTGCTGTAAGAGGAAGTGTAGTTGCAGAATCTATGATGGCATTAGTAATTGCAGATATGTTACTTTTAAATTTATCTTCAAAAATTGATAATATTAAGAAAGTATATGAGAAATAGGCTTTTTATAGCTTTTTTCACAACATTATATTTTTCCCTAAATCTTTTTGCTACTACTTCTGAAGAATTAGCAAAAAAGTTAATTAAGGCTTATCCTGATTTTTTAGAGAAATATGAAAACAATTATATATATTTTAAAAATGGAGATAAAATTATATTTTCATCTCCTAAAAATTATACAAACTACGAAGATAAATTAAACAATGCATCTCTAGAAGATCAAATGAGCATACCATATAAAAAAATTGAAAATAATGATAACTTTATTCCAAGTGTAAACGATGATGCAGGAAGATTTAGAAATCAAGATTTTTTTAAAAAAATGTATGGAAATTCTCAAAAAGAGATAGAAAAAAATCTAGTAAAAATAAAATGGCTTCCGAAAACTGAAAACAAAACTTTATTTGTGACTAAAATAAATGATGTTAATAAGAAATTAGAATCCATAAGCATTGAACTAGATAACCTTCCAAGTGAATATAAAAAATATATTACAAATATTGCAGGAACATATAAATTTAGAAAGATAAGTCAAACCAAAAGATTAAGTTCTCATAGCTTTGGAATATCAATAGATTTAAATACAAAATATTCAAATTATTGGCTTTGGGAAGAAAAAAGTGATAAAATTACAAATTATAAAAATCAAATTCCAAAAGAAATTATAAAAATTTTTGAAAAACATGGCTTTATTTGGGGTGGAAGATGGTATCACTATGACACTATGCACTTTGAATACAGACCTGAACTTTTAGATTAGGAGCGTTTTTGATAATAAATACAAATATTCCACGGGGAAAAAGATATTCAAAACAATGGATAGGGTTTTGGAGTTTTTTTGTTTTTTTTACTTTCATTTTTGTTACAAGCCCAACAACATTTAGAACTATTGAACAAAATGATATAAAGTTTGAAATTCTTGGAGTAAACGAAGAAAATACAAATTCAAATATATCAAGAGCAAAAGATGAAATTTTTAATATTCATGCTGGAGAAAAAGAAGCTGTTACTCTAAATTTAAATTTTATAAAAAGTTCATTTGGAAAAATTGAAATATTTGCACAAGAAGATTATATAGATGGTGATATTTTATTTGAAATTTTTAAAAATGATCAACTTTTAACAAAAGAGATTGTTCAAACCGGTTCAACTCCAATTACAATAAAAGGATATTTTTCTTCTCACGATAAAATAAAAATTGTAGCTTCAATGAATGGAGAAAATTTAGCTTGGGCTAAAATAAATATCGGAAAAATTGCAATCAGTGATATACTTTTATTAATATTTTCACTATTTTTATGGCTTTTGATTCTTTTTTTAACATTTAGAAAAAATCAAGCTGCAATAACTTTAGGTGTTTATATAATTTTTCTTTTATCTATTTATGCAGAAAATACAACTTTTAATCAAATAGATATAAAATCTCTATTAGCAAACAGTGGGATTTTAATTGCTATTGCTTTACTTTTAGCACTTATTTTTAACTTTTCAAAAAATATAAAAATAGCGAATATTATTGCATTATTTACAGCTATTGTATTTTTCGTTTTAGCAATGATTCCTTTACTATTTATTTCATATAAACTTGCATTTAAAATACCTTTAGAAAAAGAGGCTTTATATTCTATTTTCCAATCTAACACTAGTGAAAGTTTAGAATTTGTAACTAGTTTTGTTCCTATTAGTTCTATTTTATTTATTATTTTTTCTCTTTTATTTTTATTTTATATCTCATGGTGGCATAGAAATAGTAGAGTTAAGAGTTTTGATTTTACAACTCTATTTATTTTAATTATTAGTGCTTCTATTATTGCAATTTCATATCTAGATAATATGAAATTACCAAATTTCATAGAAGAACATTATAATACATACATAAAAGAACTTGAACAATTTAAAGATATACAAAACAAAAAAAATGTTGATTCAAATTTTGATGCTTCAAAAGAGCAAACAGGAGAAACTTATGTATTTGTTATTGGAGAATCTCTTAATAAAAGACATATGCAACTATATGGGTACACTAGAGAAACAACTCCAAACTTACAGAAACTATATGATAACGGTGAAATTTTAAAACTTGATAATGTATTTTCAAATCATGTTTTAACAATGAGTACTCTTTCACTAGCTCTAACAGAAGCATATACAGGTAGCAGTAAAAAATATTTTGATTCTGCATCAATTGTAGATATCTTAAAAAAAGCAGACTTTGAAACAATCTGGCTTACAAATCAAAACTTACTTGGAGCTTGGGATAATCTAGTATCAATAATTGCCTCAAATGCAAATCAAACTATAAGTATAAATAATTCTATAGGTACAACAACTAGAACACAAAATTATGATGGAGAACTTATAAAATATTTAGATAAATTTTTAGAAACTAAAACATCTAAAAATAGAGCTATTTTTATCCATCTTATGGGAAGTCACCTAGCATATTGTCAAAGATTTCCAGAAGAATATAGAATTTTTAATGATGACTTAGATGAAAAGAGTTTTGGAACTAAATTAGCTTCAAAAAATGAAATTAAAAATTTTGTGAATTGTTATGATAATAGTGTTCTTTATAATGATTTTGTAGTTTCTTCATTAATAGAAAGTGTAAAAAAGCAAACTGGAACAAATGCTTTAATTTATATGCCAGACCATGCTGAAGAGGTATTTAAAACTTATGCTCATGATCCTGGAAAATTTACTTTTAATATGACACAAATTCCATTTTTAATTTGGTTTTCACAAGAATATAAAGATAAATATTTAGATAAATATGAAAATATTTTAAAAAATAGTAATAAATATTTCTCAAATGATAGACTTTATGACACATTATTAGGATTTACTGATGTAAAAACTGCTTTATATAAGAATAATTTTGATTTAACATCTGATAAATATTCTTTAAATGAACAAGAAGCATCTACTCTTCATGGTAAAGTAAAATTCTCTAGAAATGATAACTATTTTTACTGGCAAAGAAAAAACTTTGATTATCTTTTACAAACAAATATAAACGATAAATTTATAGTAAATAATATAAACAGTTTAGGAAAATTAAAAGATGCTTTATACTTTGGATTTAAATCTTTTGGATTAAAATTAGCATTAGTAGATAAAAAACTAGTAACAGTAGATAACAAATCTCTTAGTTTTGAAGATATTTTAAGTAATATAAATTTAGAAAAGATCAATAAAATTTATATTGATGTACAAAATAACAAAAATATTTCAAAAGAAATTGATAATTTAAGTTCTAAATATGATATAAAATCAAAATTAATTTTAAATAATAGTGAGATTGTTAAATTAAAAGCTTCTATAGACAATAAAAGCTTCATAAAAGAGATAAAAAACAACTATATAAGTAAAGACAGCAATAAGTTCTATATGGTTGAGTATAAATCTAACTTCGATTAAGAAAATAGTAAAGAGTATTTTAATAAAATACAAATCTAAAGCAACTCTTTGGTCAAGGGTTGCTTTTTTTAATTTCTTATTTCAAATTTCAACTCTTCAAGACGTGTTATTCTATCAGCAGTTGTGGGATGAGTTCTAAATAAATTTCTTAAATTACTTTTTATGCCAGAAAATGGATTTATAATAAACATATGTGCAGTTTGTTCACTAGCGTTCTTTAAAACTCCTCCTCTTAAAGCATAGTTTTCAAGTTTTGACAAAGCACTTTGAAGTGCAGCAGGATTTTTTGTCATTCTAGCAGCACCCTCATCTGCCATGTATTCCCTACTTCTACTAACACTCATTTGTATTATAGATGCTGCTAATGGTAAAATAATTGACATTGCTATCATGACTATAGGATTTGAATTTTGTCTATTATTACCCACCATACCACTAAACTGTAACATATTAGCAATCATTGCAATTGCTCCTGAGAATACTGCTGCTATTGTTCCTATTAAAATATCATAATGTTTTATGTGAGAAAGTTCATGAGCAATCACCGCTTCTAATTCTTCTTCGTTTAACATTTCATACAAACCCATAGTAACTGCAACTGCAGCATTTTCATGATCTCTTCCAGTTGCAAAAGCATTTGGTGTGTGATCAGCTATTATATAAATTTTAGGCATTGGAAGATTTGCTTTTTGGATTAATTTTTGTGTAATTTTATAAACTGGATGCCTACTATCTTCAATTAAAGTTGCATTAAATCTTTTTAATACATGCTTATCTGAAAAATAGTAAGCATAGAAATTAATCCCTAAAGCTATAACAAAGGCTATTAACATTCCATTTGTTCCAGCAAATGAAAATCCAATAAAAACAAATAATACTGTAAGTAAAGTAAGAAAAAATATTGTTTTCGTTTGTTCCATTTTAGCTCCTAATTTTTTTAGAATTTTAGCAAACTATAATTAATAATTAGAAACTTAAACTAAATTATTTTTTATTATTCAGATTTTAAATCAATATTTTTGTATTGATACAAAATTCCCTTATCAAAAACTAGCCATTTTGAAGAAGGAAGCATTGCCTCTTTTAATGTATTATTAGTCCAGGTATTACAAGTATGAAAAATACTATAACTTCCAATTGCTTCATAGAAAGCATCATTTTCTCCATATTGAGCATTGGTTTTAATATTTATAGATTTACCCTTATCATCATATTGTAAATTTTTCTTTACTGTTGAAACTATCGAAGCGTACTGCTCTTTTGATATAGGTACTTTTATTGTTAAATCATCTTCTTGCATATCTTTATAATATGTTATATGCAAAGCAGTTTTTCCTATACCAAGACCAGCAACTAACGCTGTACTTACTTTTAATTCACTCCATGTCGGAGTATCCAAATAAAATCCTTTATCACCCCAACCAATAGCTATATAATTAAAATCTTTGCTTTTACTAATCGTATTTTCAAAAGGAAAAAGATTTGGCCAATAAATAATGTTATTATCAATTGGTAAAACTATATCCGTATGAACTCCATTAGATTTTAAATAAATTTCATATTCTAGATTATTGTATTTTTTGTAATCATTTGTAACTTTTGATAATATTAACTCACTTGAAAAATATAAACAAATTATAATAATTATGAAAATAGAAATAATAAAAATATTTTTTAAAAGATTTTTAATCATAAAGCCCACTTTTTCGGAAATCAATTGGCTTATTTTTATATTTTATTTATAAAAATAAGGTTAAAATCTGCCTAATTTGAAATTTTTTATAAAAGCAGGGGAAAATGAAAAGAGTTTTTATAGTAAGGCACACAACAAAAGACAGAGAAACATTAAACGAATACGATTATGATATAGAGCTTACTGAAGATGGTATTGAAAAAGCAAAAAAAATGGCAATGAATTTGGCATCAAAAAATCTAAATATTGATTTAATAGTTGCAAGTCCAGCCATGAGAACTAGACATACAGCAGAAATATTTGCAAATGAGTTAAAGTACAACAAAACTATTATGCTAAATGAAGTTTTGTACATGGCATTTGTAAATGAATTAATAGAAACAATAACTTATACATATGACACAATTGATACCATGCTAATAGTTGGACATAACCCTTCTTTAACTGCTCTTGCTGTTACACTTGTAGGATTTAAAGAAAAATTTGAAGAGGGAGCTGTTATGCAAATAGATTTTGACTGTAACAGCTGGATTGATATAGATAAAACAAATGCTAAGCTAGTAAGCTATACAAAAACTAGTGATATATAGCCTATCTTATATTTTTATTCATTAAAGCTGTTGTTGCTAAAACTGAAAGTTCATTTAAAGTTTTTGCATCAAGCTTTCTATCTCCAATTACAAAAGAGAATATTTCAAGAAAATTTTCTCTTCCCCAAGTTCTAAGTTCTGCAACATTTAGAAATTTTTCAGTAGTTATAGTTTCACCTTTTTTATTTTTTATAACAAGCTTTGCACTATCACTATTTTCAAAATTTCCTTTTATTCCATCATTATTTTTTATTTGGTAACTTACAGTTGCATCTAAAACTTTACCAGTTACTAAACTTCCATCATCAATAACTTTTTTTGGAAATCCACTATCTTTTAAAAATTCATCCCATTTATCTGCAAAAAGATTTGTAGATAAAAAAAATAATACTAAAACTAAAATTTTTTTCATTTCTATTTTCCTAAACAAAATTCACCAAACATAACATCTAACATTTCATCATTTTCATAAGGTCTTGTAATTTGAGAAATTTCATGTAAAGCTTCTGTTATATAATGAGCAAAAAATTCTAATTCTCCAGAATATAAAGGATTTTTTGCTAAAACTATATTTTCTAAAGTATTATTAACACTTGAAATTTGTCTTTTAGATACCAATGTTAACTCATCACTACTTGTATTTTCATCTAAAATATTTTCAATTCTTTTTATTAATAAGTTAATATTTTCTTTTGTTGATAATTCAATATAATCATTTAATATTGACTTATCAAATGAATTATCAAGATCACATTTATTTAATACTTTAACTATCTTTTTATTTATACTAGCATTTAAAAGTTCTATTATCTTTTTATCTTCAGCATCAATTACTTTACTATTATCAAATAAAGCAATAACAATATCTGCTTCACTAAGCGCTTTGATAGATTTTTCTATCCCAATTTGCTCAATAATATCTGAAGTATTTTCTCTAATTCCTGCAGTATCAACTATTTTTATAATATGCGTACCAATTCTCACACTCTCTTCAATAGTGTCTCTAGTTGTACCTGCAATATCACTAATAATGGCTCTATCATAATTTAAAAGTTTATTTAGCAAACTAGACTTACCAACATTTGGTTTTCCAATTATTGCTACTTTGAATCCTTCTATCATACCTTCACGCCTACGACTTGCATCCAAAGTATTTTGTAATTTTTCTTCTATTTTTGAGATTTTTTCTTCTATTTTTTGAAATATATCACTTGGTAAGTCATCTTCTGCATAATCTATTGTAACTTCAGTATAAGCCAACATAAAAAGTAAATCTTCTCTTATATCTTCAACAAAATCTTTTAATTCACCTTTTAATTGCCTAGCAAGAAGCTTAACACTATCTTCACTTCTTGCTTCAATTATTTTTGAAATTGCTTCTGCTTTACTTAAATCCATTTTATTATTTAAAAAAGCTCTTTTAGAAAACTCTCCAGCATGTGCAATTCTGGCCCCATAAGCTAAAACAGTATCTACAATTAGATTTGAAACTGCAATTCCTCCATGACATTGAAACTCTACTATATCTTCACCTGTAAAAGAAAAAGGTGCCTTAAAATATAAAATTAAAGTCTCATCAATTAAATCGTTATTTATATTATATAAATATGAAAGTGTTGCATAACGTGGTTTTATTGAAGTTTTTTGAGAGATTTTCTGAGCAATTTCAAGTGCTTTAGAGCCAGAAACTCTAACAATTGAAATTGATCCTATTCCATTTGCTGTTGCAATAGCAACAATTGTATCATCGAAATTCAAATTAATTTTCTCTAGTTTTGTACTCATTTACAAGTACATATTTTTCACCTTTTACATTTGTTTTTACAGCAACATATTTTAAAGGGAACTCTTCTCTTAATCTTTTTAGCGCAATATGAACTAAAATTCCATCAAGTGGTTTTGTTTTAAAACTACCTTTTTCTTTAATTAGCTCAATTACTGGCTCAAGATATAAGTCTATTGCTAATTCTTGATTTTTCAAGAATTCAGCAACTTCTAATCTTAACATAAGTCCATACTTATCATTAATCCAATTAAATAAAACATATGATAAAGCTTTGTATCTATATCCTTCTTTACCAATTAAAAGAGCAGAATCTTCACCTAAAAATTCAATAAATAAAGTTTCATCATCATAAAAACTCACTCTTATATCTTCTAAATTAAAGCAAGATTTATCAAATAAAAGGTCTAATCCTTCTTTCACTTCTTTTAATATAATATCTTTATCTTTTTTTATATAAATTTTTGAGATTTCACTTTTTTCTTCACCATAAAAGTTATCAAAAATATGCTCTTTTGATTCAACTTTGGGAACATCACTTAAAATCTCTTTCTTTTCATCTTCAATTACAATATTATCTTCTAATTTAGAATTTTCTATCTTTGAAGTTACATCTTCTATTTTAATATCTTTATTTTTATATGATTTATCTTCATTTACTTTAGAAATAGAACTCTCTTTTTTATAAGCACAAATTATTGCTTTTTTCTTTCCAAATCCTAAAAAACCATTTGTAGGCTGCTGAATTACCTCAATTACAAGTTCTGTAATTGAGCATTCAAACTCTTTTTTGGCTAAATCATAAACATTTTCTAAACTATCTGCTTCAAACTTTTTCATAAATTTTTCCTATTTGATTAGTTTTTTGCGACTCTTTTTTTCTCAAATATTCTATTTATAGTATATTGTTGAGCTATAGTAAATACGTTATTTACAAACCAATATAAAGTTAAACCTGCAGGGAACCACAAGAAGAAAAATGTGAAAATTATCGGTAAAAGTTGGAAAATTTTCTTTTGCATTTCATCTTGCATCGCATTTGGTGTAATTTTTTGTTGAATAAACATTGTAACACCCATTAAAATTGGTAATACAAACCATGGATCCATCTCTGCTAAATCTTTAATCCATAAAATCCACTCAGCACCCTTTAACTCAATTGCATTAATTAAAACTCTATAAATCGCGAAGAAAACAGGAATTTGTAAAAGAAGTGGTAAACAACCACCCATTGGATTTGCACCACTTTTTTTATAAAGTTCCATCATAGCCATCGATTGTTTTTGTTTATCATCTTTATGTTTTAATTGAATCTCTTTAATTTTTGGAGCCAAATCTTTTAATTTTTGCATAGACATCATACCTTTGTATGATAAAGGATAAAGAACTAACTTAATTAAAATTGTAAGAATAACAATTGTCCATCCCCAGTTACCTACATAACTTTGAATAAATTGAAGAAGTGTAAACATAGGTTTTGCAATGAATGTAAACCATCCATAATCAATAACATCAATTAATTCAGGATTTAAAGCTTTTAAATCATTATAATTTTTTGGCCCCATAAATCCACTAAACGAAATATCTGAATTTCCATGAATAAATGATTGAGGATTTCCTGAGCTATCTGCCATTAAAGTAGCAGCTAAAGATTTTTCAAAATTATAAACAACAGTTGCATAATATCTATCAAAATTTGATACAAATTTAAGTCCTGTTAAAGTTTCTTCATTATTTAAATCACCATCTTCAATAGTTTTTAAAGTTCCATCATTTAACTTTGCCATAAATCCATGAACTGCATACATATCTGCAATAACATTAGGTCTAAATCCATTTGTTATAAAAAACTTTTTATCATTTGTAGAAGTAACTTTTAAATCATAATGTCCATCTGGATAAAAAGTGAATTTTTTTGTTAAAACTGTATTACTTAGAGTTTGTGTTAAAACTAATTCTTGTTTAGTATTTGTTGCATCAATATCAGATAAACTTGCAACTACAGATGTTTTAAAAGCCTCTTCATTTGTTGAAGAATCAGCAAATCTTGTTTCTAGAGGTCTTAGTTGATCAGCTGAGAAAAGTTTAATTTGCTCACCTTTATCATTTTTATATTTTTCTTCAAGTAAAGTAACTTGAGCTACTCTTCCTAAATTATCTATTTCAATAATATTACTTTGTGTTTTTATTTTTGTAACAATTTTATTATCTGTCGATTTTGGTGTTTCCAAACTTGTTTTAGCATTTGCATCTACAACAACTGGAGCAACTTCTGGTGCCGCGTTCTCTTTTTTCTCTTGCTCAATTTTAGCAAGGGCTGCTCTCTCTTCTTGTTTTGGCTTTAAAACCAAAAATTCATATGCTATAAAAAATACAAAAACCAATACGGTCATTATTATCATTCGTTTTTGTAAACCGTTATTTTGACTGTAGTTACTCATCTAACTTTTCCACTCCCTGTTTTTTACTACTAAATACTTCCCATTTTCTAATGGTATATACCAATATATTACTTTTATTTTTTTATAATTGATATTTCTTTTTTCAAGCTTTTTGATCACTGGATAATCAAATCCTCCAGCAAAAAGCTGATTACACTTTAAAATGCGTAATATTGTAAAATAAAACGCCTTAAAAACTCCATTATTATCAAATTGCCATAAAGCATATTGAGAACACGTTGGATAATACCTACACGAGCCATACGAAATTACTGATAAATATTTTTGATAAAATCTGATTATTTTTTTTATTATTTGCTTCATTTAAGAAGCTCTAATCTTTTTAGTGCGAAGTTGAAATCTTTTTTTAATTCTAAAAAATCTCTTGATTCAATTGTTTGTTTTGCTACAAAAACATAATTTCCAGAAATAAAATTATCTTGAAAACTCAAAAGTCCAGCTCTTAACCTTCTTTTAGCTCTATTTCTTTCTACTGCATTTCCTAATTTTTTTGAAGCAACAAATGCAATTTTCAATGAAGAATTTGGAATAAAAAAAGCGACAAAGCTTGGCGTGTGCCAACTTTTGCCGCTTTTGTATATTCTTGAGAAATCTTTCTGACTATTTAACCTATAGTCTTTACTTAAACAGCTAATCTTTTTCTACCTTTAGCTCTTCTAGCGTTAATTACTCTTCTACCATTTTTAGTAGCCATTCTAACTCTGAACCCGTGAGTTCTTTTTTTAGGAGTGTTATGTGGTTGATACGTTCTTTTCATTTTAATTTTTCCTCAAAATTTCTAAATAAGTTGTGGATTGTATAAAAATCTTACTTAAACTATCTTTATAATCTTAAGAAATTTTTGTAATTATCTCATTATCTTGTAAATCAAACAATATTTTTGAATTTTCAGAAATTTTTTCTTCTAATATTAACATAGCTAATCTATCTTCTATTTCTTCATATATTGCTCTTTTTAATGGTCTTGCTCCATAAACTGGATCAAATCCAACTCTTGCTAAATACTCTTTTGCACTATTTGTAATTGATATTTCTATATCTTTATCTTCAAGCTTTCTTTTTATATTATTGAATAATATATCAACTATTTTTGTAATTGCTTCAAGATTTAATTGCTCAAAAATTATAATATCATCAAGTCTATTTAAGAACTCTGGTTTAAAATGCAATTTTAACTCATTTAAAACCTCTTTTCTTCTACTTTCCTTATCACTAATTTCAATTATTTTACTACTTCCTATATTTGAAGTTAAAATAATAATAGTATTTTTAAAATCTACTGTAACACCTTTATTATCAGTTAATCTTCCATCATCTAGCACTTGAAGAAGTATGTTAAATACATCAGGATGAGCTTTTTCTACCTCATCAAATAATATTACACTATAAGGTTTTCTTCTAACAGCTTCAGTTAATTGTCCACCTTCTTCATATCCAACATATCCAGGAGCTGCTCCAACTAATCTAGAAACTGCATGTTTTTCCATGTATTCACTCATATCAAATCTAATTAGTGATTTACTATCATCAAATAAGAATTTTGCTAAAGTTTTCGCACTTTCTGTTTTTCCAACTCCTGTTGGTCCTAGAAATAAGAAACTTCCAATAGGTCTATTTGATTCACTAAGCCCTGCTTTGTTTCTTTTTATTGCTCTACTTATAGCTTTTATTGCTTCATCTTGACCAATAACATCTTGTTTTAAAACTTCTTCAACTTTTAAAACTTTTTGTTTTTCACTATCAAGCATTTTATTAACAGGAATTCCAGTCCATCTTGAAACAATACTTGCTATTGATTCTTCATCAACACTATTTCTTAGTAATGTTCCTTCTTTTTGCATTCTTGCCCATTTTTCAGCATTTTCTTTTACTTTTTTCTCTAATTCAGGAATCTCACCATACTCTATTTTTGCAGCTTCTTCAAATTTTGATTCTCTTTTAGCAATATTTGCTTTTGTTTTTAGTTCATCAATTTTTGTTTTTAAAATACTTGAAGCGTTAAAAGTCTCTTTTTCATTGTCAAACTGTGCTTCAAGATTTTGTTTCTCTTCATTTTTGTTTGCTAACTCTTTTTCAATCTCTTTTATTCTATCTTCATTTTTTTGGCTTTTTTCCATTTTTAAAGCCTCTTTCTCAACATTTAACGTTTGAATTTCTCTTTTTATTTTAGATAGAGCTGTTGGCTCACTCTCTATTTGCATTTTAAGTTCAGCTGCAGCTTCATCTATTAAATCTATTGCTTTATCTGGTAAAAATCTATCTGTAATATATCTACTTGATAGTTTTGCAGCAGCAACTAATGCACTATCATTTATAGTTACATTGTGATGAGTTTCTAGCTTTTCTTTGATACCTCTTAATATTTGTAAAGCTTCATTTACACTTGGTTCATTTACATTTACAGGCTGAAATCTTCTTTGCATTGCCTGATCTTTTTCAAAATACTTTCTATATTCCTTTAAAGTTGTTGCACCAATAGTATGTAACTCTCCCCTTGCAAGACTTGGTTTTAAAATATTTGCTGCATCCATACTTCCTTCGGAAGCACCTGCTCCAATAATAGTATGAATCTCATCTATAAATAAGATGATATTTCCATCTTTTTTAACTTCATCAATAACTGACTTTAATCTATCTTCAAATTCACCTCTATATTTTGCACCTGCAATCAAAGCACTCATATCAAGAGCAATAACTCTTTTGTTTAATAAACTTGTAGGTACATCTTTTGAAACAATTCTTTGAGCTAGACCTTCAGCAATAGCTGTTTTTCCAGTTCCTGGTTCTCCAAGTAAAATTGGATTATTTTTTGTTTTTCTAATTAGAATCTGCATCATTCTTGTTATTTGTTCATCTCTTCCAATAACCGGATCCAATTTACCATCTATTGCTTGCTTATTTAAATCTATACCATATTTATTTAATGCCTCTAAATTATCATCAGCACTACTATTATCTATAGTTTTTCCAGCTCTCATAGCTTCAAGCTCTTTTTTTGCCTCTTTTAAATCTATATATTTTCCTAAAATTTCTTTTATAATAGAATTATCAAAATTTGCGATTAGCCAGCTATCAATAGCAATATAACTATCTCCTAAACTAGACATCTGTCCAGCTGCTTTTTGAAAACTCTCATATAAATTTCTTGAAATTTTTATACTCTCTTTTGTAACACTGCTTGAACTTGGAAGTCTTGAAGCATTTGATTTAGCTTCTAATTCAACAGCTGCTTTACTTACATTCATTTTATTTAATAACTGATTTAGTACTGAGTTTGTATTTGTTAATAATGCCCATAAAATATGTACTATCTCTACTTCTTGGTTTTTATTATGTAAAGCTAAGTTCAGTCCAGAATCTATAGCTTCTCTTAGTTGATTTGTCATTTGTTCAAAAATATTATTATTCATTTAGCACTCCTGGTATTTAATTGCTAACATTATTCTACAACTTTAGTCTGTATTTGTCAAGTCTTATTCAAAATACATTTTCTATTATAATACTTTTTTAAAAAAATTAAAAGGTTTTTATGAAAAAATTATGTGGAATAGATGAAGCAGGAAGAGGCCCACTAGCAGGACCATTAGTAGTTGCTGGGGTTATTTTATTAGAAGAAATTATAGGACTAAATGATTCAAAAGTTTTAAGTGAAAAAAAAAGAAAAGAGCTGTTTGATAAAATAATAGAAAAATCAAAATATCATATAGTCTTTAAAAGTGCTAAAGAGATTGATGAATTTGGTATTAGTTCTTGCCTAAAAAATTCTATTTTAGAAATTATAGATAATTTAAAGGAATTTTCAGACTCTTTTTTGATGGATGGAAATACAAATTTTGGAATACAAATCTTACAAAAAGAGATTAAAGCTGATGCAAAATATCCACAAGTTAGTGCAGCTTCTATTTTGGCAAAAGTAAGTCGTGATAGATTTATGGTTGAAATTTCTAAAGAATTTGAAGAGTTTGATTTTAAAAAACATAAAGGTTATGGGACAAAAGCTCACATAGAAGCGATAAAAAAATTTGGAAGAAGCTCAATTCATAGAACTTCTTACAAAATAAAAGGGATTGACGATAAAGAAGAATATATAAAATCTTTATTCGAAGATTAAAATTTTATTCTTCTTCTTTATTAATTCTTCTCATATCCATTAATTCAAGTTCTTTTTCAGCTGTTATTACAATATCATTATCAACTGAAAAATCTAATCTCTCATCTCTACCTTCATAATTTATTGAGTTTAAAATAACTTTTATAGAGTTAAGTCTAGCCAAAAATTTACTATCACTTCTTATTATTATCCAAGGAGATTTTTCTGTATTTGTATACTTTAACATATCATATTTTTTTTGTGTAAACTCTTCCCAACGACTTTGCATTTGTAAATCAATTTCACTTAATTTCCATTGTTTTAGGGGATTTTCTTCTCTCTCTTCAAATCTTCTTGCTTGCTCTTCTTTAGAAACTGATAAATATACTTTTAAAAAATGAAATCCATGGTCTACTAAATCTTCTTCGAATCTTTGAACACTTCTCATAAAAACTTCATACTCATTTTGAGTACAAAATCCAAAAACTGGTTCAACCATGGCTCTGTTATACCAACTTCTATCAAATATAACTAATTCTCCACCTTTTGGAAATTGTTCTACATATCTTTGAAAATACCACTGAGTTTTTTGAACATCTGAAGGTTTTCCAAGAGCAACAACTCTATAGTGCTTTTCATTCATATATCTAGTAATTCTTCTAATAGCACCACCTTTACCAGATGCATCTCTTCCTTCCATTAAAATAATCATTTTTTCATTATATTTTTCAAGGTGAGCTTGAAGTTTTATAAGTTCAACTTGATATGGTTTTAAAATTTCATCCTTTGTTCTATAAACAAATTTTGAATGTAGTTCACTAAGAAAACTTCCATTTCCTTCCCCAACTTTTTTTACAAATTCATCTAAACTCATATTTGACTTATTTATTAAATCCTTATCATAATACTTTTCAAATCCCATATTTAAACCTTTTATTTAGTTAATTCATTATACTAAAACTATTTTGAAACATCTCCAATATGATTTTCAACCGACTTTATTTTACTATTTATTCTATCTTCACCACTACTTCTAATATCAAAATTCATACTAGCATAAACTCTATTACAGCCTAACTCTTCAAGTTTTAAGTAACAAAGATTAACTAAATCTAAAAGTTCTTTTAATGTTTTTGCTTCAACTATTGTATTCATAGATGTTAATTGATATTTCAAACCACTATCTCTTATTATTTTTAAAATTTCTGATACTTCTTTACTTTTACTACCTGCTGTATTTGTAGGAAACATACTTAATTGCATTAAAACTGACATTATAATAACCTTTATAAACCATATTTTCAAATTTGTTTTGCTAGTATATATAAATTTTATTAAAAAGGATGAATATGCAACTAGAAGTTTCAGCTGAAGTTATATTATCTCAACTTGGTTACTCAAACAACGAAGCATCGTTAAAACAAGCTCAAAGAGCAATAGATGTAACAAAGGATTATGAAAAATTTGCAAAACATATTATAACTTTAAATGATCACCTAAAAAAAATGAATGCCTATGTTGGATTATCAAATAAAACTGATTATTTAAAAATTAAATGTGATGAAAATGATTCAAAAGAAATTTTAGATGCATTTCATGAAACAGTTTTAGCTTGGGCAAAAAAATACAATGTAGATATAGAAAGATTGGATAAAAAACCAATCTACTATATTTTAGGTACAAGTAACTAAAAAATCTTTTTATAACTATGACAATACGGGAATTTACCTGTTTTGTTGTAGTAATTTTGATGATAATCTTCTGCTTTATAAAATGTAACTTCAGGGTGTAATGTTGTTGCAACCTTGTAACCTTTTTTCTCTAACTCTATAATTAGTTTTTGTGCAATATTTCTTTGGCTTTCATCTACATAAAAAATTGCTGTTAAATATTGACTCCCAATATCTGGACCTTGCCCATCTATTTGTGTGAAATCATGAATTTCAAAAAAAAGTTTTGCTAAAGATTCATAAGATACAACAGATTCATCATAAGTTACTTCTACTACTTCTAAATGTCCACTATTTCCAGTACTTACAATTTCATAAGTTGGATTATCTACAAATCCTCCCATATAACCAGAGATTACACTTTTTACACCTTTTTGTTTTTGGAAATAATATTCAACTCCCCAAAAACAACCTCCAGCGAAGTAAGCTTTTTTATTTGGATTACTATTTTTTTCAAAATTTAAAGATATTGAATTAACGCAATGTCTAGTATTTTTTGAAGTAAATCCTTCTCCTTCAAAAACATGACCCAAATGTGCTCCACATGATGCACAAATAATCTCTACTCTTCTACCATCAGCATCTGGAACTCTTTTTACAGCACCTTTTATTTCATCATCAAAACTTGGCCAACCGCATCCTGATTTAAATTTATCTACACTTTTATATAGTGGAGCATTACATTTTTTACAAAAATAAGTTCCTTCTTCATAAAAATCATTATAAATTCCTGTAAATGGTCTTTCAGTTCCTTTTTGTTCTATCACATACTTTTCTTGTTCACTTAATATATTATATTTCATAGATTTTTTTCCTTTTAAATAGTATTATATAACTTTGAAAAATTATAACCAAAGGCATTTTAAATGAAAGAAAATCTTCTGATTGTTTGGTCAAATGGTGACATAGAACTTGCAAATAAGTTTCCTTTACTTTATGCAAGTATAATTTTAGATAGAGAATATTGGAAAACAGCACATTTAATGCTATGGGGTCCATCTATTCTTCTTGTTAAAGATAACAAATATATTCAAGATAAAATTAGACAAATTCAAGAAACTGGTGTAAAAATGAGTGCTTGCATTGTTTGTGTAGAAGATTATGGTGCAAGAGAAGAGTTAGAAAAACTAGGCATAGAAGTAACTCATACTGGTGAATTTTTAACAAAAGCTTTAAAAGATGAAACTTATTCAGTTTTAACTATTTAATTTTATTAAACTTTTTTAAAAACTCTATTATTAACATTGAAGTAATTCCCCAAATTACTTCATCTTCCCACTTATAAACCCAAATTTTATGGTTATCATTGCCCCATGGTTCATGATAAGTTTTTGGTAATCCCAAAGAAGAAGTTGGAAAATACTCTATTTTTTGACCATTTTTATCTATTTCATAAGGTAAAACTAAACTTTTTAACTTATATTCAAGAGGTTTAGTTTCATAAAAAAATTTTAAAGGTATAAGTAAAAAATTTTCAACTTCATTTTTATCTATTTTTATATTTTTTATAGCTTTCTTTTTTATTTTTCCAATAAATGGCTCAATTATAACTCCAATAGAGGTTGAATAAGTATCGAGTTGACCATAAATTTTAACGTCTTCTTTTAAAATGCCCAACTCTTCATATAATTCTCTATAAACTGTATCTTTAAAATTTTTATCTTTTTTCTTATCAAATCCACCACCAGGGAAACATATATCACCACCTTGTTTTATATGAGCAGCTCTCTTTTGAAAAAGTAAATGAATTTCACCTTCTATTTTTACTAAAGGAATCAATACAGCACTATTAAAAAATCTATCTCTTCCTAAAATGTTTGGGTGTTTTGGAAGTATTTTTTTTAAAGATTTTAATTTATTATTTTGCATGTTTACTTTCTAAATATTTTATAGCTTCAATCATAGTATTTGTAATTTTTAATAATTTTTTTTCAGAAATAGTATATGCAACTATAGAATAAAATAATCTTCCAAAAGGACGAAGCCAAACTCCATTTTCTACACAAAATTCTTGAAGTTCTTTTGCATAAATATCGTTTTCAAGCTCTATAACTCCGATTGCTCCAATACATCTAACATCTTTAACCAAATCAGAATTCTTTACTTTATTTAACTTTGTTTGGAAAACATTTTCTATTTTAGAAACTTTTTTCTCCCAAGATGAGTTTAAAAGAATTTCAATACTTGCATTTGCAACACTACATGCTAATGGATTTGCCATAAATGTTGGACCATGCATTAAAACACCAATTTCACTATTTGATATAACATCACTTATATTTTTTGATGTTATCATTGCAGCCATTGTCAAAGTTCCTCCTGTTAAACCTTTTCCTATTGTTAGAATATCTGGTTTAATATCAGAGTGTTCATATGCAAACATTTTTTTTGTATGTCCAAAACCTGTTGCAATTTCATCAAGAATCATTAAAATATCATATTTTTCACAAAGCTTTTTTGCTTCATTTAAATACTTTGGATTATATATTCTCATTCCTCCAGCACCTTGAACAACTGGCTCAAGAATAAAAGCTGCAATATCTTGATGATATTTTGTAAGTTTTTCTTTTAAATCTTCAATTGCTTCACTAAAATCAGAATCAAAACCTAAATTAGGACTCTTTACAAAAATATTTTTACTTAAATAATCTCCATACAATGAATGCATTGAATTTTTTGGATCACAAACACTCATTGCACCTAGTGTATCTCCATGATAAGCATTTTCAAGTGCAAGAAATTTAAATTTTTCTTTACTTTTTGCTTTTTGATACAATATAGCTGTTTTCAAAGCAACTTCAACAGAAACAGAGCCACTATCACAAAGAAAAACTGAATTTAATCCTGTTAAATTTACTAGATTCTTTGCTAAAATTGAAGCTGGTTCATGAGTTAATCCACCAAACATAATGTGTGGCATAGTTTTTGCTTGTTTTTTTAAAGCTTTATAGATTCTTTTATTATTGTACCCATGTATTGCACTCCACCATGAACTCATACCATCAACTAAAACTTTTGCATCTTCAAAATAAATTTTAGATTTTTTTGTTTTCTTTACAGCCCAAATTGGTGTTTTTGAAGGTAAAGAATTATATGGATGCCAAAGATGATTATTATCAATTTCTAAATAATTCAAAAAATTAATCCTTTTTTATAGTGTTCAAAACAATGCTTAGTTTTGCACCTTTATATTTTTCATTTTCATAAATAAATTCATAGTTATCCATAAAAATATCACCATCCATATGTCTTGTAACTATCTCTTTTGACATATAAAGACCAATTCCTGTACCGCTTGATTTATATTTTGTTGTAAAATATGGCTCAAAAACTTTATCTAGAATAATTTGAGAAACTCCTAGTGCATTATCATAAATTTCGATATGAACTTTTTTATTTATCTCTTTTAAAGTTATAAATATCAATTTCTTATCAATATTATTTTGCACAAATGCATCTTTAGAATTATTTAAAATATTTATTAGTACTTGAATAAGTTCTGTTTCATACCCTAAAACATTAATATCTTCTAATTTATAAATAATTTTAATATTATTTTGCACAAAATTTTCATTAATTAAATCCAAACATTTTTTAATACAAGAAGCTAAGCTAAAAATCTCTTTATCTTTTTGTGGTCTAAAAAAGTATCTAAAATCATCTATTGTTTGAGATAAATATTTTGATGTATTTACTATTTGTTCAACAGTTTTGATCAACTCATCATCTTTAAGTAAATTCATCTCTTTTTTTAATTTTATAGCACTTGCATTCGTAGATATTACAGATAATGGTTGTCTCCACTGATGAGCAATATTTTCTATCATTTGCCCCATAGAAACCATCTTTTGTTGCTGTGCTAAAATTCTATCTTTTTGCTGACTTTTTTCTAGTATTCTTTTTATTCTTATTGACAATCTTTTATTAACATTTTGTAATTTTTTTGTCTTTAAATCAACGAGATATTTTAATCTCTTATTAGCTTTATTTAATAAAATTTGTCTATAAACTCCTAATGAAAAAATAATAAAAACTACAAATGATATTTGTAAAAGCAAATTATAATTAAACTCTTTTTTATTATCTTTTATAACCCACTTATTTAAAATTTCTGTAGATGATGCTTTATCAATAGATAAAACAGCTTTATCCAGAATATTTGATAAAACAGTATTTTCCTTCAAAACAGCTATAGAGATATCTTCACTTTCATCAAGTTTTGCTGATATTTGTAACTTTGACATATAATCAGTTTGTATTTTATACCATGAACTTTGCATAAAATCAATATGAGCAAAATTTTCATCATTTAATACTTTTTCAAATCCTTCATCTAAATTTTTTACTTTAACAAACTCTATATTTTTATATTTATTTTTCAAAGTATTAAAAAAAGCATAATTATCAACAATAGAAACTTTCTTATTTTTCAGATTTCTTAAATCATCAGTAAATATTTCACCACTTTTTGTTATAAGAACCAATGGAAGATTTAAATAAGATTTTGTAAAAGAAAGATAACTTTCTCTTTCTTTTGTTTTTATAGCCATTGGTAAAATATCACATTTCTTCTCTTTTATGAATGTAAATGATTCAGCTATTGATTTTGTTTGTACAAATTTAATAGGCTTTTTAATTGAATTCTCAACTAATGCCATATAATCAGCAACAAATCCAATAAACTTACCATCAACAACATCACTATATGGCATATAATTTGGTACTATACAAAGGTTCAAAATCTCTTTTTCATTCAAAAAATTTTTCTCAATATTTGAGATAATCAAGTTATTATCAGGCTTAAAAATAAATTCACTTACATCAATAGGTTTTTCAACTAATCCTAAAACATTATATAAGTCATATATTCTTTTTAATTTTTCATAACTAATTTCACCTAATTTTTTTGTCTCATAATATGATAATTTTTTTAATTCATTTGCTTCAAAAATTAGCTCTTCTTTAGTCAAGTTTTGAGTGTTATATTTATTTAAAATAAGTTCAGTTGCTTCAGAGATATTTGAATAAGCATACTCCCAACCTTTCATACTTGCATTTTTAAATAATATTGCAACATTTGGATCTGTTGCAATTAGTTGTGAATTTGTATATAAAAAATCACTGTACATATCAAAACCATAATCTTTTGGTGAAAAAGTGTTATATTTAATATTATATTTATTAAGAAAAAATGGAGCTTTTGATGTATATGCTGAAATTAAATCTGTCTTACTATTTATTAAATCTTTAATGTTATGTGAATGTGGAATAAAATTTAGAGTTTTTATATCAACTTTTCTTGATACTAGCATAGCTTTTAAAGACGCTTCCTCAGCATCATCTCTTGTTGTCATAATTCTTTTATTTGCAAAATCTTCAATTTTTTCTATTTTTGAATCTTTTTTACTAATAAGAATCAAAGGAGATGCTTGAAAAATAGCAGCTAAAGCAACAATATTGGGATATTTTTGTTTTTCTAATATAAGATTCTCTCTACCAACTGCAAAATCAATTTTTCCGTCATTTACATCTTTTATAATATTTTTATCAAATGAAAATGGAACAATTTCTACATCAAGTCCAAGTTCTTTATAAAAACCTTTTTCTTTAGCTATATAATAGCCAGCATATTGAAATTGATCAAACCATGCCAATTGTAAAGTCACTTTTTTTAATTCTGATGAATATAAACTAGTTGTTAAAAAAATAATAGTAAGTAAAAATTTTAACTTGCAAAAAGAATTCAAAAAAATAACCTTTTAATTAATTCATTAAAGTATATTAAAATATATCAAAAATTGAGCTAAATTTATGTCAAAATTTTGACATAAATTTATGAAATTTCTAGTGTAAGAAGTGTCTAATTCCTGAGAAATATAAAGCCATACCATATTCATTCGCAGCTTCAATAATTTCATCATCTCTAATACTTCCACCTGGCTCAATCACACACTTAACACCAGCTTTTTGTGCTTCATCAATACTATCTCTAAATGGGAAAAATGCTTCAGATGCCAATACTGCTCCATTTACATCTAATCCCATGTCTTCAGCTTTTCTAAGTGCTGCTTTTGATGCATCAACTCTTGATGTCATTCCCATTCCAACAGCTACCATTGCAGAATTTTTAACATATACAACACAGTTTGATTTTGTTAAAGATGCAATTTTATAAGCAATTTCCATATCTTTTACTTCTTGCTCGCTTGCTGCTCTTTTTGACATAAGTTTAGAATTTCTAACTTCATCATCTGCAACTTTATCAGCTTCTTGAT
Source organism: Aliarcobacter cibarius (assembly GCF_013372265.1). Lineage (NCBI taxonomy): Bacteria > Pseudomonadati > Campylobacterota > Epsilonproteobacteria > Campylobacterales > Arcobacteraceae > Aliarcobacter > Aliarcobacter cibarius. Next base: position 1,774,789 of record NZ_CP054051.1, read on the forward strand.
ATACAAATCCACCATCAACTCTTTTGAAATCAAAACTATCATTTGCTAGTTCTAAATATTCTGTTCCTTGAGAAAATAATTTTATTCTTTTTTTATTTCCAAATACTTCAACAGCATCTGCTGTAAAATCTGCTGCAAAAACAACTTCAAGGAAAATTTCATTCATTTTCTCTGCTAATGTTCTATCTACAGTTCCATTTACTGCAACAACTCCACCAAATGCACTTACAGGATCACATTTTAATGCTTCAACATAAGAATCTAAAAGAGTATCTTTTATAGCAAATCCACAAGGATTTCCATGTTTAACTATACAAACAGCTTTATCTTTTCCAAATGATGCAGCAATTCTAGCTGCTCCACTAATATCTCCCATGTTATTGAAACTTGGCTCACCTTTTACAATTTTGAATTTATTTGAAAATTGAGATTCAAACTCGTATAAAGCACCTTTTTGATGTGGATTCTCACCATATCTAGTATCAAACACTTTTGAACCAACAATAAACTGTTTTGCACCAAATCCATTATTGAATCTTTTATTCATATAATTTGCAATCATTGAATCATAAGAAGCTGTGTGTTCATAAGCTTTAATCATTAAATCTCTTCTGAACTCAACTGTATTTGTATTGTTTTTAAGATTATTTAGTACTAAATCATAATCAGCAACATCTATTACAATAATTACTGAATCAAAGTTTTTAGCAGCACTTCTTACCATTGCTGGTCCACCAATATCAATATTTTCAATAATTTCTTCAAAATCATCTGTTTTTTCAATTGTTGCTTTAAATGGATATAAATTTACACAAACTAAATCAATTCCTTCTACACCTAATTCTTTTGCTTGGTCAAGATGAGATTGTTTATCTCTTCTGTGAAGAATTCCACCATGAATATATGGATTTAAAGTTTTTACTCTTCCTTCAAAACACTCAGGAAATTTTGTAACTTCATTTGCCTCAATTACAGCAACTCCTTCATTTTTTAGTTTACTATATGTTCCACCTGTAGAGATTATTTCATATCCTAATTTTACAAGTTCTTTTGCAAAATTCACAACTCCACTTTTATCACTTACACTAATTAACGCTCTCATTTTAACCTTTCTTATATTTTTAAATTTATTAATTACAAAATAAAAAAGCCAAACCTAATTACAGGTTTGGCTTTTACAGTATATTATTATTGATCTTGTTCTACAACTTCTTTAAATCTATTAAAATAAATATGACTTACTTTATCTAGTTCTTTATATACGTCATTTATAATAATTTTATTTCCACCAGTTTTACCAATAGCTACACATTCAATACCATATTTTGATGCTAATTTTTCAAATGCTTCACAATTTTTTGGTTCAACTTCAACTATTGCTCTACTTAAACTTTCGCTAAATATATCTTTAGAATCATTTAAAGATATATTTGCTTCAACTCCAACATTTCCTACAACTGCCATTTTTGTTAAAGAAATAGCAATTCCTCCAAGATTTACATCTTTTGCAGATTTTAAAAGTTTAGCTTTATTTGCTTCAATCACCGTATTCCAAAGATTCAACTCTTTTTCAAAATCAACTTTTGGATGAGTTCCTGCAACTTTTCCATAAAACTTTTTAAGATATAAACTTCCACCAAATTCACTAGAAGTTTCTCCTAAAAGATATAAGATATTTCCGTTTCCTTGAAGTTTAGAAGGAAGAACATTTTGTGCATCTTCGTTTACTCCAACCATAGCAATTGATGGTGTTGGGAAAACGCTAACTCCATTTGTTTCATTGTATAAAGATACATTTCCACCAATAACAGGAGTATTTAATGCTCTACAAGCATTTTTAATTCCTTCACAGCTTTCTTTAAATTGCCACATAACTTCTGGATTTTGAGGATTACCAAAATTTAAACAGTCAGTAATTGCTTTTGGAACTGCCCCAGTCATAGCAACATTTCTTCCACTTTCCATAACAGCAGCTGCAGCTCCTAATTGTGGATTTATATAACAAAATCTTGTATTACAATCAGCACTCATAGCTAATGCTTTACCAGTTTCTTTAATTCTAATACTTGAACCATCAAGGCTTCCTGGACCTTTTATAGTATTTGTTTGTACCATTGAATCAAATTGAGAATAAATCCAAGATTTATCTACGATTTCCATATCAGATATTAATTCATCAAAAGCAACTTGATTTGAAATTTCTTTATCCATAGTCACATTCGCAATAGTTTTTAAATATTCTGGTTCTTTTATAGGTCTATCAAGTACTGGTGCTTCTTCACTTACAGGTTGAACAGGAACATCAGCTACTTTTTCTCCATGCCAAAACAATTCCATGTGTCCACTACTTGTAACTTCACCAATAACAGCAACATCTAATTCCCATTTTTGGAAAATATCAATAATTGCTTGTTCACAACCTTTTTTAGCACAAATAAGCATTCTTTCTTGAGACTCTGAAAGCATAAAATCATAAGGAGTCATACCCTCTTCTCTTGCAGGTACTTTATCCAAATGCATAACCATTCCAGAACCACTTCTTCCTGCCATTTCAAATGAACTAGAAGTAAGTCCAGCTGCTCCCATATCTTGAATACCAACAATTAAATCAGCTTTAAATAGTTCTAAACAAGCTTCTAAAAGCAATTTCTCTGTAAATGGATCTCCAACTTGTACTGTTGGTCTTTTAGATTCACTATCTTCAGTAAAAGATGCACTTGACATAACTGCACCTCCAAGACCATCTCGCCCAGTTTTACTACCTACATAAATAACTGGATTTCCAATTCCTTCAGCTCTTCCATAAAAAATTTCATCAGCTTTTGCTAGTCCTAAAGTAAATGCATTTACAAGATTATTTCCAGCATAACACTCTTCGAAAGTTGTTTCTCCACCAATAGTAGGAACTCCCATACAATTTCCATATCCACCGATTCCTGCAACAACACCTTTTAATAGATATCTATGTTTTTTTGCAGTTTCACTATTCCCCTCAATTGAAGCAAATCTTATAGAGTTCATACTAGCAACTGGTCTAGCTCCCATTGTAAATACATCTCTTAGAATTCCTCCAACTCCAGTTGCTGCACCTTGATAAGGTTCAATAAAACTTGGATGATTATGTGATTCCATTTTAAATACTGCCGCGTATCCATCTCCAATGTCAATAACACCAGCGTTTTCGCCTGGTCCTTGAATAACCCATGGAGCCTTTGTAGGGAATCCACTTAAATATTTTTTACTTGATTTATAAGAGCAATGCTCACTCCACATAGCAGAGAAGATACCAATTTCAACATAATTTGGTTCTCTTCCTAGAATTTTTTTAATATTTTCAAACTCTTCTTTTGTTAAAGAGTGTGCTAGAGCTATCTCTTCAATACTTAGTTCTTTGTTTTGCATATTTCGCCTTAAATATTTTGTAATTTAAGGCGATTATATCTAAAAAGTAATAAAGAAGTTTTTAATCTTCAGTTAGAATTTGTAGTTGATTATTTGCTATTTCAACAAATAACTCTTTTTTTCCATAAAATTTCACACTAGGACTTGTGTACTCTTCATCCATTAAAATTCTATACATATTTTTATTTAATGAATTTGGATAAGGTGAAATATCAATATTAAATAAGTTTATAGTTTTATCTTCATTTTTTGCAAAAATTTGTCTTTTTTGTGCAGAAAATGTATTAAAATCTGTTCTATCTGCTCTTTTAAAATCTCTTGAATAAAAAGATAAATATTCGTTTATATTTGAATATTTCCAAGCATCTTTCCATTTATAAATTGAACTTAAAATTAAAGCAATATCTTCTTTTGTTGTTTTTTTCAACTCATCGTGACTTGTAATTAAAACCGTCTTATTTAAATTTATATTACTATCTAATACTTTTAATCTATCATTGTCTAAAGCTAAACAACCTTGAGTGTAATTCTCTCTTTCTCCATCTAAAGGCATACCATGTATCCAAATTCCATGACCTTTTTTATTTAAACTTTTATCAAAACTATTTGGATAAGAAGTAACTAATGCGAATGGCCCATAAAATTGATCTAATCCAACTCTTTTTTGTACTAAATCATAAGATCCTTCAGGAGTTCTTTTGTCACCTTCTAAAAACTTATCTCCTAAATTTTCACCTATTATCATTTTTTCTTTAGTTATTAATTTATATCCATCCTCAGAATTTTCGAATAAACTAAGTTCTTTATTCTCTTTTTGAGCAACAATTATATATTTATTATACTCATAATAACCATATTCAACATTTTTTTTCTCTAAATATTTTTTCCAAAAATCTATATCTCTTAAATTTTTTTCAAGCTCCTGTTCTACAGCTTTAATCCCCTCAATCCTATAGATATCCATAAGCTCCTTCGCATTTAAACTCAATGCAATGATTAAAAAAATGACAATCTTAAACAATTACTTCTCCATTTGTTCTTTAAGTTGCAGAATTGTATAATCAATACCCTAATTTTTCAATAAAACAAAGAGATAATCATGAAAAAAGTTATAGTATTTATTATTTTATTTGTTAATACTCTATTTTCAGCACAAGTAGAAGAACTAAGTTGGCCAAAGGGTGAAACTTTTTTAACATTCCTTGAAAAGTACAAAATTCCATTAAGTTTATACTATGAATTAGAGAAAGAAGATAAAGAGCTTTGTAGTGAAATTCAAGCAGAAAATACTTATTTTTTGTATACAGAAGATAGTGGAGAATTAAATCAAGTATTAATTCCTGTTTCAAGCGATATTCAATTACATGTCTATAAAGATAGTAAAAATAACTATAAATTCCAAACTCTACCAATTGATTATATTGAAAATTCACAACTTGTAGCTATTGAAATAAATGAATCAATTTCAAATGATATTTATAAAGCGACAGGTGATAATACTTTAGCAGCAATAATACAATCACTTTTTAAAGGAAGTGATGCAAACTTTAGAAAAATGCAAAAAGGTGATTTTATAGCTATTCAATATACACAAAAGTCTTATTTAGGAAAACCTTTTGGAATGCCTGAAATAAACTCTGCAATGGTAGAAATCAATAAAAAACCTTTTTACAGATTTAAATATCAAAAAGATGATAAGTACTATGATGAAAAAGGTGTTGGCTTTACTCAAACTTTTTTATTCCAAGTTCCTTTAACATATGCAAGAATCTCTAGTCATTTTACAAATAAAAGATATCACCCTGTTTTAAAAAGATATAGAGCTCATCTAGGAACAGACTTTGCAGCTCCTACTGGAAGAAATATTTATGCAGCAGGCGATGGAAGAGTTGAATTTGTAGGAACACAAGGTGGATATGGAAAAACTATTATCATAAATCATCAAAATGGTTACAAAACGCTATATGCACACCAAAATGCCTTTTCAAAAGATGTAAGACAAGGACAAATGATTAAAAAAGGTGAACATATAGGTTATGTTGGTTCTACAGGATTAAGTTCAGGACCACATCTTCATTTTGGTATGTATAAAAATGGTTCAGCAATAGATCCATTAACTGTACTTAAAAAACCTAAGACAGATGGTCTAGAAGCAAAAGAGAGAGCATCATTCTTAGCAAATACTCAAAATATTATTAAAAGATTTGAAAAAGAAATTTCAAATGAAAATAGAACTTTACCAACAAAATTTGAAAGAGTAAATGATAGAAGTGAAATAAATGCTATATAAATAAAATAGAAACTTGTTCTATTTTATTTTTGAAAAGAAGCAGAAACTATAGATAGAAACTCATCTTTAGTTTTTTTATCGCTTTTAAAAAGTCCTCTTAATGAAGATGTTATTGTAGTTGAACAAATTTTTTGAACTCCTCTCATCTCCATACACATATGTCTTGCATCAATAATAACAGCAACACCTTTTGGTTTTAAGTGTTCATTTAAAGCATCACAAATTTGTTCTGTCATTTGCTCTTGAATTTGTAACCTTCTAGCAAATACATCAACAACTCTTGGAATTTTTGATAATCCAACAACTTTTCCATTTGGAATGTATGCAACATGAGCTTTCCCTATAATTGGTAACATATGATGTTCACAAAAAGAGTAAAATTCAATATCTTTTACAACAACCATTTCATCATTTGTAGAAGTAAATAATGCTTTTTGAATAATTTCTTTTGGGCACTCTTTATATCCACTACACATAAATTCGAAAGCTTTTCTTACTCTTTTAGGAGTGTCTAAAAGCCCTTCTCTTTCTATATCTTCTCCAATATAATTTAAAATATTTTTAATTGAATTTTCAAATTCAAATTCTTTACTCATAATAAATTGTTCCTTTTAAAAATTTTATATCCAACCTTTTTTCCTAAAGATTATTAAAGGGGTAATAGCTGATAAAATCATAATACCAATTGAGAATAAATATCCATAATCCCAATCAAGTTCTGGCATAAGATGAAAATTCATACCATAAATACTAGCAACTAGTGTTGGCGGTAAGAAAATAACATTTACAATCGTAAATATTTTAATAACCTTATTTTGTTCAACACTCAAAAGTCCTACAAAAATATTTTGTAAATAATCAAGTCTTTCAAAATTAAAATTTGTATGATCAATTAAAGACCTAATATCCTTTAACATAATAGGAAGTTCGCTTTTATCTTCAGTTACTCTTTGCGATTTTAACAAAGAGTTTAGTATTCTTTGCTTATCTGTAAGGTTTTCTCTAATTTTCATATTTAGATTTTCAAAAATTGACATTTGTTCTAATATATCTTCGTTATCAATATCATCGTCAAATGCTTGTTTTCTAATAGCCGCAATATCTTTACTTAAATTTTCAATAATATCTGCATCAGCATCAATTCTAATATCAATAATTTGAGAAAAAATAGAATATCCTGTCTTATACTCTCTTGGACTTGCAAGAAGTTTTTTAATTGAAGTATTGAAACTTGCTAATTTTTTATATCTAATAGATATTAACAAATCTCCTTGTAAAATGAAAGAAACCGTTTCATTTACTGGTTCTTTACTATCATTTATCAAGAAATAACTATTTATTTCAATTCTATTTCCTTCTTCCCAATATCTAGAACTAAGCTCTATCTCTTCACTCTCTTGCTTTGTAGGAAATTCTATTTCAAATATAGCTTCAATTGTTTTCACTTCATCCATTGTAGGGAAAAGCATATCTATCCAAATAACACTCTTTCTATCTTCAATGTCTTTTAGATATTCCATTCCTTCAATTACAGTAAGTCTATTTCCTTTTTTTACATAACAACTAATCAAACTTACTCCTTTAAAACTATTTAATAATATTTCCCATATCCCAAATTGGAACAAATATTGCTAATACTATCCAAAGTATCAAAATTACAATAAATACAAGAAATATTGGTTGTATTACCGATATAAGAAAACTTACCTTCTCATCGAATCTATTTTTGAAAATCATTTTAATTTCAGTTACTACTAAAGGTAAAGAGTTAGAAACCTCACCTGTGTTAATTAAATTTAAAACAATATCATCAAATATTTTTGATTCACAAAAAGAGACATTAATAGAGTTTCCATTTTCTATTAAATTATCAATAATGTTTATTTTATCTAATAGATATTTGTTTTCTAATAAAACTTTTGAACTTTTAAAACATTTATGAAATTCAAAATTCGATTTTTGCATTATTTCTATGACTAAAAATAATTTATACAATTGTAAACTAAGATTTATCTCTTTTATTAAGAAAAAATTATTTATAAAAATCTTATCAAGTAGGTATTTAAATTTCAAATTTCTTTTATATAAGAAATAAACAAATAAGATTATAAATATTATGAATAAAATAAAAATCAAATAATAATTCGAAAAAAAATATTCAACGTTTAATAAAAGTTTTGTTGCAAATGGAAGTTCCATCTGACTTTGAGTAAATATACTTTTAAAATTTGGAACAACAAAAATAAATATCAAAATTAGAGATATAAAAAAACTAATTAGTAAAAATATAGGATAGGCAATAGCTTTATAAAACGTTTTTCTTATTTCTATCATCTCTTTTGAAAGCTTATATATAGCTTCAATATTTAAAGAAACATCTCCTCCTTGAAATAAAATTTTAAAAAATTGTTTAAATAATGGATTAATACTAAAATCTTCAAAATTCACTTTTGAACTATTTTGTTCAATAAATATCAATCTTAAACTTTCCAAAAACTTTAAAATATTTTTATCTTTCTTATTTTTTATTAAAATATCTATAGCATCTGAAATATTTCTCATTCAAATAATTTAACATCTATTTTAGCCTTATAAGTATTCTTCTCTTCTTCATAATCTATACTTGAAGATAAAAATACAATCTCTTTATCTTCTAAAAATTTATAAATATTTTCCTTACTTTGTGAAATTACTTCAATTTTAATAATATTTGTATCAAACTCAAAATTTATTAACTTAACTTTCGCACGTTAAATTGATTAAAATTTTAGCTAAATCTCCCTAAAATATTACTCCTATAGGTAATAATATTATCCTTGTTGACATAAAAATAATTTAGTTGTTTTTCTATGATATTTTTCTATTTTGAACTCTCAATAAAGCCCTTAAATAGGTATTTTAGCTATAATATCTATTATATTAAAGGGTAAGAATGCAGATAGAATCTAAGATAATAAGCATCATAAACGACAAACTAAAGAATCCAATTTATGAAACATTGCGACTATTAAATATGAAAACGATTTTAACAAAGAGCAATTTTTCTAAAAAAGAGGGAGTTGCTGTTCATATGGTTTTACTACATTTTGTATATATGCTAGTAATGAATAAAAAAATATCAACTTTTATGAATCAGAGTAAAGACAGCTTCAAAAAAGATGTCTATTATCGTTTACTTTCTAATGCTTCTTATAACTATAGAAAACTACTTTCACTATCATCTTTAAAAATATTATCACTACTTCACAAAGTACAAGATTCAAAGTTGATTAGAGTCCTTATACTTGATGATACAGTCGAAGATAAGGTTGGTAAAAATATAGAGGGAAGTTGTGATAACCTTTGGAGCAATAAAGTAAAGAGAAAAATAAGAGGTGTAAATGTTGTATCACTAAACTATAGTGATGGTTATTCAAATTTTATGTTAGACTTTGCAATTGCTATGAATAGTTATGCAATGGTAAAGATAGAAGAGTTTACAAATATTATTGATCATCGAACCAATGCACATAAGCGAAGATTGGAAAGCTTAAAAGGGAAATCACAAATTGCTATAGAGATGATTAAAAGAGCAGTAGCTAGTGGTATATATGCAGATTATCTGCTTGTGGATAGTTGGTATTCTAAACCTGTGTTTATAGAAACAATGAATGAGCTAGGATTGCAAGTTATTTCAAGAATGGTAAACAATGATAGAATCTGGAACTTCACAGGGGAGAAAAAAACTCTTGATGGTATCTATAACAAGTTTAAAAAGCTTAAAACTATTAAGATGGGTCAATATGGCAAAAAGATAAAGTTTGAATACTTCGGGGTCATAGTTGAACATAAAAAAGCAGGAAAATTAAAAATTGTTTTTATAAAAACCAAAGAGAATCTCATCCCTATTGTATCTACAAACTTAGACTTGAGTGATGAAGAAATTATCGATATTTACAAACGACGATGGGATATAGAACAAGGGTATAAAGAACTTCGTGAACACTTTGGGTTTGGTAAAGAAGAAAATCGAATTTATGAAGCACTTATTGCTCGCATAACACTCTCATTTTTTACATACAATGTTGTTAGCTATATAAATCGTATCAGTAATGAACCAAAAACTATTGGTGGATTGTTTAAAGATCTAGAATGTGAACTTCACACCTTGGCAATTGCTATGCAAGCATTTTTAGCTATTTTAGATGAGATTGCAAAAATTGAAGAAGTTGTCAATAGAAATGAGGATTTTACAGCAATAATCGATCTATTAAGAGATGTGACTGGAAAACTACTTGGTTTTAGGTGCGAAAGTTAAGTTATTAAATTTAAATTATTTTGATAGATTTTAAAAATTATCTTTCTACTCTTTTCTTCGAAACTATTAAATTTATACTCTTTTTCTAAACTGCTTGAATCAAAGGTTTGAATATTTTGAGGTAAATTTTCATTTTGATTGAAATAAAAATAGATAAATATCAATAACAAAAAAATAAGATATGTTATATAAATAAAAAATGAATAACTCTTTTTTAAATTAAAATATTCAATATAATTTTTATCATTTAATAGGTCATCCTTTAAATATAAATCCTCACTATTTACACTTATAAAATTATGAATATCTATTTCAAAATTTTTATTTAGATAGTTTAAAAGTTCAATGCTCTGAATATTTTCTTCTATTCTTTGTAGATAATAAAACTTATCATTTTTGAATATTAAAAAGTAGTTTTTGTACAAAAAAGCTATAGTTTCATTTTTATTATTTTGCTCATAAAGCTTATAAAATAATTCTATTTCTAGATATTTAAATTCAATTTCCACCAAAATTAATTGATAAGTTTTAAGTTCTTCAATGTAATTTAAAATGATTTTTTTATTTTTAGGAAGATTTATATTTTTTAGTTTTAAAGAGGTGGAAATGAAATCTTTTAAATTTTTCTTTTCTATCTCTTCGTCAATTTCAATTTCAACAATTTCAAGCTCTTCAACAGTACAAAGATTTTTCATAATAAACTCATTTTGTAAATTAAAAAATGAGTTTATTAAATAAAAGCTTAAAAAATAATATTAAAAATTATATTATTGAATTTCCATATCATAACCCATTGATTTTAGGGCATCTTTATTTTTTGTCCAGTTTTTCTTAATACTTACAAAAAGTTCTAAATAACACTTTTTACCACTTAATTTTTCTATTTTAATTCTTGCTGCTTTTCCGATTCTTTTAATTGCAGTTGCATTTTGCCCAATAATCATCCCTTTTTGAGTATCTTTTTGCACGATTATTGTTGCTTTTATTACATCAACATTTGGTTTTTCTTCAACTTTATTTACAATTACATCTGTTTCATAAGGAATTTCATCACTAATATTTTCAAATATAGACTCTCTTATAAACTCTTTGTAAATATCCCTTAAATGCTCTGTTGTCATAATTTCAGGATCAAATAAATAAGGATGTTCTGGTAAATATTTTACAACCTCATCTAAAATATCTGCTTTTTTTGTAGCTTTTTTTATTGAAATAGGAATTATAGCTTCATATTTATCACTATACTTTTCATACTCTTTTAACTTAGCCATTAATTCATCATTGTTTACAAAATCAATTTTTGTAAGAAGTAAAATATGCTTTGTATTCTTTTTATTTTTCTCTAAAAAATCTTCATAATATTTTAAACTATCTGTAACTGGGGCTAAAAAAAGTATTAAATCACAATCACCCATAGCTCTTAAAGCCTCTTCAAGCATAAATTGATTTAAAAGTTTTTCAGTCTCATGAATTCCTGGAGTATCTACAAAAATAATTTGATCATCTTCGTGCATTACAATTATATTTGATCTTTTTCTAGTAGCATTTGCTTTATGTGAAACCATTGCAATCTTTTCACCAACAAGCCAATTTAATAGTGAACTTTTTCCAGCGTTTGGACGACCAACAACTGAAACATATCCGCATTTTGTCATATTTCTTTGCCTTTTTTTTCTTTTTTAATCTATAACGTTATAGTTTTATATAGATATATTATCATATTTTTACTATTTCTTTTTATTTTATGCTTTTATAAATCTTTTTTCTATTTCATTTGCTGAGATTTCAATATTTTTATCATTTAAAAATCCAAAATAATAATTTTCATTTTGATATTTGGCTTCGATAAGTAAAATATTTTTGTCTTTATGATTTTGAGCAAACTTTTCAATAGCTTCCAAAGCAGTACTTTTCCAATATTTTTCAATTTCACTATTGTTCCCCGCATCAAAAAACATACAATCTTCACACATACTAAAAATATAATCCCCTGCTCCCTCATAAATCTCTAAAGAACCATTATCATGGTCTAATCTTTCATTTGTAAGAGGGCAAAATAGTCTAAAATTTCCACCATAATTGTCAATATTTATCTCTATTTTATTCATTATTATTCTCCTTTTTTATTTTAAAACAACTTTTATATCATCCATACTTTTAAACTCTATAAACTCTTTTAAAAGTCCAACTAGCTCAACAACTTCACTATTTCTCATTCTAATGCAACCACTTGATTCATAACTTCCTATGGTTTTTTCACTTAAAGTTCCGTGTATTCTAAAAGTATCTTTTCCATCAACTTTATGAGTTAAATTTATTTTTGCACTTCCCATATAATTTAACTTATCACCACCTTTTACTACCTTTGGTAGATTAATTCCTTTTTTCTTAAAGCTTTCTATTGTATCAGCAGTTGGATACCAAACAGGATTTAATGTAATTGATGTAACATTACCTACTCCTAAAGGTTTTTTTATATCTTTTCTAGCTGTTGAAACTTTATAACTTTTCAAAAGTTTTAATTTATCATCTATTTTTGCATTTACACTAAGTATATTTTTTGATGAATCTACATCAATTATTATTTTATCGTAAGAACCTGTTTCACTTAGAATATGGTCAACTTTTTTAAAAGTTGAAAGTTTTGGAGTATACCTATTTATTATCTTTGTTCCAATTTTTGAGAAATCTTCTACAAATTTATCTTCATCAAAAACTTTTACCTTTGAAAATTTTTCTATAAACTCATCAATTTTTATTAATGATTCATTACTCTCTTTTGAAAACAATGAAACTGTCATAAGAAAAATTAATACAAAAACTCTAAACAAAGCTTATATTCCTTGAAATATTGATTTTAAAATAGATTTATACCAAAATTTAGTATCAAATTAGATTAACAATTTTTAGGTACAATTTGCCTAAAAATATATAAAAGTTTGGAATAATTTATGAAAAATAGCCTTGAAACAATACTTTGCCACCCTACATCTTTTGCACCTTTTAAAGATGTTACAGGTTCATCTCATTTCCCTATTTATAATACTGCAACATTTGATTTGAAAAAACAAACTAATGAAAATGGCAAAAAAATTTATGATTACACAAGAAGTGATAATCCAACAAGAGAAGCTTTAGAAAATCTTTTTGCATTTGCTGAAAATGGAGCTGGAGCTGTTTGTACTCATACTGGAATTGCTAGTGTTAATTTGCTTTTTGAAACAGTTTTAAAAGCTAACTCAACTATTTTAGTTGAAGCTGATTGTTATGGAGGAACAAATAGACTTTTAAAAATTTATAAAGATAAGTATAATGTAGAAGTTATCTCTGCAAACTTTCATGATTTTGAAATGATTGAACATATTTTAAAATCAAAATCTATTGATTTAACTCTTTGTGAGAGTCCTACCAATCCAGGTTTAAAAATAATAAATTTAGAAAAAATTGCAAAGTTATGTAAAAAATATAACTCTCTTTTTGCCGTTGATAACTCTTTAGCAACTTTTATTAGTCAAAAACCACTTGATTTAGGAGCAGATTTTTCACTATTTTCAACTACAAAATATATAAGTGGACATGGTTCAGTTATAGCAGGAGCAATTGTTGCAAAAGATGAAGAGTGGGCAAATAAACTTCATTATTATTCAAATGCACATGGTCACAATCAAAATCCTATGGATGTTCATCTTATATCTTTAGGAATTCCTAGCCTCAAAATTAGAGCAAAGGCAAGTAGTAAAAACTCTATTAAATTAGCTAAATTTTTAGAAAAACAAGATTTTATTACAAAAGTAACTCACCCCGCACTAAAATCTCATCCAAATAGAAAATTAGCAGAAAAACAGATGAAAATAATTCCAGGAGTTTTTTGTGCAGATTTCAAAACTGTTGAATTAGCAGAAAAATTCATACAAAATAGTAAAATATTTGGCGAAAAATGTTCTTTTGGAAGTCCTGATAGTAGAGTTGAAATACCATCAAAAATATCTCATGCTTCATTTTCAAAAGAAGAGCTAGAAAATATTGGGATTAGTCCTAGTACAGTAAGATTTGCAATTGGTTTTGAAGATATTGAAGATTTAAAAAAAGATTTATTACAAGCTATAAAATGATAGAAAATAGTTTTTTTACTCCAATAGAATGTGGAGAAACTCTTCCACAAAAAAATATGCATGCTGTTTCAACTTCTATGCCAACACTAAAAGATGTAATAGACTATGAAGAACAGACTCCAGAAATTTTGGAAAAAATTAGTGTTGCTTATCCTAGATTTGTAATTCATCCTTATTTAAAAAAGTTAGCAAATTATTTAAAAGAAAAATATAATATTTCTGATGAGTATGAGCTAGTTCTAATGAGTAGCAAAAAAGCTGTTGATGTTGTAAGTAACAGGTATTATATACATAATATTTGTGAATTTAATGAACCTTTTGGAGTAATAAAAGTTTCTCAAGGAAGACAATATAAAAAGGTTTTAAAATTTATTCAACATGTTGGATATAACCTTTCTTCAAGATTAGCTGAAGATTATTTATATAATCTTGGATTAGTACAAACCCTTCAAAATGAAAAATTAGAAAAAAAAGAGCTAGCAGAAGATACTATTTTAAATACTCTAAGCCTAGCTTACAATGAAAAAAAAGAGAATATTGCTCTATGTCCATCAGGAATGAATGCAATTTATAGTGTATTAAAAGGTCTTAAAAATATTCAAGCTAGAAATGGAAAATCAATATTAATTCAATTTGGATGGTTATATTTAGATACTACAAATATTGTAAATCACTATTTTGAAGAGAGTAAAGTTTTTTATGATGTAACAAATTTGAGTATTTTAGAAGAGTATTTAAAAGAAAACAAAAACAGAGTTTTAGCAATAATCACTGAAGTTCCTACAAATCCACTTGTAAAAACTGCAGATTTAGAAAAACTAAGAGAACTTTGCAATAAATATAATATAGTACTTGTAGTAGATTCAACTTTTGCAACGCCGTATAACTTAAATTTAAAACCTTACGCTGACATATTTGTAGAAAGTTTAACAAAATTTGCTTGTGGAAATGCAGATGTTTTAATGGGTGCTATTATTTTAAATGGTAATTTTAAAATTTCGCATATAAAAAACGAGTTCTTCAAGCATAGTGATAAACCATATACTAAAGATATGCAAAGAATGGCTTTAGAAATTGTTGATTATAAAAAAAGAGTTAAAAAAATATCACAAAATACAAAAGAACTGATTGAATTTTTGAAAAATCTATCTTATGTAAGCAAGGTATATTCTTGCTTAGATGAAGATTGTATAGAAAACTATAAAAAACTTATGATAGATGAAAATAGTTTATGTGGAATAGTTTCTATTCATATTGAAAAAGATTTTCAAAAAATCTACGATAGTTTGAATTTTCCAAAAGGTCCAAGCCTTGGAACTGAATTTACACTTTTGATGCCTTACACATATTTAGCTCACTACGATTTAATAACTACAAAAAGTGGTAAAGAATTTTTAAAGAAAATAGAACTTCCAGTAAATCTTATAAGAATTTCTGTAGGGATTGAAGATATTGAAGAGATAAAAAAAGAGTTTAAAAAAATAGAGTTATGATAAAAAACTGTAACAAAAATAATATTCAAAATATTTCAAAATTAATTTTAGATGCAATAGAAGATATAGCTTCAACTCTTACTGGAGAGTTTGAAGAGGAAAAAATTCTTGAAACTTTAGATTCATATATAAAAATGGATATTTGTAGACTAAGTCATAAAAATATTTTTACTTATGTAAAAGATGAAAAGATTGTTGGAATTTTAGTAGCTTATTCATCAAATGATATTGATATTTTAGATAAACCCATGCTTTTAAATTTAAAAGACAAAGGAATATTAAAAGATAGTTTTGAGAAAGAATGTTTTGAGGATGAATTCTATATTGATACTATTAGCGTATTAAAAAAGTACCAAGGACAAGGTATTGCAAAGGAGTTTTTCAACTTTGCTTTCAAAAAAGCAAAAGAGTTAGGGTATAAAAAAGTTTCACTTTTAGTTGATTTTAAAAAAGAAAAAGCAAAAAATCTGTATTTAAAAATGGGTTTTGAAGATAATGATAAATTAGTTGTAGCAGGAAATGATTTTCATCATATGATAAAGTGGATTTAAAATTTAAAACCACTTTATCACTATTTATAAACTATTTATAACTATTTGCTATCTCTTTTGCAACAGTTAATAAATTATTATGCCAATCATCAGTTAGTGGATTAATGGCAACCACATTTCCACCTATATTATTTGAGATAGTTTTTGCACTATTTTGAGAAAATTGTGGTGATACAAAAATGATTTTTATATCATGTTTTTTTGCCTCTTCTACAAGTTTTACTAACTCATTTGGTTTAGGTTCTTTTCCTTCAACTTCAATAGAAATTTGTTCTATTTCATATCGTGCAGCAAAATATCCCCAAGATGGATGAAAAACCATAAAAGCTTTATCTTTATATGGTGCTAAAATATTTTTTATTTCTGAGTCTAAAGAATCTAACTCTTTTATAAACTCTTCATAATTAGTTTTATAAAAATCACTATTTTGTGCATCAATTTTTATCATAGCTTCATAAATATTTTTTGCTTGGATTTTAACTAATATTGGATCTAGCCAAATATGTGGGTCAACTCCACTATGATCATGTTTATCTTCTTCATGCTCATGCTTATGACCTTTGTGCTTATCTTCTTTTTCTTCATGATGTTCATGTGCTACCATCTCTATTTTTTCTACTCCAACAGTAGTATCAACAAAAGTAGTATTTTTTGCATTTTGTTTAAACTTTTTTATCCAAGCTTTTTCACTAGGCTCACCTATCAAAAAGTATGCTTTTGAGTTAAATAAAGCTTTCATTGCTGAAGGTTTTGGCTCAAAATTATGTGGAGAACTTCCTGGAGGAACCATTACATTTACACTAAATTTATCTTTAACAATTTTTTCTACAAAATATTTTTGTGGTAAAATTGTAACTGTTACTTCTTGATTCGATGCAAACAAACTCGAAAACAAAATAGAAACAATAAATATAATTTTTTTCATATTTTTCCTTTAAATGCAACCTGGTTGCAAAATTTTAAGAATTTTAATCATTTAATCCTTTAATGCAACTTAGTAGCATTTTTAATCCTCTTTTTGATAAACTAGCACTTATGGATAATTTAACAAAAAAAAATAATATTTCTAATATTAAATTAACGACAGCTAGAAAGTCTATTCTAGACATTTTAGTGAATTCAAATAAGCCTCTTTGCTATGAAGACTTAAAAGACAAAATAATTATGGATAAAGCAACGTTTTATAGGAATATAAGCTTTTTTGAAGAACAAAATCTTATAAATTCTTTTGAATCAAATGACAAAAAACGATATTTTGAAATAAAAGATAAAGAACATATTCACTTTATTTGCTCAAATTGCTCAACAATTGAATGTATATATCAAAAACCAAACTTTTCTTTAGATGGATATAAAATAGATACAATAATTTTAAAAGGAAAATGTAAGGAGTGCAATCTTAATGAACAATAAGTTTTTTGGTAGCAGACAATTACAACAAATTCTGAAAGTTAAAGAGAAGTATGAATTTATAAAAAACTTCATATCTGTTGAAACATTAAGTGGATTTATTTTATTTACTGTAACAGTTTTTGCTGTAATTATTGCAAATTCTAGTTATTCTGACTTTTACTTTGATATTTTAAAAAGTCCTATTTCTATTGGATTTGGAGAAAGTAGTTTCTCTATGAGTACGCTTCATTGGATAAATGATGTTTTAATGGCAATATTTTTTCTAGTAGTTGGCTTAGAGATAAAAAGAGATATGCTTGTCGGTGAACTTTCTAGTGTAAAAAAAGCATCTTTTCCAATAATTGCTGCTATTGGTGGGATGATTATCCCAGCAGCTATTTACTTAAGCTTAAATAAAGAATATCCAACAGGTTTTGGAGTTCCCATGGCAACAGACATTGCTTTTGCATTAGGGATTTTATTACTTTTAGGAAATCGTGTAAGTATGTCACTAAAACTATTTTTAGTAACACTAGCAGTTGTTGATGACTTAGGTGCTATTATTGTTGTTGCAATATTTTATACAAGTGAAATAAACTATTTATTCTTTATTCATGCTGGAATAACTTACTTACTTTTACTACTTCTAAATTATTTTAATGTTAAAAAATTACTACCTTATTTAGTATTAGGTATTTTTTTATGGATTTTTGTACATAAAATCGGGATTCACTCTACGATTGCTGGTGTTTTATTAGCATTTACAATTCCATTAAAACAAAAAAATGAAACGGATACAAATAACGCTCCTTTAGTAAAATTAGAACATGCTTTACACAACTTTAGTGCCTTTTTAATAATGCCTATATTTGCTCTTGCAAATGCTGGAGTTATTATAGATTTTTCGAGTGTAATTGAACATAAGCAAATAGTCTTAGGTGTAGCGCTTGGTTTAGTTATTGGGAAACCAATTGGAATTTTCCTATTTACTTATCTTGCAAATAGTTTAAAGATTGCGACAAAACCTGCAAATGTAACTTGGAGTGAAATAGTAGCAGTTGGATTTTTAGGAGGAATTGGATTTACTATGTCAATTTTTATTTCTCACTTAGCATTTAGCGATCCTTCTATTGTAAGTGCAGTAAAAATTGGTATTTTTGCTAGTTCTATTACTGCTGCAATTATAGGAGTTATTCTTATACTTTCAAATAAAAAAAGAGTTTAACTCTTTTTTTATTCCTTTATCAAATTTTCGTATCTTTTATCAGTTAATAGCCTCATAAATGCCACTAAAGCATCTATTTTTCTATCATTTTGAGCATTTGCTTTTAATTCTTTTAATGAAATTGTATCTTTGTGTTCAGGTTCATCCCATGGTAAATTTGTTTCAGGATTTATGGTTCTTTCTTTATTATTATATTTATCGTAAAACTCTACTACAGTTCTTAAATCTTTAAATACTCCATTATGCATATATGGTGAAGTTACAGCTACATTTCGTAAAGTTGGAGTTTTATATTTTCCTATTTGGTTCTTATCATTTACATTTGAATTTGCTAAAAGTCCTAAATCTTTATCTTTTACGCCATTTTTTTCTCTTAAACTTTTATTTTCTGGAATACCAATATTATGAAATTCGTAATTAGTAAAAGTTTCACCCTCTTTTCCTTCTCCTTTTAAAACATGGCAAGCTGCGCATGAATTATTATTATTTGAAAAAAATATAGACATACCTAAATCTTCAAGAGGAGTTAAATCATATTCTCCTTTTAGATATCTATCATATTTAGAATCAAAAGTTGAGAATTCATCACTTCTTTCGAAACTAGCAATTGCTTTTGTCATAGCTTCATAAGCAATTTTATCGTCAGAAAAAATATTTTCTCCAAAAAGTTTTTTGAAATTTTCAATATAAAATTCATTTTCTTTCAATCTTGAAACAGCTTCTTTTACATCTTTTAAACCCATTTCAATAGGATTTAAAGGTGGACCACCAGCTTGTTCTTCCAAACTATTTGCTCTTCCATCCCAAAATTGTCCTCCTTTATAAAGACCCTTTTTTTCATCAAAATGAAAAGGTGGAGAAAATTTTGCATAAGATGCTGTAGGAGCTTGTCTATCACCTAAAGATTTTTTATCATCTCCCAAAGATGCCATTTTAGAAACTCCATTTTCTCTATCATCAATAAATCCCACTTCTGGATTGTGACAAGTAGCACAGCTTTGAGTTCTATTTTTTGATAAATTCACATCAAAAAAAAGCATCCTTCCTAGTTCCTCTTTTGAAATATCATTTGCACTAAGAGTTGAAAGTATTAGTACGTTTGCTAAAATTAATTTTAAACTTTTCAAAATATCCTCCTTTTTTAAATAAATTTACAAATGGTCGTAAATACAAATCTTTTACTGTTTTGTATTCGTTCATCTGATTTTTTCTAAGTCCAAATTTAAGAATTTTTACATCTTTTGAAAGAGCTAATGTTCCAAAAACTCTATCCCAAATAGCTATATATCCTCCATAATTTTTATTAAAATGCTTTTTATCATGATGAATTTGATGCTGTTTTGGAGATAAAAACCACCTTTCCATAAAAGAGAAATATGAAAAAGGTACATGAGAATGTCTTAAATTTGAACCAAAAATAGAAGTTATAAAAACAAAAATATTTACTCCTAAAACCATATATATATTTATCTTTGCTCCAAAAAAATATATAAAAACGCCAGTTACAAAACCTATACTAATTGCATATCTAAGTCCAAATAAAAAATTTTCAACTGGATGAACTCTATAAAAAGTTATAGGAGTTAAAACTTTTGCACTATGATGAACTTTATGAAACTCCCAAAGAAATGGTATTGTATGTAAAAATCTGTGTAACCAATATCTAGTAAAATCACTAAAAACAAATACTGCTAATGTGTATAAAAATACTATTTGTGTATAAGTAAATGAAGTAAAATCTATAAATCCAAAATTTTCATATAAAAATTTATTCGTAAACAACGCAACACTTTTTGCACTCATAATAAAAGGAATAATTAAAAATAAATTAACTAAATTCGATAAAAAAAAGTATATATAATCAAGTTTTGCACTAGGATGTAACCAAAGTTTAGAAGATGTTATTAACTTTGTACTTTTTTTTGTGTAAAAATAATAAATTACTCCTAAAAATAGAGAACTTAATAAATAAAGCCAATAAACTCTTTTATTTGGATTATTTAAAAAATCTAGTGCAAGAAGTTCCACTTTTTAATCTCCATCTGCATCTAAAATATCTGGTTTAAGACCTAATTTTTCTATTATTGTTATGTAATATAAGTCATGAATCGAAGAAACTGTATCAAAAAGTTTTTTACCATTTGTGAAATCATCTTTTGGAAGACTTTTTAATATATCTTTTGCTTCATTTATACTATTTAAAACATTTTTTAAATCATTTAAAGCATTTTTTTCTTTTGCTAAATCATTTAAATTTTTATACTCTTTTTGTTCAATTATCTCTTTTTGAGCTTCTAATATAGCATCAATTGCTTCAAAAGAGTTTTGACTTAAAAAATATTCAGCTCTATTATTTTTAGAATCATTTTTAAACTTACTTGATAAACCAGCAGAATTTCCTACTCTCCACTCTTTTAATCTGTAAGAAGATGCTATTAATGTATTAATTAATATTGCATTCTCTTCTTGAACACTTTTTGTAGGATTTTTCAAATAATCTTCATATGAAGATTTAATATCTTCTAAATTTAAAACTATTGACTTTAAAATCTCATTAGCTAACTCTTTTTCTCTATGGCTTAAACTTGATATACTATTTTTTGAATATAAAACATATTCTAAAGCATTTACTGTTTTAAATGAATTTTTAAACAAAGCTGTTTTTATATCACTCTTACTGTCAATCACTCTTTGCATTTGAGAGTTTAAATCTTCTTTTAAATTATTAAAAACATCAACATACCTAGGAGTATCTAAGAACTCACTATTTATTTCACCTGCTAAATATATAGCTTCAACTTTTTTCCATGATCTTATGAAATTTGTAAAGTTTTTATCACTTATATCTTTTTGCAAAATCTTTGCATCATCTATTGCTTTTTGTGTATCTACTATAGATACATTTTTTATAACACTTTGGAATATTGAATCTTGTGCACTTAAGCTCAATATAAATACAATAAATAATAAAAATATTTTTCTAACCATTATAACTCCTCTAAAAATTTAATTAATTTCTCTCTATCTTCAAGACTCAAAGCTTTATAAGCCATTTGACTCTGTTTTGCTTCTCCACCATGCCACAAAATTGCTTCTTGAAAATCTCTTGCTCGACCATCATGAAGTAATCTTGCTTTAGTTTTATTTATTTTTTCATGAAGAGTAATTCCCCAAAGTGGAGCTGTTCTCCATTCATTTCCATTTGCACTAAATTCAATTCTATTATCTGCTAAATCATCTCCCATATCATGTAAAAGAAAATCTGAAAAAGCAGATACTTCAAAACCTAATTTTGTTTTTAAACTGCCTACATGACATTTTGCACAACCAATATTCTCAAATATTTTATAACCTTCTTTATAATTTTCACTACTTTTATCAGCACTATATGTTTTTAAATTTTTTAAATAAAAAGTAATAGCATCTAACCTATGTTCAGGTAAATCTATCTCATCTTTTGGTTTTGGGGCATATAAGCACTCTTTTTGAAAAAAAGTACATTTATCTTTAGGTTCAATAGTTGTAGTAAGCCCTATATCATTTGAGGCAGCAAATGATATTTGTTCTTTTAAATTTGCCACACTTGCTTTCCAAGTATATTTTCCAATTTCATATCGATTTGAAATAGGAGAATATACGTAATTTACTTTTCCACTTATTCCATCATTGTTTAAATCTTCAAGATCTTGATTTTTTAAAATCTCTTCATCTAAAATCATATCAATAAGTGCCATGCCATTTAAGCTTTGAGCTATTCTAAAAGAAACAATTGTATCTTCTTCAATATTTCCATAATTTAAATTTTCTAAACTATATTTTGGTTTTTGAAGAATCACTCTTGTTCCATCATTTAATATTTCATTTTTTTCTTCAAAATCAAGTTTTATATTTCCTTCAAAAGGAACTCCAAAAATCCCATTTATTGCTAATTGTTCACCATAAATAGGCTCTGGAATAAAACCTTTTTTCAAAAAAACTTCTTCATCTTTTTTTGAATCATTTTTTTCTTTAGATAATCTAGCTACTATAGCTCTAGATGTTGTAAAATCTTTATTAAAAAGATTTCCTCTTCCATTATTCGGATGACAACTCACACAGCTATTTGCATTAAATAAAGGTCCTAACCCATCTCTTGCTGTTGTAATACTTGGAGCTTTTACCCAAGGAATATTAAAAAAACTTCTTCCCAACATAAATATATCTTTTTCTTCATCAGTTAGCCCAGTAATAGATTTTAATAAAAGTTTTGAATCTTTTGAAGAAGATAAATAGTTTTTTTCAATATTAAAAGCAAAAAGCCCTAAGCAAAATATTGCTGATAGGGCTTTTAAAATTAATAGTTTTTTTAACATTACTATTTACAGCTTAGTCTCTTCTGGATCTGTTACATCATCAGTTGATAAAGATATATTATTTGCCTTTGCAACATTTACCATCTCATCACCTAATTTTCTAAGTTCATTTTTAAGTTTTACTAAAACTTTTGACATTTCATGTTCTGGTCTTATTTGATAATCAAAATGAGCTTCTGTTTTTGCAACTTTATCGACTTGCTCTATCTTTTGCTCAATTGATTTCATCAAATTTATAACTCTAATTTTATCTTCACTATTTAAAGTATCAAGTAAACTCTTACCATATTTCTTACCATTATATGTAGAAGTTAAAATATTTTTAAATCCTTCATAATTTTTTGCTAAATCTCTATGTGTATTATCTGAAAAACAAGAGTGTTCATCCTCTTCACTAGGAGTTAAAACAGCTACTGCTAATCTTTCATTTGCTAGTTCAGATTTAATAAAAACTCCCATACCTGCAATAATTTGTCTTATAGCATCAGATTGATTGATATTCTTTTCTTTATCTTTTAATTTTCCTAAAAGAGCAGCTCTATAAAGTCCTGAAGTTCCATCAATACTTTTTTCCCAAGCACTTTTAACAGTTTGTAAATCTTGTACTAATTTTTCTGTTACAACTTTTAAATACTCTAATCTTCTTTTTGAATCTTTATCTGTTGTAAAATCACTAAGAGGTCTTTCTCCAGCTTTTAATGCTCCATTTGTAATTTTATCTTCTAAGAAATTGTTATAATCTTGATCTTGTCCCCATAGTAAAAACTCAATAGCATGATACCCAGTAGCAACATTTGCTTCTCCACCATTTTCATTTAAATCTGTTAAAGCTTCAACTGTAATTTTTGTAACATCAACTTCCTTAGCTTCCTCACCACCAGGATTAAACTTACCAACTGTATCAATTATATTTCCAGATGTTCTTTTTCCATCAGCATCAATAGTGTAATCAATAATATTTTCATCAAGTGGCCAAGCATTAATTTGTCCTTCTAATGCACCATAAGTTTCACTAACCCAACCATCTTCAGCATCTATTGGACCATTTGCAAGTCTAAAAATTTCTGTACTTCCATAAGATTCTCTGGCAATTAACCATGATTTTTTCGCTTCATCTAAATTAGATTGTGAAGGTTTAACTACAAATTTATTTATAGATTCTTGTAATTTTTTTGCATCTTTTAAAGCTTCTGAATAGTTATCAAAAGCAATATTTGAATAATTTTCAAGAAAATTTAATTCTTTTGATAAATTAATATCTTTAGTGTAATTTACTTTTTGCTCTGCAGTTAAATTTAAAGCTAAAGCAGCAGTAATCGATAGGCTTATTAATATCTTTTTTCCAAATTTCATAAAATTCCCTTCTATTTTGATTTAGAAATTAAATCAAAAAGATACTTTAACTTTACTTAAGAATGATAATAATTATCAAGATATCTAAAAAAGATTTTTAAGATTATTTATTATCTCTTTCCCTTCCTCATCTTCTTTTTCTTTTCCTAGAAATTTATTTAATTTTTCCCCTAATTTATCTGCTTTTTTATCCAAAATTTCTTTTAAATCAAAAGAAATGGTAGGGTTATATAAATCATTTTGCAAAATAATTGTGAATTTATCATCTTTAATTTCTGTATCAATTTTTGCAAAAATTGTATTATTTTCTAAATCAATTTTAGAATTGTTTACTTCTATCTTACTTTTAGTACTTTGCATTAATAAATTCGATGTTAGAAGTTTATCATCAATTTTTGTATTAAGTTTTGAATTTTTATAAATCTCTTTTGTTAAATCAACTTTAGCGAACTGATTAACAAGCTTTGTAAAATCATTTTCTAAAAAATGCCCATCTTCAAAGTCTCCTATTAAATCACCTTTTTTTGTTAAGAGATTATAATTTAGTTTTAAATTTGCTTTTGAATCAAAATTTTCTTTTTGATTTATTAAATATAAAAATTTTTTCATACTTGATTCTTTTAAATTCGCATCGAATATATTATCATTTAATACAAAATCAAAATTTCCATTTGCGAGATTTGATTTTCCATCTATATAAAGCTTATTTTTTACAACCTTAATATTTCCATCTAATTTAGCATCCCCTCTTAATAAAATTTTAGTAAAATCTTTTAATTTTGATAAATCATTTGAAGTAAATGTATAATTTCCTAATATATCTGAAGTTTTAAAATCAAATATCAAATTGTTTATATCTAAATTTGCAATATTTGATGATGTTATTATTTTAGAAATTGCACTACTATTTTCATATTTTGTATCAATTTTACTATCTAAAACAATAGTCTCATTTATATTTTTATTATAAACAGCATTTATTACTTCATTTATCAATTTAATATTTTTTAAGTTGATAAAACTATTTCCATTTAGCTCTTTAAAATTATTTATTTTTCCAGAAGCTTCAAAATTTCCTACAGCATATACAGGTTCATCTACAAGTTTAAAAAAGTTTTCTATTTTTGCATCTAAAATATTAAATTCTAGTTGTTTTAAAGAATTATCTTTTATTACAAATTTATAGTGCGTCTTACCTTCCATAATATTTGAATTTCCTTCAACATTAACATGACTATCAACTGATTTTAAAATTCCTTGAGTTTGTAATTCTCCTTTTAATTTTTTACCAATAAAAATTTCGAGTTTTTCTAAATTTTTTACAAAAAGATTAAATTCACTAAAATAGTCTTTATTCAATAAATCAAATTCAAATTTATCTAAATTAAAATCTAATAATGAACTTTTAAAATTAATGTTTGAAATAGCTTTATTATCAATAAATGTACTATTTATTATTGTTCCATAACTAACATTTGAAGGTAAACCATGTTCAAATTCTTTATTTATGACTTCATTATTTAAAATACCCTCTTCTATTGTCGCTTTTAATTCTCCATTTAATTTTTCGGAATTAAAATTACTAATCTTTGCATCAACATTTAAAATTCCTTTAGAATATATAGGTTGATTTAATAAAAGTAAAAGTTCATCTATTTTTAAATTTTTAGAATCTAATAAAATATTATTTATTTCAAAATCTACTAAATTTAAATTATATTTAGTCTCTCCGCTTGCAAAATTTGAAACTCCACTTACGTTTGAACTATTTTTATCACCTACGAAAGTTCCATTTGTAAAAAAAGATCCTTTAAACTCATAATTAAATAGATTCTTTAAATTCTCTAATTCATTTATTTTTATATCATACTTTAAATCTACTTCCTTACTAAATAACTCAAATTTTCCATTTACATTTATGTATGAACTATCATCTATGCTTGCATTAAAATCTAATGTTTTGAATGTAAAACTTAATTTATCAACTTTAAATTTAACTTTATCTTGCTCAGTATTTACTTTTTTTTCAATATAAGATGCTATCAAAGAGTTCCCATAGTTTGTAAATAAAATTCCAAAAAATAAACTTAAAAATATAAAAATAAAAATAAAAAATATTATAAAAAACTTCTTCAAGACAATCCTTCTTTAATAATTTTAAAAATTATAACAAATATTTAATAACAATTTTATATTTTAGCTATTTTTTAGTAATATTTTTTTATAATCTCAGCCATCAAAGTATTTAGTAGGGATACGCAAGCCGAATTTGCTTTGAAAATATATAATTTAAGGAAAAGAAATGAAAAAAATCGTTCTTTTAATGCTAGCTATTGCTGGTTTTGCATTCGCTGCTGATGAAGCTGTTGTAAATGAAACTTTAAAAGCATACTCTGTAGTTGCTGCTGGAATTGGATTAGGTCTTGCTGCACTTGGTGGTGCTATTGGTATGGGTAATACTGCTGCTGCAACTATTGCTGGTACTGCTAGAAACCCAGGTTTAGGTGGAAAATTAATGACTACTATGTTCATTGCATTAGCGATGATCGAAGCTCAAGTTATTTATGCGCTTGTTATTGCAATGATCGCATTATATGCAAATCCATTCTTAGGGTAATCTTTAAATCTACAGATTTAATAATATCCAAGGTCAAGAAGTTTATCTTCTTGACCTTTTTTCTTATAAAAATGCGGCTGTGGTGAAACGGTAGACACACTACCTTGAGGTGGTAGCGCCCTACGGGTGTGCGAGTTCAAATCTCGCCAGCCGCACCATCGAGTTGATAGACTTTAGAAGCTCTTTAGCTATCTTCTTTAAACTTACACTTTACCTACCAATACACAAAACGATACACAAACTGAAACTTTTATTGAAGGTTTTTAGAGTGATTTCTTTAGTTAAAACAACAAATAACTATTACAAAATTAGACTAAGAGTTTATTATAAGTTAGTACCCTACTTCAAAAGAAATGAAATAAACAAAAGTTTGAGAACTAAAAAACTTACTGAAGCAAAAATGAAAGCTACTAATAACATATCAGTAATTTTTAATAGGGTTGATGTATGTAAAGTTTCAGTTTTTTCAAGAGAGTTACTACAAGTATTTTTAAATATTATGAAAAATGCAAAAGAGGCATTTGAAAATAAAAATATAGAAAATAAAATAATTGAAATATCTATCAGAAAAATAAATGAAACGGTAAAAATTGAGATTTATGATAACGCTGGAAATATAGATGAAAAGATAAAAGATAAGATTTTTGACCCTTATTTTTCCACAAAAGATGAAAAAACAGGAACAGGACTAGGAATGTACATGTCAAAAACAATTATAGAAAAACATCTAAACGGCCAACTTGGATTCTATAATAAAGATGAAGGAGTAGTTTTCTTTATAGACTTAATTTCACAAGAGTGATATTTTATTTTTCCAATAAAATATCAGCTTTTGTTTTTAATTTCTTCTTGTGTAAAAGCTCTTTTTCTCTTTGTGAAAAACTCTCTTCTTTTTCAATTTTTGGCTCTTTTTTTACAGCTTTTTTCTTATCTTCTTTAACCTCTGACTCTTTTTTGAAAATAGTCAAAACAAGATATATTGAAAGTAAAATATTGAATAGTATTATAAACCACTTTCCAAAAAGTATATATTTTAAGTACTCTATATTTTGTGTAATTTTTAAATATTCAACAATATCTCCATAAATAAATCCAGAAAATAATGCAACTAAAGTAAGGAAAAATATTAATATAGCCCTTTTTCTAAATTTATATAAGTAGTACCAAAACAGTGCAGATTTTACTTGCTTAAACATCTTTTAGCCTAAACAAAAAAGTTAATACCAAGAGCTGCAAGTGCAACAGCTAATGATTTCGTTTTTAAATCATCTATAATTTTTCTCTCTTCATCTGCAATAATTATCTCTAAATCTTCATCTGTAAAATCGTCTAATGTTTTATGATTTTCAACAAGTCGTGCTTTTGTAGCAATAATAGCTTTTTCTCTAATTTTTAAATTTATCAAATCTTTTAACTGATTACTTTTTATTTTTGGATAATCAAAAACTTTTGTTGCACCTTCGCTTGCAATATTTACAATCTCTTTTGATTTCTCTTTTAAAATATCTTTAATTCCCATCATCTACCTTTTAAAAATTTAAAAGATTGTATCATAGAAATATTTACGAAAGGTATTCCCATCTTTTATATTTTGAGGCTAATTCTTTTAATTCATCAAAACCAAAGACTTTAATAAATACAAATCTTCCACTTTCCAAAAAAGCTTTAATTTTCATAAAAATCCTTTTTATAATAATAGTTTATTTTATTAAATCTTAACTAATTTCTTGCTTAATAATATATGCTTTTATATATTTATTAATATTTTATGATATACTTTTGTATATTTAAGGAAGATTATGGACAAAGAAGAATTTAAAAACCTTTTAAAAAAAGCAAAGCTCACAAAATCATCGTTTTCTAGACTTTTGGGTTTAAAATATCAAAGTGTAAATACATGGGGAAACAACAGTAGAGGAATTCCATATTGGGTTAAATCTTGGCTACATTTGTATATTTTAAATATGGAATATGAAAATTTAAAAACAGTTCTAAAAAATAGTAATATTTGTGATGAATTAAATAAGAAAAAATAATATAAAAGCCGTAACAAAGCCTTTTTTTTGTATATTATCAAAAAATATACAGGAAAAAATATGCGTGATTTTTTACAAAAAGCTAAACAAAGCAGCCGTATTATCGGCACTTTGGGAACTGCAATGAAAAATAATATTTTACTCCAAATGGCAGACGAATTAATCAACTCTACTTTTATGATTTTAGAGGCTAATAATCTTGACATGCAAGTTGCAAAAGAGATGAATTTAAGCTCTGCCATGCAGGATAGACTTTTTTTAAATGAAAAAAGAGTTTGTGATATGGCAAATGCAATAAGACAAATTGCTTCACAAACTGAACCAGTAGGAAAAATTCTTGATGGTTGGGTAACAAAAGATGGTTTAAATATTCAAAAAGTATCTATTCCAATAGGAGTTATTGGGATCATCTATGAAAGCCGTCCAAATGTTACAAGTGATACAGCAGCTTTATGCTTTAAAAGTGGAAATGTTTGCGTGCTAAAAGGTGGAAAAGAGGCTGAAAATTCAAATCAAGCAATAGCTAAAATTTTGCAAGCCGTACTAGAAAAAAATTCCCTTCCAAAAGAAGCTATATCTTTACTTCCAGATAGTAGTCGTGAGGGTGTTGCAAAATTAATCAAAGAAGATAAATTTGTAGATTTAATAGTTCCAAGAGGTGGAGAGGCATTAATTAGATTTATTAGCGAAAACTCTGCTATTCCTGTTATTAAACATGATAAAGGTATTTGTCATACTTATATAGATGAAGATGCAGCAATTGGTAAAGTTACAGATATTGTAATAAATGCTAAATGCCAAAGACCTAGTGCTTGTAATTCATTAGAAACTTTATTAATCCATCAAAATATAGCTCCACACATTTTAAATGGCCTTGATGAATCTTTAAAAGAGCAAAATACTACAATAAAAGGTTGTACTGAGACTTTAAATTATATAAAAGCTATTCCTTTGATTGAAAAAGATTTTGATATAGAATATTTAGACAATGTTTTAAATATAAAAATTGTAAAAAATATTGATGAAGCTATCAATCATATTCAAAAACATGGTTCAGGCCACTCTGAAGCTATTTTAAGTGAGAATTATACAGCTATTAACAAGTTTTTAAATGAAGTTGATGCAGCTTGTGTTTATGCAAATGCTAGCACAAGATTTACTGATGGAGGAGAGTTTGGATTAGGTGCTGAAGTTGGAATTTCTACAAATAAACTTCATTCAAGAGGTCCAATGGGAATAAATGATTTAACAACATTTAAATACAAAATATATGGCAATGGCCAAATCAGAAAGTAGGAATTTCAATGACAACTAGACTTTTTTTAACATTTCTTAGCTCTTTAGCTATTATGTTTTTTTGGCTTTTTTTAGGAGAAAAAGCTATTTTAAAAGATGATTCAAATAAATTTTCAAAGCTACAATGTGTATCTTATGCACCATTTGGAAAAGATGAATCTCCTTTTTTATTTGATAAAGGATTAGTATTAAAAGAAGAGAATATCAAAAAAGATTTAGAACTTCTTTCAAAATATACAAGTTGTATTAGAACATACTCAACAGTTGGACTTGAAGCAATACCAAAATATGCAAAAGAGTATAATCTTCAAATGTTAATGGGTGTATGGGTTAGTAAAAGTGAAAAACAATCTAGAGATGAAATTGAAACTTTAAAAAAATTAGCATCACAATATCCTGAAGTTATTAAAAGTGTTATTGTTGGTAATGAAGTTCTTCTAAGAGGTGATTTAAGTGAGAAAAAATTAACAGAATATATCTTAGAAGTAAAACAAGCTTTACCAAATATAAGAGTAACTTATGCAGATGTTTGGGAATTCTGGCTTAAACATCCAAATATGAAAAATGTTACTGACTTTGTAACTATTCACATTTTACCTTATTGGGAAGATTTACCAATGAGTATTGAGAAATCTATTAATCATTTAGCTGATGTTAGAGTAAAAGTTGAAAAAGAGTTAGGAACTTCTAATATTTTAATAGGTGAAACTGGTTGGCCAAGCGAAGGAAGAGCAAGAGAAGATGCTGTTCCAAGTAGAATAAATCAAGCAAAATATGTAAGAGATTTTGTAAATCTTGCAAATGAAAGAAATTGGAATTACAACATAATCGAAGCTTTTGATCAACCTTGGAAAAGAGTTAGTGAAGGTGCTGTTGGTGGATATTGGGGGCTTTTTGATGCAGATAGAGCTGATAAAAATGTATTTGCAGGAGATGTTTCAAACTTCCCTAATTATCTATATTTAGCATTTGTATCTTTAGGGTTAGCACTAGCTTTCTCAACAATGCTTAGAAAGAAAAAACTATCAAAAACTAGAATAATAGCATTTAGCATAGTAAATACTATTTTTGCACTACTTTTAACTCTACAAATTGAGCAATATTATGTAATTTCTAGAAATTATTTAGAAGCTTCTTGGGCAATAATAGTTGTTGGATTATGTTTATATATGTACAATTTTGTGCTTGTTAAAATCTTACAAACTACAAAAGATGATTTTATACCTAAATATCCTTTCTATTTAGCAGCCTTCTTAGTATTTATAATCTCTACAAATTTAGCATATAATGGAAGATATGAAAACTTTGAGATTTATGGTTTTGCGCTTCTAGCAATTTCATTTATTTATACTTTAGTTGGAAGATTTAAAGAGTTACATTTTGGATTATTTGAAAAACTTTTAGGAACAACTATATTTATAAATGCCGTTGTGACTTTATACAATGAAACTATTTTAAATGTGTTTTCAAATATCTGGTTTATTATAACTTTGGTTTTTGCTTCTATATTAATTATAAGTAAAGAGTCAATATTTAAAGCAAAAGAGTATATTTTCTTTGCAATAATTTTTACTACACTAATAGCTCTATTTAAAAGTGGCTTCATTTCAAACAATGAATTAGCTATTGCTTGTAACAATGATGGAAGTGGTTTAAGTTGTACTTTAAGAAGCTCTATGTGGTCTTATATTTATTTTGGATACTTAGGTGTATTAGCCTTAATTTTTGGTATTCTAAGCCTTATTTTAAATAATAAAAGATTTACTATTTTAGGACTTTTTATTGCTATTTTCTCAATTATTCTTACAAATACTTTCTTAGGAAGTATTGCATTTATGTTAGTAATTTATTCTATTTCAAAACAAATTTATAAAAAATAGTATAAGAAAGAAGTAAAACTTCTTTCTTATACTTTAACTGCTTGAGTTATTATAAGCTCACTTTTATTACAAAATTTCTTTATTTTAAAAGCGTTTGTTGTTACACTATTTTCAATATCTATAACCATCATTTGCAGAATTGAGAAACATGAATTTGGAACCTCAAAATGTGCTCCAAGACCAGTTGTTGCTCTTTGTATTGGGGAATAAGAGTCCATGCCAATAACATTGTCATAACAACCTGTTAATCCAATATCTGTCAAATATGCCGTATTATCAAGAATTTGCAAATCATCTGTTCCTACATGTGTATGAGTCCCACAAATTCCACTTACTTGATTTTTAAACATCATTAACATTACTCTTTTTTCACTTGTTGCTTCACCATGAAAGTCTATGAAGATATTGTCTATATTTTGTTCTTTTAACTCTTCAACTACTTTCTTAGCAAGATTAAAAGGATTATCTACAATTGGCATTGAATATTGACCCATAAGATTTAAAACTGCTAGTTTTTCAATTTTTTCATCAACTTTTACATCACAGATTTTAAGTCCAGTTCCAATTACACCAATAGGATAATTATGTGGTCTTAAAACATTTCCAGTTTCAAGTAAAACATTCATATCTTTTTTCTTGTCAAAACTATGATTTCCTCCAGTAATTAAATCAATTCCACTTGAAAAAAGTTCTTTTGCACTTTCTAAAGTAAGTCCAAATCCATGACTTGCATTCTCACCATTTGCTATTACAAAGTCAATACCAAACTCTTTTTTTATATCTTTTAAACTATCTTTTATTATTTTTCTTCCTGGACGCCCTACAATATCGCCTATAAATCCTATTCTCATCTATCTTCTTTTCTAAATTTTTTGTAATTATATTAGATTAAACTAAATCTTCTTCGAATTTTTTTAATCTTATTTCAAAAACAGCTCCATTATCTTCATTGTAAGCTTTAATAACTCCACTTTGTTCATCAACTATTTTTTTAGCAATATTTAGACCAACACCCATTCCACCCTGTTCTTTTAAAGAAACAAAAGGTTCAAAAATATCATTGATAATATCTTTATTAATACCACCCGCATTATCTTTAAATTTAATTACAATATCACTTTCATCTTCAAATATTGAAATATATATAGCTCTTTTTTCATAATCATCTATTTTAATCAGCTCATCAAGGGCATTGTTTAAAATAATAACCCAAACTTGTTCAAGTCTTTGTTTTTGAACTTTACTATTGAAAATATACTCATTTTTATCAATATTATCTATATCAAAAAGTTTATCATTTATATAAATTTTAGAAATCTGTTTTGATTTATTATAAGCCATTGTTAATGCTGTCAGTATTGTTGAATAAAGATTTACTACCTCTTTTAACTCTTTTGTATTTTGAGACATCTCTCTCATAGACTCAATAATATTAGCTAATCTTGTAATTCCCTCTTTCATTTTATTGCTATCATATAGCATTCTATCTTTAATCTCTGAAGAAGGTAAATCTTCTATATCATATTGCATAAGTTCTAAATTACCTTTTATATATGTTAAAGGTGTATTTATCTCATGTACAATTCCAGCTGCCATTGAACCAATATAACTTAATTTAGCATTTTTTATCTGCTCTTGAAGATGAATTTTATCTTTTGCTTTACTTTTTTCTAACTCTTCTTTTATTCTTTGTTCTAAAGAGATATTTAACTCTTTTAGCTTGATTTTATCCTCAAGTCTATTTAACACAAAAACTATTTTATTTGTGTATGAAATTAGTGTTAAAGATACCTCTAAATGAATTGGCTTCTTATCTTTTTTTATAAATATTTGCTCTATTTTATTTATAGTTCCTAATTCATCAAGATTTGTCAATACTTTTTGAAAAACATCTTTTGATTGTTCACTTAAAAGTTCAATACTATTTATATTTAAAAGTTCAGCACTTTTATATCCCAAAATATCACAAATATTTTTATTTAATTTTAGAAAGTTACCTTTTCTATCTAAAAGTGCAACTCCACTATCAACATTTTGGAAAATTGCATCATATTCATCTACTTGAATATTTAAATCTAAATATAGATTTTCAACTCTTTTTTTATCTGTTATATCTTCACAAATTAAACTATAATAATCTACTTTAGAATCTGTAAATATAGCTTCAACATATACTTTAAAGAAAAAAAGTTCACCACTTTTTTTCACTCCTTCAAACTCTTCTAGAATATAGGTCTTATTATTTATTTCAACTTTTGATTTTATAAAATCTACTACATGTCTTGCATCTTTTGACAATAAAAATCTATAATCATGTCCAACTAATTCATTTTTTGAAAAGCCTAAAAAATATGCTAATGAACTACTTAAATCCTTTATTTCACGATTTGGATAAATATCCATAGACATAATATATCTATCTATAATTTTATCTCTTTCATTTAACTCTAGGATATTATTTTCATTTTTAATAAATTCAGCTCTATTTAAATTTAACTTTTTATTTAAAAAATAAGAGATTATTAGTGAAAAAAGAATTGTCAAAAGAAACATAATTATAAGTACAGAACCACCTACAATTTTTATATAATTATCAACAAATTCATATCCAAACTCTTTATTTAATTCAATTAAAAATGTAAAGTTACTGTCTTCTTCAATTTGGATTTTTTTAATAATATAATTATCACTATTCAAATTTATAGGAAAATTGGAATTTATGTAATCATTATGTGTATTTGCAATAAATATTTTTTTAGGATATTTATTTATGATTGTTTCTAAAATATTTTTTAAATTAATCTCAATTGAATAAAAATTATCTTTTGATCTAATTATAAAATTAATTGTATTTTTACTATCATTTAGTGAATAGTGATAAATTTCTTGATAGTCTAAAACTCTCATGTACTTAAAGTAATTTGTTGCAAAAAGATTTCTAAGATTGTTATATTCAACAACTTTTATACTCTCTCCAAAATTGTTGTTTAGTTTTAGAGTCTCTTTTGCATTTAAACTTACTATTTTAAAACTCAAAATAGTTTTATCTTTAAAAATTATATTTTCAATAAAATCTATAATCTGTTTTTCATCATTTAATTTAGAAACAATACTTTCAATTAAAACTATTTTTTCATCATATCTCTTTATGAAGTCTTTAAATATAATTTCTTGTTCATTTAGTATATATTCACTCTTTTTTTTATCTTCATTTTTACTATTTAAGTAATAAAAATTGTTGAAAACTAAAAACAATATACCAAATAATCCAAAAGCAAATAATGAAAATACTAAAAATACTTTTGAGAAAATAGGAAGTTTCATATTGAATCTCTTTTTAGTTTTATATAGTATATAGTATCAGATACACTATTTTTATACCAGAATAGTCCACTATTTTTCTCTATTAATAGTTTTGCTAAATGTATTGATGTATCAAAAAATTTATCATCTTTAGAGTTTAGAAGTTCTTCAAAATAACTATTTATTTTATCTTTTCTAATATTGTCTTCTATTTTTATTATTATATCTTCATCGGATGTTTCGCTTAAAATAGAAATTTGAATAGAAACTTCAGAAGATGAAGAGAGTTTTAAACACTCCAGTTGAGTTCTTGAAATATTTATTATTATATTTTTTAACTCATTTCTTGAAATATCTAAATTTACGTCTAAATCTTTACTTAATTTTAGACTAATCTTATTTTCATTTATTTCATCTTTTAAAGCAAGTTTTACTTCATTTAATATCTCTAGTAAATTTGTTTTTTCAGCTGAATGTTTAAATATTGATTTAAACTCATTTAGCATATTTGATAAAGAAAAAAGCTCTTTTGAAATTAAATTTTTTATACTTATGTTATCAATCTTTTGAAGTTCTAAAGATATTTTTGATATTGGTTCTTTCCATAAATGTGACATAGAATCAACAATTTTTGACATTAACTCAACTTTTACAACGTCCATATCAATTTTTTCATTTAATTTTAATTTATTCAATTTGTTAGATAAATCTTCTTTTAAAAGCCTATTTATCTTTTCTAACTGTTTTATAGATGTTATATCAAATCTTATCGATCTAAATCCAATAACTTCATTTTTAAGATTATATTTTGGAAAAATAACACTTTTTATCCAGTAAGTATTACCAAATTTATCTCTATTTTTTATTTCACCTTCCCAAATATTTTTTGTTTTTAATTCATGCCAAATATTTTTATAAAAGTTGTTTGATATATCAGGATGTCTTAAAATAGAAGCGTTTTTACCAACCAGCTCATCTTTTCTATATCCAGTAATCTTACAATAAGCATCAGAAACATACTCTATATTTCCCTCTAAATCTGTATCCAATCTTAAAATGTGCTCATCCATGTGTTCAAAGAATTCTTGATAATTTTTGATTACTAAATCTCTATTAGCTTTATAATCAAAAACTTTTAATATTACAAAAACTAAAGCAAGGAAACAAAGAGTAGCCATAAAAAGGAATTGAATATAGAACTTATTAATTGAGTTTATTGCTAAATTTTCATTACTTGTTATTAAATAAAGTTTTGCATTATCATTTGTCTCAAAAATTTCTAAGTAAATAAAATCTTTGTTAAACTCTTCTATTTTATCTTTAGAAATAGTATATATAAATTTCAATCCTAGTTCTTTTTGAAGCTTTTTAATAAAATCGTCAAATAAAAATTCTAAAGTTATAACTCCAACAAAATTTAATTTTTCATCAAAAATTGGTTTAAAGAATGTTAAATAAACTCTATTATGGTTACTAATAAAAGAGAAGTTATCATTTTTTGATAAAAATTCTTTTGGAACATCTTTTTTTTCATTAAAAGTAAGAATTAAATCTTTATTAGAATCATAAAAACTAACATTATATAAGCCTAAATTCGAATAAAAAGCAAAACTATCTACACTACTTTCATAAATCTCTTTTTTCTTATCAGTAGAAGGATTTTTTAAAATATCTAGAATTGTCTTATTTCTTACAAACTCATTAAAATATATAAGTTCACCAAATTCAAAATAGTTTCTAAAAACTTCACTATACCTATATAAAATCTCTTTTTTACTATTCTCTAGAGCTTTATTTATCTCTTTTTGTTTATAAAAATCAAATGTAAAAAAAAGCCCAACTAAAAAAAATAGAAATAGTAAAGAAAATATTACTTTTGGGCTTTTATAAATCATTAATGTTCTAAAACTTCTATTATTTTTTTCTCTAAAGCTTCAAGTGATGAGAATGGCTTCATAACATAGTTTGTTGCACCCTCTTTGTGAGATTTTAGAACTTTATCTAAAGTTGAATAAGCAGTCATCATAACAACTTTTTGATCTTCTTTTTTAGCTTTAATTCTTTCTAAAACCTCTAATCCATTCATTTGCGGCATCATAATATCAAGTAATACTAAATCATAATCTGTTGATTCAAAGTTAGATATTGCAGATACTGGATTTGAAAAAGTTGCAACAGTAAAATTTGGATTTTTACCTAGAAATCTACTTAAAAGATTTAAGATTTCTGGTTCATCATCTATAATTAAAATTGATTTTTTACTCATTTTATTCTCCTTGACTTTTTTGATTAAATAATTTATTAGCAGCTTCTTTCATAACAAGCTCATTCTTTTCTTCTAGGATTTTATCTAGATAAATAAACACTTGTTGACTTGCATCTTCAACTAAAGAGATTTTATCTTCAATTAATTGTTTAGAACAAGAAACACTACTTCCCGAACACTCTTTTGCTAAAATATTTGCTTCATGATGTACTGTATGGTGATATTTATCTAACCCTTTATATGAAGGAACTGAACTAAACTCTTGTTTTCCTAGCCCAACATTATACCACTGACCTAATCTACAATTTGTATGATCAACTGGTTTGAAGTTATGATTTCCTCCAAAGATTAATTGATACAAATTATTTTTATAAATAACGTGATCTAGTTTTGCAAGATTTATAAATATTTTATTTGAAATACTTTCAACTTCATAAACTGCTCTATTTGAATTTCTTTGGAAATTATTCATAAGCTTACTTAATCCATCAATTCTTGCTTTTGTCTCATTTACTACGTTTGTAACTGAATCTGAACTCTCTTTTATTTTTTCAGTCTCTTTTTGAATTGTTGTTACAACATCTTTTATCTGTTTTGCTGCATCAGCACTTCTACTTGCAAGATTTCTTACCTCTTGCGCAACAACTGCAAATCCTTTTCCTGCTTCTCCTGCTGTTGCTGCTTCTACTGCTGCATTTAATGAAAGAATATTTGTTTGGAATGCTATTTCTTGGATTATATTTATAACCTGAGCTATATCTTTACTTTTTGAAACTAAAGATTCAACAACAATATTTTCTGTCTCAATTTCTTTGTATAAATTCTCTGTATCAAGAACTATTTCATTAATTAAATTCAATCCTTTTGTAGAACCAGTTGCTGTTTCATTTGATTCAACTTGCATCTCTTTTAATTCTTCTAAAAGGCTTAAATAAGTATTTTGAGTATCACTTAAAGATTTTGTCATGTTGCTATTGTGTCTAGATAAAAGACCACCTTCTTTATTGTCATGAATTGAAGTTTTTCTTAGACTCACAATTTTATAATTTTCAAAAGATTTAACTACTAAACTCGCTTCACATTCATTCAAGATTACTCTGTCTTGACCACTTAAAACTGCATTTAAAATAGAAGTAAAATCATTTAGGTGTGATTTTGATAGAGAATTTGCGAAGAATACATTATTGTTTTCATCAAAAACAACAAGTCCTTCTTCTTGTGAAACAGAAGCTATTTGTTTATAAACTTCAAAACTTTTTTCAGAATTTTTAGAAACTTCTTCTAACTCTACTGAATGTTTTTTTGCAAGATTATCTAAATCTTTGTTCTTCTGTTCTAGCTCAACTTTTAGCTTATTTATTTCTGCTTCAAGCAACACAACTTTGTTTTCAAGTTCCTTTTTTCCAAAAAACATAAATAACTCCAATTTATACTTAAAATTAGAATATCTTAACTAAAAATAACTTCGTATTAATTTAAATTTTTTGAACACATAAAAGCTTGTGCAAATACTATTTGAAAATTAAACCCACCTAATTCACCAGTTAAGTCTAAACATTCGCCTATAAAATATAAATCTCTTTGATTTAAACTTTCAAAAGTATTATGATTTATTTCATCTGTACTTATTCCACCCTTTGTAACTTCAGCTTTTGTAAAACCAAAATTTCCTGCTGGACTAAACTCATAATTTTTTAAAATCTTTAACTTTTCAAGTTCATGCGAAGTTAATTTTGAGCAAGCTTTATCTTCAAGCTCTATTGATTTTAAAAACTCTATCATAAAACGTTTTGGCAGATTCAAAGCTGTTGAAATATTTTTATTTCCAATCAAAAGCTTTTCTAAATTTTTGTTAGGAAGAAAATCTATTTTTATTTTTCCCTTTGTCCAATATAAAGATGCACTTAAAACAGCAGGTCCACTAAATCCTTTGTGAGCAAAAAGTAAATTTCCCTCTATTTTTTTATTTTCGACAAAAATATTTACAGGAATCGATAAACCAGATAACTCTTTAAACCAAAATTGTTCTTTTTGAACCGTAAATCCTACAAGTGCAGGCTCTGTTCTAATGACTGTATGATTGAATTTTTTTGCAATATCAAAAGCAATACTAGAAGCTCCTAAAGTTGTATAAGATAAACCTCCACTCGCAACTACAACTTTTTTTGCCTCAATAGAAGTTTTATTTGTAATTATTGTAAAAAAATCTTTATATGAAATATCCAAAACTTTTGTATCTAAAAATTTTTTTACATGAGTTGTGAGTAAAGAAAACATATCAATAACATCTTGACTAGAGTTACAAAAATATGTTCCCTTTACAATTTTTGGATTTATTTTTGGGAAAACTCCATTTTTATTTAAGAATTTCAATAGATCATCTTTAGAAAAATTATTTAAAATTTCTTTAGCAAAATCTCTATCACCCAAATAGTTATTTTGGCTTACAAATTCGTTTGTAATATTACACTTTGCTCCACCAGAAACTTTTATCTTCTGTCCTATTTTACTATTTGTATCTATTAAACATATATTTTTATATTTTTTTCTATCT
Source organism: Aliarcobacter cibarius (assembly GCF_013372265.1). Taxonomy (NCBI): domain Bacteria; kingdom Pseudomonadati; phylum Campylobacterota; class Epsilonproteobacteria; order Campylobacterales; family Arcobacteraceae; genus Aliarcobacter; species Aliarcobacter cibarius. The sequence goes on from NZ_CP054051.1 coordinate 1,815,208, forward strand.
AGATTTGAAGCTAACATTAAACCACTAGCTCCAGCACCAATTATTGCTATATCAAAGATTTTTTATCCTTTTTGTATAGTAAAAATATTTTTACCATCTTCATATTTATAAAGCAAATTATATCCATTTGCTTTTAAAATATTGAAAACTATATAAAGACCTAATCCAAAAGAATCTTTTGAAGACTTACTATAAAAAGGTTCAAGATAATTTTTAAAATCACCTTGAAGTTTTTTCCCACTATTTATGAATAAAATATTATTTTCATTAGTTTTTATAACTACTTTTTTATCACTTGAGTATTTTATTGCATTATCAATTAAATTTTTTATTGCTATACTAAAAAGTTTAAAATTTACATCAAGTTTTATATTTTCATATTCACAAAAAACACAACTTTCATCAAGCATCAAAATATCTTTTGCTTCATCAATTAAATCTTCTAAAAAATAACTCTTTTTGTCCAAAACTTTATTTTGAGATATTAACTCTTCTATAGTTGCAAATTCATTTATCAAAGATTCAAGCTTATTAAAAACCATTTTTAGTTTTTCACTGTTTTCTTCATTTTTTTCTAGTTGTAAAAGAAATTTACCCTTTGTTATAGGTGTTTTTAATTCATGCATTATATTTCGTATAAAAATATTTCTAGACTCTTTAATATTTTTAAGTTTTATTGCACTTTTTCTAAATTCATTTGCTAAAAGAGCAACTTCATCTTTGCTACTTGAAGTATAAAAATCAAAATCAAATTTTTCATCACCTAAATTTATAACTTTATCTTTCAACTCCTTTAGAGGTAAAAGCTTTTTTAGTGTTTTAATATACAAAAAAGTAATTACAAGTAAAAGAGTAATAAAAACAAAAATAATATAAGTACTATTTGTAAAACTCTCACTTTCTAAATCTTTTATCAAAATCTGTTTATTGAATCTATCAAAAAGTAAGTGATATTTTCCATCAATCTGGAATATTTTAAAAAAATCTCCATGCTTATTTGCTTTTGTAAAAATTATCTTTTTATGAGTACTTAAAATATTTTCTATATCTTCTTTAGAATCAAATATTTTATAATTCATATCTAATAAATTTTTATTAAAATCCTCATCAAAATGATTCTTTTTACTATTAATCATCTTTATTATTGGTTTATATCTATCAAAAATTTGTTCACTCTTCATTGAATTTTCATGACTAAACAAGAAAATGAAAGCCATTACCAATAAAATAAAAGTTATTAAAAAGTTTAAAGTTGTAGAAAAAATTATTGAATTTTTATTCATTGTATAAATTTATACCCCATACCTCTGATTGTATGAAGATAATTTGGTTCTCTTGGATTATCTTCAATTTTATGTCTAATTCTATTTATGATAACGGCTAAAGAACCACTACTTTCATAATCACTATTTAGAATATCAGAGTTTTCAAAAATATCTTCTCTACTTACTATAAATCCTTCTCTTTTTATAAAAAGACTCAATATTTCAAACTCTGCAGCTGTTAACTTCAAGTAGACACCATCTTTTTTAATCTCTTTTTTCTCTTCATCTAAAACAAAAGTTTTTTTCACATTTAACTCTTCTTTTTCCAATGATTTATTAAATCTTCGCAAAATTGTTCTTATTCTTATCTCTAATTCTCTTGGATCATAAGGTTTTGGTAAATAGTCATCAGCTCCCAATTTCAAAGCTGTAACCTTATCAGTTATATCACTTCTTGCACTAGAAATAATTATTGGGATATTAAATTTTTCCACAATCTCTTTACAAACATCTAATCCATCCATTCCTGGAAGAGTCAAATCTAAAATTATTAAATCAAATTTCTGTAATTTTAAACTAGAAAGAGCCAAAAATGGCTCTTCATAATTTGTAACTTCAATATTAAATTGTTTTAGATACAAGGATAAAACCTCTGCTAATTCTAAATCATCTTCTATCATTGCAATTTTTATCAAAGTTACTCCTTTTCTTTAATTTTAATTATTAGTCTTCAAATCTTTGTTTCATTTTTTCTTTTCTTAAATCAAGCAGAGTTCTTAACTGCTCTTTTTGTTTTGTATCTAAAATTTTATACGCTTTATCTATTACATCTGCATGTAACTCTTGAGTTTTCTCTCTTTTGTCTTTCATAATTTTTGTAAACTTATCTTTATCAAAGCTGTCTTTTGTAAATGCATCACAAGGAAACTCCTGATTTTTTCTACTTTCTTTGATTATTTCATCAATTTTTGTTTTTTGTTCAGCTGTTAAATTTAACTCATAAAACATACCTAAAATACCATTTTGGTGTTTCGACATTTTTTTACCATCTTTTTGATTCATAGGACAGTTTTGATTATCTTTTCTAAAATCACAATTTCCTCCAACTTGTTGTGCATACAAACCACTCACTAATATTGATGCCAATGTTAAACTTGATACGATTTTTTTCATCTCTAATCCTTTTTTTTGATATATGGAATTATTACATAATTAATTTAACCATATTTAAATTCTATCTTAACACAATATTAATGATTATATAAAGTCCTAATTTCTATTTAGATAAAATGTATTAATTAAAATAAAATGGAAATAAATTGAAATTATCAAAATTTATCGCAAGATTCATACTTATTACTGCTTTTTCATCGGTTATATTAGCCTTCTTAGTATCTATCATTTTTCAGTATATAAATTTCAAAAGTGATTTGGCTCACTTAAGAGATGAGTTAACTGAGCAGAAAAAAAGAGAAGTAAAAAATGAAGTAAATATGCTTCATGGTTTAATAAAATATAAAGAAGAACTTCTAAAAAAAACTGTTCAAAATAGGCTAAAAGATAGGGTTAATCAAGCTTATACTTTAGCTATGAATATTTATGAATTAAATAAAAAAATAAAAACAGAAGATGAAATAAAATATTTAATTGCCAATGCTTTAAAAAATTTTAGATTTGAAAATGATGATAGCTACTTTTTTATAAATAGTAATAAAGGCCAAAGTATTTTATATTCAGAACAAGTAACACTTGATAAGTATATTGATATTTGGGATTTAAAAGATTTAAATGGCAAACCTATTATACAAATTCAATCAAAAATAGCAACAGAACAAAAAGAGGGATTTTCAATAAATAGTTTTACAAAGCCGAATTCACAAAATCAAACTCAATTTTTAAAATTATCTTTTATAAAACTTTTTGAGCCTTATGATTGGCATATTGGAATGGGTGAATATTTAGATGATTTAAGAAACAAGAATCAAGAAGAACTACTAAGCTGGATAGGAACTTTAGAAAATGAAAATAGTAATTATACTTTTATTAATTCAATAGATGGTCTTTCTTTGGTTTTTGAAGGTAATAAACTAGAAAAACCAAAAAAACATCCTTCTCCTGAACTATTTATCAAACAATTAGAAATTTCAAAAAACAGTGAAGGAGATTTTTTTGAATATAAATTTAAAAAACCAAATAGTAGTGAAGAGTTTGAAAAAATATCATTTGTAAAACAGTTCGAAGAATATGGCTGGATAATTGGATGTGGGGTATATTTAGATGAAATTGAGGCTGAAATAAAAAGAAAAGAAGCAATTTTTGAAGAGAATATAAAAAATCAAATAGCATCAATGGTTGTAATATTTATACTTATTTTAATGATTATCTATTTTTTATCTATAAAAATTTCAGATTTTATTAACAACAACATAAAAAATTTAATCCAAGCTTTTAGAAAAGCATCTACTGAAAATAAAAAAATAAATACAGATGAATTAACATATAAAGAGTTTGTGCTTCTTGCAAATAATTTAAATAAAGCACTTGAAGATAAAAATATTATTGAAAAAGAGCTACAAGATTATATAAGAATAGTTAATCAAAATGTAATTATTTCATCTACAAATAAAGATGGGCTTATAACTGATATAAGTGAAGCTTTCTGTGAAATATCTGGATATAAAAAATATGAACTTCTTGGGAAAACTCATAAATTAGTAAGACATCCTGATACATCGATTGATTTTTATAAAAATATGTGGGATACACTTTTACAAGGTAAAGAATGGAAGGGTGAAATCAAAAATCTTACAAAAAATGGTGATACTTACTGGGTATATGCAATAATTACTCCAATTATAAAAGATGATATAATCAAAGGTTTTACAGCAATTAGGTCAAATATTACTGATAAAAAACATATAGAACATCTTTCAATAACAGATGAATTAACAAAACTTTATAATAGAAGATTTTTCAATTTAAAAATTGAGGAAGAGATAAATAGAGCCAAAAGAGAAGACAAATCTCTTTGTTTAATGATTTTAGATATTGACTATTTCAAACAATATAATGATACTTATGGACATCAAAAAGGTGATTTTGTACTACAAAAAGTAGCTGAAGTATTAAAAAATAGTACAAATAGAGCTAGTGACTTTGCTTTTAGAGTCGGTGGAGAAGAGTTTGCTATTGTTACTATATTAAAAAAAGATAAAGTATTAAACTACGCAAAAGCAATAAAAGAGAGTATTTATAATCTAAAAATAGAACACTCAAATAGCTTGGTTTCAAACTATATAACTTGTTCTATTGGAATAAGCTGCAAAATGGCAAAAGATATAAAAAATAGTGATGAAATTTATAAAGAAGCAGATGACAACCTTTATGAAGCAAAAAATATTGGTAGAAATTCTATACATGTGAATGAAAAATGAATTTAAAAATAGGAACTTTTAATCTCTTTCAATTTTGTTCACCTTCTTTTTCTTTTTATACAAAAAAAGAGAAATTTTCAAAAGAAGATTTCCAAGAGAAGAAAAGTTGGATAAAAGAACAAATATTAAAAATGAATTGTGATTTTATAGGTTTTCAAGAAGTTTTTTCTCAAGATGAATTAAAAGATTTAGTTTTAGAGTGTGGATTTAAAGAGTTTATTGTGGTTGATGAACCAAAATTAGATGATAAAAATCAAGTTTTTAAAACTACAACCATTGGATTTGCAAGTAAATTTCCTATAAAACAAGTAGAAAAAGTTTCAAGAGCTGATAATTTTACTTTTGCAAGAGAACCTATAAAAGCTATTATCTCTTTAGAAAATGATTTAAATCTAACTATTTATGTGGCTCATTTAAAATCAAATAGATTAAATGAGTTTGAATATAAATTTACACAAAACAGTACCTTTGAAGAAAAAATAGAGAAGTTTCATATAGCTCAAAAAAACAACTATTCTCTCTCTCTTAAACAAAGAATAGATGAAGCAAAAACTCTACACTTTGATATAAAAAGAGAAAAAAATCCCTCTATTTTAGTTTGTGATTTAAATGACAAAGAGTTTTCAATAACTATTGAAGCTTTAACAAATAAGAGATTTTATATTAAAGATTTAAAAAAAGATGATTATATTCTTTTTGATAGCTACTATTTAGCCCCAAAAGAGATCTACAATCCACATCCTGAAGCTAAAGAGATAAAAAGAACACCTACAAGCTATTTTGTAGGATATGGAAATACTCTTGATTTTATTTTTGTGTCAAAAAATTTAAAAAATAGTATCAAAAAATATAAAGTCTTTGATGAACATTTACAAAAAAACAAAAATGGAAGTTTAAAACAAAGTGACCATGCTCAAGTTATTTGTGAAATAGAGATTTAATATCTCTTTTTATATATCAAATCTATACTTTGTGTTTTTTCTTCAAAACCTAACTCTAAATTCCATAATTTTGTAAGTTCTCTCATAAAAACAAGTTGTCCACTTTGAGCTTTATTTTTTAATACAATTTTATTTTTTTCTCCAATATTCTTTCCAACATGAGTTTCAATATACTGTGTTGTAGGGTCATATTGAAAATATATACTATCAACTCCTAGCTCTTTTGCATAATCTTTTGAAAGTTCATTTAATAAAAACAATGAAGCTTGTGATTGCTTACTTTGAGCGCTATTTGTAGTATTTGAAAAACTCGTTCCAAAAATTAAATAGGATAAAATATCTTTATAATTCATAACTGGATTTGAATTTAAATTAATTCTAGGATTATTTAGCGTACCACTAATTAAAATAAAAATATCTACATCTTCCACTTTTGTTGAAGCTTTGATATCTAAAATTGGATTGATTGGATCCAATCCTCTAAAATAAACACTTGAACTTTCTATTTTATATGTTTTACCTAATTCTGTAAAAGTTCCAGCTACATCGTGAACTGAACCATAAAGTCTAACACCTTTTGAAAATTCTTTCTTTATATTTAATACAGTTTTTGCTTTTAAATCAATATTCTTTACATTGTATTTTATATCATCAGCAAATATTATAAGTTCTAAAGCGATATTTTCTGTAAAATAGTCTTTTTTAATAAGACTACTATCTTTTGAAACAATAATAATATCTTTATCTTTACTAATACTCATAGCTGGGATATTATAAATTGCTTTTAAATTATTTGTTTTTATATCACCTTGTACAAAAATTTTATTCTCTTTGTCTATATTTATATTCAAATTTGAATTTAGAATACCATTTCCATATGAAGCATGTCCAATAGATAAATTATTTATATTTATAGAAAGAGTAATATTTTCATCATTTTTTAAAGTTTTTACAAAAATATTATCAAAATTAAAATTTCCATTAAAATCTTCTATATTGAAAAAAGCTTCATTTAAAAGTGAGAATCTTTTTTGTAATTTCATATCATAAATTGTATCTATATCAAAATTTAATTTATCAAAATATACTATTTTATTTTTCAATTCTCCTTTTATATCTATATTTTCAATTTTTTCATTTTCTAATTTTATTTTCGGGCTATTAAATCTGAAATTTAAATTTTCTAAAGATTTTGAATTAAGTTCTAAATTAGCATTTACCAAACCTTCAAGTCCCAACTTTGGTATTTCTAAAATTTTGTTCAGTTCTTTTTCTAAATCTTTTAACTCTTTTATATTCGCATTTATTTTTATAAAGTCACCAATTTTTCCCATATTTACTAAGAAAGAACTGTTTTTTATAGTTGATTTAAAATTTTCCTTATTTGTTACAAAATTAGCATCCAGAAAAAAAGAATCATTTAAAACTAAATTTGCATCAAAAAATAGATTATTTTCATATTCACCTTTTATTTTTCCTCTAAATTTTGAGATATTTATACTCTTATCAAAATCATAAAATTGCTTTGGATTTAAATCATTTATATTTAAATCAAAAATAAATTTCTTTAAATTAGGACTTTTAAGAGATAAATTTGCTATTTTAGAGTTTAAATTTACACTCAAAGAGTATCTTTTATAAAAGCTATCTATAGTTATATTTTCTAAAGATTTTAAATTATAATTTTCATAATTTAAGTTTTGAACTATAGATTTTACACTTAAAGATAAATCTTCAATTTTGTCAAAATTCAATTTTAATTCTATTTTTGATTTTTTACTTCCTAGATTAGTTAGTAGACTGAAGTCTGCAAAAATATTTAAATTTTTATCTTTTATTTTTGCTAAACCATCAACTATTGAACTCTCTATTTTTAAAATATTTTTATCTATGTTTAGTTCATTCGATTCAAGATTTGATGTAAACTTTATCTCTTTTAAATTCCCATTTAAATTTGATGTTATTTTCAAATCATTTTTTAAAGATTTATAAATCTCTTTTTTAATAGAAGTTTGTAAATCTATATTGAAATTCAAAGTTTCAATATCATGATTTTGCATATAAGCGGTTGCTTTAATATTTGAAAGAATTTGATCATAATTTAAAATGGCATTTAAATCTGTGATATTTAAATCTGAACTTTTTATATCATAACTGCCAAAAAGTTTAAAATCTTTTATATCAAAAATTTGTTTCTCTCTTTCTATTTTTAAATTATCATTTTTTAATACAAAATCTACTTTTTCCAAATTTCCATTTGCTTCAAGATTAAAAGTTGTTTTAATATACTCATTTAAATCTATTTTTGAATTCATCTTATATATATTTTTATCAATATTTATATTTGCTTCTAAATTAGCTATATTTGATTTAATATTTGTAAAAATCTCTGCACTTATAAAATCTTTTAGATTTGAAGCTATATTTTTTGATTTTATTATTACCTCATCAATCTTTTGCTCATCATAAGTAAAATCATACAAACTAGCTTCAAAATTTTTCACAAAAAGAGTAAAAGGAATACCAAAATCATCTTCTTCTTTTTCTTGATTTTTATCTACTTCCTCTTGCTTTATAAACTCAAAAAATTTATTTTCGAAACTTACTTTTTCTATTTTTAAATCATATACATAAATCTCTTTTACTAATAAAGATAATAAACTTGGTTTTACATATAAGTTTTCAACTTTTATCATATCATCATAGTTTAAATCTTCTATTTTTATACCTGTATATAGTGAACCTTCTACTTTAGTATATTTTATTGGTAATTCATAGCTTAGATATTCAAATATTTTTGATGTTAATAAAGTTGAATTTATTAAAGTAAGAAAAGTTACTAAAAATAGAAAAATTAGTGTAAAAAATATAATTTTCAAGCTTTTCAAAATACTTGCCCTATTCCTATATGAAATACAAATCCACCTTCATCTAAAGGAAATCCAAAGTCAACTCTAAGAGGTCCAATTGGAGTGTAATATCTAGCTCCAAATCCATAAGAGTTGTAGAATTTTTCGTCAAATTTATTTGGTTCAAGACTTAACATCGTAGAGTCAAAAAAAGTTACAACTCCAAAATCTTTTCTAATAGCATATTCAAACTCTACACTATTATCAATCATTGATAAACCACCATAAGGATTATCATCTGAATCTTTTAATCCAACTTTTTGATAAGCGTAACCTCGATTACTATAATCTCCTCCTGCAAAGAAATGTTTAAATATTGGTAAATCTTTATCTAAAGTTCCAACTGATGTTTTTATAGAACTAGTTAATTTATCAAAAGTTTTTAGGTACCTTATTTGAGTCAAAGTTTTAATATAATCAATCTCACTTCCCAAAGCTTTTGTTCCATTTTCTATATAAAAAGATAAGTAATAACCATTTTTTGGATTTAAAATATCATCCCTTTCATCCAAAATAGTTTCATAAAAAACCGAATTTAAAAGATAACTTCCACTTTTATACTCTTCCAATTCTGATTCAATTGTAGAGTGTTGAGCCAAGAATCCTGCAGTATGAGATAAACCAAAGAAATCTTTAGAAAAGGATATTTTCTCTTCTATTTTCTTTTGAGAGTAGCTTGAATAATCTTTATCTTCATAAGAGATATCATTATTCAAAGAGATAGTATCGTTTATAAAATATGGATTATATATATTGTTATAAACTTCAAATCCATTTGAATTTATTTTTGTTCCAATTGTAAGACTTTTTAAATCACCTAAAAAATTCTCATTTTTATACTGTGCTTTAACTTTTACCTTAGTATCCGTATCATAACCTATACCATAAGTTATCTCTCTATAATCACCTTGAACTAATCTTACATTTACAGGAATAATATCTTCTTTAGTATCTATATTTGGTTCTATTGCAATATATTTATAAATACCAAAATTATATAAATTTTCATAAGTCTTATCTATAAGATTTGAATTATATTTTTCACCTTTTTTAAATTCAATATTTTTTTCTAAAAATTTACTATCAACATTTGCATTATTCTGAATATTTACATCACCAAAATATTGAATATTATTTTTTGTGACTTTATATTCAATATCTACTTTGTATTCATCAATATCAACATAAGCTTTTGCATCAACTTCAGCTTTTGGATATCCATTTTCATTAAGATATTTATATATATGTTTTTTAGAATTTGTAAATTCTGAAGCTTTAAAACCATTGCCTTTTTTTAGTTCAATAATATCTTTATACTCATCTTCAATTAAAATAGAAGATATTTTTATCTGTTCATTTCTTTTGATATTAAAATTTGCTTTATCTTCTTTTATTTCATAAGTAACTATTGCTTTATAAAAACCTAAACTATGAAAATACTCTTCTACTAAATCTTTACAAATTGCTATATCACTTTCATTAAATATAGGTTTTTCTTTCCAAAATTTATAAACCGCTGGATATGAGATATCACAAACTTTTTCTAGATTTAATTTAGAAAAATCTCCTAAAACTAAATCTATATCTCCAGAAAAGTCCACAGTTTTTATCTCTTTTGAAAAAGAACTCAAAGATAAAATTGAAATAATTAAAAATAATTTAAACAAATTTACTCTTTACCTTAATATATCTTTTTCTAAAATCACAAACTTTAACTCTTCTTTTGTTTTAACATTCCAAATTTCAGATTTTGGGAATTCTAAAAAAGAGTCAGTAACTTTATAACCTCTTCTTTTGTAAAAATCTATTAAATCATTTCTTATAGTAATTACTTGCATTATAAATTTATCTGCACTATATAATTTCATAGAAGATTTTTCTGCAAATTCTAAAAGTCTTTTTCCAACTCCGCTTGATTGAAAATCTGGATGAACTGCAAATAAACCAATGTATATAGAACCATTCTCTAATTTTGCTTGAATATTTCCTACAATTTTATCTTCAAATTTTGCAAGATAGATTTTAGAATCTTTTTCTTCTAAAATCTCTTCTAGCATATCATCTTCTATTCTTTTTCCACCTAACAAATGAGCTTCAGTTGTCCAAGACTTTGAAGTTTTTTCTCCTCTATATGCTAGATTTATAATGTCTACTACCTCTTTTATATTCTCTTTTTGGCACTCAATAAATTTTAAATCTAGCATATCTTTTTACTTTCTTAAATACTCTAAAGTAGTATTTATAATATCATCATCATCTCTACTTCTAGATTTTATGCTCTCTTTTAAACCTTGTGAATTTACAAAAGTAATATTTGTTTCATAAGAACTTATTTGATTTATCTCTTTTTGTATTGCTAAAATTTTTATTAAAATTAAATCCAAGAACTGTTTTGTTGGAATATCTAATTTCCCAAATCTATCTTCCATCTCTTCTTCAATATTATAAAGTTCTTCTTTATTTATTGCTCGACTCAATCTTCTATAAAGCTCTAATCTAATTCTATCTTCACTAATATAATCCTCACTAATATAGGCACTAATAGCTAGTTTTATATCTATATTTTGCTCTTTTGTTTTTGTTTCACCACTTAATGTTGCTAAAGTCTCTTCAAGCATTTTTAAATACAATCCATAACCAATCTGCTTTATATGTCCACTTTGTTCTGCTCCAATAATATTTCCACCACCTCTTATTTCTAAATCTTGGTGAGCTAGTGCTGTTCCACTTCCTAAATAAGAGTTTGATTCTAAAGCAACTAATCTTTTTATAGCTTCTGGTGTAATCTTACTTTTGTCTTCAACTACATAATAACAAAATCCCTCTTTATTACTTCGTCCAACTCTTCCTCTTAACTGGTGTAAATCAGCAATTCCAAATCTATCTGCTCCATCAATTATTATAGAATTTGCATTTGGCAGGTGAATTCCTGATTCTACAATTGAAGTTGCAAGTAATATATCAAACTCTTTATTTTCAAAGTTTTCTATTATCTTTTCAGCATCTGCTGGTTTTATTTGAGAGTGAATAACATCTACTTTTATATTTGGAACAATTTGTAGTAAATCTTTTTTCTTAGCTTCAATAGAAGCAATATTATTATGAACATAGAAGAGTTGTCCACCTCTTCTTTTCTCTCTTAAAATTATCTCTTTTATTAATGCTTCACTATACTCTTTTACATAAGTTCTTACTCCTAATCTTTCACTTGGAGGTGTAAGAAGAGAACTCATACCTTTTAGTTTTGATAGTGCAAGATTTAAAGTTCTTGGAATTGGAGTTGCACTCATAGAGAAAATATGTACATCTTCTCTTAGACCTTTTAATTTCTCTTTTTGTTTTACTCCAAATTTATGCTCTTCATCTATTATTACAAGAGCAAGATTATTTGTTTTTATATCTAAAAGTGAATGTGTTCCAATAACTAATTTTATATCACCACTTTCCAAACCTTTTTTTATACTAGTTTTTTCTTTTGGACTAGTTTTTCCATCTAGTTTAAAAACCTCAATCCCAAATTCACTAAATCTTTTACTTATTGAGTGATAGTGTTGCGTTGCTAAAAGTGTTGTTGGACATACAAAAATAGCTTGATATCCACTATTTACAACAGCTAAAAGTGCATTCATAGCAACTTCAGTTTTTCCAAAACCAACATCACCACTTAGAAGTCTATCCATAACTTTTCCACTACTTAAATCTGAAAAAATCTCATTTATACTTCTAGTTTGATCTTTTGTATAAGCAAATCCTGAACTTTTCTGGAATTTTTTTATTAAATTATCATCAATAAATATTTTTATACCATTTACAAGTTCTCTTGCTGCTGCTAGTTTTATAATATCATTTGCAATTTCAAATAATCTATCTTTTACTTTCTCTTTAAGTTTTGCAAAACTTCCTCTACCAAGTTTATCTACTATTGCGTAACTTTCACCATCTGCTACATATCTGTCAATAGTATCAATATTTTCAACAGGTATTAAAAGTCTATCTTCACCTTGATAATGAATTACAACAAAATCTCTTTTAGCTCCCATTATTGAAACTGGTTCTATTCCTTTGTATATACCAATTCCATGTTTTTCATGAACTACAAAATCATTCAACACTAACTCATCAACAACTAGTTTTACTCTTTTTTTCTTTCTTTTTTTAACCTCTTTATTTAAAGAGATAATTACTTCATTTGTTCCTAAAAGATTAATTATCTCATCACTAAAATGATATTTAATTGCTTTATCATCTAAAGGTATATCAAGAGCTTTTATTCTAGCTTCACTAGTTGTTATTAAAGTAATCTTTTTTTCTTTATGAAAACTAATAAACTCTTTTACATTTGAAGGACTTATCTCTTTATACTCTTTACTTGAATATATTTGAGGAATTGTTAAAAACTTATCTTTATTTAATCTTTTTTCTTCAAAAATATATGCTTCATCAAGTTCTCCTAGTGCTTCTTGAGTAATAAATGAATTCATATTTTGAGGTAAATAGTGAGCAAGATTATCTAAATACCAGAAACCTAAAGAGTGTATGTCTTTTACAAATGCATCACTTGAAGATAGCTCTATTTTTTCACTTAATTCTTCAAAACTATCTTCACTTAAAGCTAAAAAAGCAGGAATTATTGTAAAACTATCAAGCTCTTCTTTTTGAGATTTTTGATCTTCAATATCAAATTTTCTAATACTTTCAACTTCATCATCAAACAAGCTTACACGATATCCAAAATCACTTCCTAAAGGAGCAATATCAAAAATATCTCCTCTTATAGAAACTTCTCCAGCACTTGTTACAATATCTACAAAGTAATAACCCCAGCTATAAAGTTTTTGTTTAAAAGAGTTTAAATCAAGCTTATCAGCAAAATTTATTGTAAAACTATCAAAACAATCTTTTTTAGGAAGAGGAAAAGATACTGTTCTAATAGGAGAAATAAGAATTTTATCCTCTTTTTTATAACCATAAAAATCTTGTAGAGATTTCGTAATATCTTGTATTTCATCACTAAAAGACAATAAATCATCTTTAAAATTTGCTCTAAAATCTGCTAATACAAATGGTTTAAAACCTAAAAAAGAGACAATATGAGAAGCAACTTGAGCTTGGGCATCATCATTTACTATCAAAAGTTCACACTTTTTTAAACTCTTTTCATCTTTTAACTTTTTTAAAAATTCATATATATTTTTCACTATTACTTATCTTCACTTAACTCAAAATCTTTTGTTGTTTTATCATAAATATATGGAGTATACGGTGTTTCATTTAGTAAAAAAACTAGTTTTGCACTTTCAAACCCTGCTTTTTCTAAAGCTTCTTTAAAAATTTGTAAGATAAAAGTTTTTGTAGTAATAAGCGTAGTTGTTGATGTTGAAGTATATACATGTTTTTCACCTTCAACTGCTTTAAAACTTTTTCTTTTTACAAGTTTCTCAAATCCTTCAACATCTTGTAAACCTTCAACCTCAAGTAAAACTAAAACATCTATTGCATCCATTAAAAACCTTATAAAATAAATTGCTAAATTTTATCATATAAAAGTTTTATGCCTTATTACTAGTAAAAATGTCCTATTTATTGTATAATCAGTTATTTTATTTATAAGGAATTTCAAAATGAATTATGAGTTATTAAGTCGTCTTGCTATGGAAGATGCTGAGAAGTCAAAGAATGAATCCTTTATTTTAAAAAAAAGAAATGAAATTTTACATAATGAAATAGAGACTCTTAAAGCAGTTATTAGAAAACTAGAAGAAGAAAAAGAAAAACTTTCAAAAGAATTAGAAGAGTTAAAAGAGTCTGTAAATAAAGAGGAAGAGGTAGTAAAAGAACAAGTCTTTACTTACTACACATAAAATAATCCTCTTATTTTATGAAACTAATGCTCCAACAAGACCTATTAATCCTCCAAAAATAGCTCCCCAAACAACTAACCAAAACATATGTTCTTTTATCATATTTTGAACAATCTCTTTAACCATTTTTGGAGTTAACTCTTCTAATCTTGAATCAACAATTAAACTTAATTTATCATAAACATCGTTTGTAAACTCTTCATTTTTAAGGGCATCATTTATTGTTTGTTGAAAAGTTTCAGTTTTTGAAATAGTAATAATTGAAGTTTGAAGTTTGTTAACAAATGAATCTTTTAATCCATCTATTGCGCTCTCTCCTCCAAACATTGTAATCATTCCTCCAAAAGGTGATTGCATTATTGACTCTTTTAAAGAGGTAAAGGCTAAAGTAAAATCTGTATTTTTTAATATTTTTTCAAAATCAATATTTGTTTTTGCACTACTTAATTCATCTTGAAAAAAGCTATTTAACCTCTCTTTTGTAAAGAATTGCTCCATTAAAAGATTTTTTATAGATAATTTAAACTCTTTAAATTTACTCTCAATTACTCCACTTCCATAAAGAAATGGCACTTTTTCAAAAAGCATATAAATAGCTATTGTATTTGTAACAGCTCCACTCAATGCAAAAAGACCAACCATAAAAACAATATTGTTATCATTTGAATAACCATAAGCCATAATCAATACTGTAATTATATTTGTAATATCTGATTTATTCATGAAAAAACCTCCTAAAAAATAAATGGATTTTATCACATCTTCTTTAAAAAATTTTTACCTTTATTTATGTAATTAATTTGAAACTTTGATTATCTAAAATTTTGTTAATAGTATAGGAGTAGTAAATGATTGACATAGAAAAAGAGATAGAAAAGAAATTTCCAAAAATAAAAGAAAAAACGAATTTTTTGAAAAAATCTTTATTTAAAATAGCAAAAAAGATTGTTCATGAAGATTCTATAAATAAATTTCTATCACAAAATTCTCATTTAAAAGGTTTTGATTTTGTAGATGCGGTTTTGGACTATTTTGATTTTGATTATACAGTTTCAAGTAATGATTTACAAAATATCCCAACTACTGGAAAAGTAGTAATAATTGCAAATCATCCTTTAGGTGGACTCGATGCATTATGTTTACTGAAATTAGTTGGGAGTGTAAGAAAAGATGTAAAAATACTAGCAAATGATTTTTTGGTTGGATTTGAATCTTTAAACTCTCTTGTAATTTCAATAGATAACTTCAAAGAAAGACAAACTAAAGAGAGTATAAAAAAAGTATATGAAGCTTTAAACAACGAAGAAGCAGTTATTATTTTTCCAGCTGGAGAAGTAAGCCGAGCTACACCAAAAGGTATAAAAGATAAATCTTGGAATAAAGGATTTCTAAATTTTGCAAAAAATAGTAATTCTTCGATTTTACCAATATTTTTAGATGCAAAAAACTCTAAAACTTTTTATACAATTTCTTTATTAAATAAAACTTTTTCAACACTTTTATTATCAAATGAAATGTTTAACAAAAAATCAAAAAATATAAATATAAAAATTGGACAAATAATTCCAAATGAAAATCTTACTCCTAAAGGTTTAGATAGAGATTTCCTAGTAAATCTTTACAAAAAACATCTTTATGCTCTAAAAAAAGGGAAAAAATCATTTTTCCAAACACAAAATGCAATTGCACATCCAGTAAGCCGTATTGAATTACTAAATGAACTAAAAAAATCTCAACTTTTAGGTCAAACAAATGATGGAAAAAGAATTTATTTGTATGATTATATGGAAGACTCTATTGTTTTAAAAGAACTTGGACGATTAAGAGAGTTATCTTTTAGAAAAGTTGGTGAAGGTGTAAATAAAAAAAGAGATACAGACAAATATGATATTTATTACCAACACATAATTCTATATGATAAAAGTGAATTAGAAATTGTTGGTTCATACAGAATTGCTAATTCGGATTTAGTATATAATAGATTTGGAATAAAAGGTTTTTATTCAAATTCTTTATTTAAATTCAATGATGACTTTCTACCATATTTACAAAATTCAATTGAATTAGGTCGAAGTTTTGTTCAACCAAAATATTGGGGAACTAGAGCATTAGATTATCTTTGGTTTGGAATTGGAGCTTATTTAAAAGCTAATCCAAATATAAAATATATGTTTGGACCTGTTTCAATTCCAGGAACATTTCCTTCTATTGCAAAGGATTTAATGGTATTTTATTACAATTACTATTTTAACGAACCTCAAAGACTCATAGAAGCAAAAGATCCATATTATTACACAAATAATCTTTACGATATAAGAGACTTTTTTGAGTTAAATGATAAAAAACAAGATTTTAGAGCTTTAAAATCTTCATTAGCAAATATTGGAGTTTCAATTCCTCCTTTATATAAACAATATAGTGAGCTAACAAATGATGATGGTGTTAAATTTTTAGATTTTAGTGTAGATAAAGATTTTAATGAGTGTGTTGATGGATTTATACTAGTTGAAATAGAAAAAATAAAAGAGCATATAAAACAAAGATATATAATATAAAAGTAGAAATTAATCTACTTTTATACTACTTTTTACAGTGTTCAGCGTAGTAATTACCAAATTTAGTTTTTGTTCCTTCTTTATGTTCACCTGCTGTATATTTCGTAACAACTGGATTACATTCATCAATCCATTTATTTATTTCATAGATTTTTACTGTTTTAAATCCCATTTGTTTAAAAGCTTGTGTTTCAATAGCAGCTCTTGAAGCAGTATTACAAACTACAACTAACTTATCTTTTACAAACTTTTCATCATCATCTAAAACAATATTTTCTAAAGCTTTTTCAGGAGCTTCTCTTCCTACTCTAAAACTTCCTTTTATAGAAGCTCCAGCCCACTCTTCCATAGTTCGTACATCAACGACTGCCCAATCTTTAGCATTTAAAGCATCTTTTACTTCTTGAGTTGTTGCCATCATTCCTGATTGTTTTGCTTCTTCTTTTAATTTCTTACTCAAATCATCATAAGATATAAACTCTGAAGCGAATAATGAACTAAATAGCAATGAACTTGCTATAAAAATTTTTCCTAATTTCATAAAAAACTCCTACAAAAAAATTATTTTAAGTTTATAGGAAAAAGTATTAAATTATAATAAATAATTATATAAAAAAATTTATTTTTATTATAATTATTTATAATGCATATTTTTATAACCTTCTAATCTTTTTTTATATGTAGAATTTAACATAGGATTTTTATAGTCAAGAAAATCAATAGCCAAACACTCTTGATTTCCTCTTCCTATTCTTCCTAAATATTGAATCAATCTTCCATAAAAAGATATTGGTGTTGCAAAAATAATAGTATTTAGATGAGGGAAATCTATACCTTCACCAAAAAAAGAGCTAGTTGCAAGTATAAGAGAACTAGATTTAACTTTTTCCATATTTTCAACTTGCTCTTTTTTATTTTGACTTCCATGAACAGAGACAAATGAAATACTTTCCTTCTTGAGCAGACTTTCTAATATATTTAAATGTTCAATCCTATCACTTAAAAGTAAGATTTTTCTATCACTATTTTGTTTTATTGTTTCAATAATTTGTTTATTTCTATCTTCATTTACTACAAGTTCATTTATTATTGCTGAATAGTTATCATTACTACTTGTAAACTCTGTTTTTATAACTTTTAATTTATTGGTATGTGTCTTTGGTTTTTTATACTCATAAGATATAGAACCTAATTGTTGATAAAGAATAGCTTCTAGCTCATCTTTTCTATTTGGAGTTGCACTAAGCCCTAAAATATATCTTCCCTTAAAGTTTTTTACTATTTGCTCAAAAGTTAGTGCTGGTATATGATGGCATTCATCTACAATAACTTGAGAATAATTCTTTATTAACTCAGGAGTATTATTTAAACTTTGCATTGTTGCAACATCAATATTTCCATTTAATAAATTCTTACCTTTACCTAAAAAACCTATATCATTCTTTTTATATCCAAAATAGTCAACAAATCTACTTATCCACTGATCAAGAAGCATATTTTTATTTACAATAATTAAAGTTTTTACAGCTCTTATTTCAAATATTTTTGCACCAATTAAAGTTTTTCCAAAGCCTGGAGGTGCAACACAAATTGAACTATCAAATTTTAAAATCTCTTTTATAGCATCTTCTTGCTCTGGTCTTAGAGTAAATTGAACTTTTTTTATTTCAATTTGTTCATAAATTCTATTGTCTTTTATGCTAAAATCTAAAAGATTTTCTTTAAAGTATGCAAATAAATTCTCTTTTAAACCTCTAGGAAGAGTTAAATAATTTGAATCTTCTTCATAACCTTTTAAATATTTAGGAATATTGTAAAGTGATTTTCTAAGTGCCAATAAAAGTTTTATTTGAGGATTTTCAAAAGTTGCAAATGATTTTAATTTACTTATAAAACTTTTTGAAAAATTTGAAGTAGTAAATCTTATTCCATTATCTAAAACTAGTTCAAAACTATTTAGAGGAAAATCTATGTTTTTTAAATCTTTTTGAACATTTTGTGGAGTTATAATTTTTGCAAAATTATATATTTGTTCTTTACTTGCTTTTTTAAGATTTGCTAAATAATTCCATTGATCTGCATAAATTTTTTTTGTATTTACATCTAAAAAAACTGTTCTATTTTTATTTCTATGTTGAAGTTGCAAAGGAAGTTCTATATAACTTCCTAATTTTTCTCTTGTCGCGAATTCGCTACTTGGATATAGCTTTGCACTTATATTTGCTTTTTTTTGTAAAAAATATAAAAAACTGTATGAAATTTTAGAACTTATTTTTTCTTCAAAGAATATCCAAGCTAAAACTGAATTATAAGAACTTAAAGAGTAAGAAGCTGGAATATTTAGCTCAAGTAAACTTTTTTGTAGTTTAAAAACATCTTCACTATTTAACTCGAGCACAACATAATTACACTCTTGATTTTTATTTATCAAATAAGATGCTAAAAAAATATTTCCTCTTAAATGCTCTTCTATCTCTTTGTTTGTAAGTGGTAAAAAGTCTTCACCCATAAAAGTAGAAGTTACAGGACTAAATCCTTCTTTTGCTCCATCTTTACTTTTCCATTTTTTTGCATAAATGTCTGCTCTTGAAATAAAAAGTTTTCTAAAAAGTTCTATCTTTTCAAATTTTGAAAACTCTTTTTTTTCTTCTTTACTTTGATTTCTTAAAAAGCTTTCTAACTCTTTTATTCTCTCTTGAATCTCTTGTTTTTGTAAATATAATTCTTGTAATTGCTGTTCAAGAGTTTTCATAGCCTACAATTTCCAAAATCTTTTCAACAACTAAAAAAGAACCAAAAGCAAGATATTCTTCATCTTTTTTAATTTCAAAATTTTGTTTTAAGTCTATTTCTAAATCTTTTATAACTTCAATTAATTTTGATTTTTCAACAACTCTTTTATCCTCTAAATCTATTATATATATAGATTTGATTATTGGTTTTAAAATTGTAAGAACTTCTTTATAATCTTTGTCTGCATATGAATTATAAATTAGATTTATTTTTTTATTTTCAAACTCTTTTAATAAAACTTTAGCAGCTAAAGGATTGTGCCCAACATCAATAAAAAGATTATTATTAATTTTCTGACATCTTCCAAAAAGTGGTGTCGAATTAAAAATTTCAAGATTAATTGGTAGATTTAACTCTTCAAGTGCTTTTAAAACTAAACTTAAGTTCCTTTTTAAATAAGAAGCAAATGTAAAATTATAATCTATGTTAAAATTTTCAACTTTTAAAATCTCTATATCTTTATTAAATTCTGTTTTTAACTCTTTTTTTACTTTTAATGCTGTTTGATAAACTTCATTAAACTCTTGATAACCTATAATCATTTTTTTATCAACTGAACGCATTTTTGTTCTAGCAATTTTTTCTATTGTGTCACCCAAAAAAGATATATGGTCTAGTCCAATGGTTGTAATTAAACTTAAATCATTTTTTACAACATTTGTTGCATCAAACTCTCCACCAAGACCAGCTTCAATAACTAAATAGTCACAATCTTTGCTTATAAAAAAAGACAAAAGTGTTGTATATTCAAAATATGTTAATTTTTCTAAAAGTTCTTCATCATAAATATTTTGTAAAAATTTATGAGCTTTTTGTAGTGTTTCATCATCTACATCAAAACCATTTAACCAAATTCGTTCATTAAATTTTTTTATATGAGGAGAACTATAATGTAAAACTTTATAATCATTTTTAAATAGATAATGAGCTAAAAATCGCCCAGTACTTCCTTTACCATTTGTTCCGACAATATGAATAATAAAAGGAAGCTTTACATGATTATATAAAATATCAGATGCTTTTTTTATGTAGCTATAATCTATTTTATCGTAGTAAAGAGTTTTATGTTTTAAAAACTCTTCTAAAGTTATATTTTTTAAATTCATTTTATTTAAAAGAAGCTACTGCCATTTTTGATAATATTTCAGTTACAGCTCTATCACTTGCTTTTGTAATTGCTTCAAATCTATGAGAATCATTTATACTTGAACCTTTATCTACAACAAAGTCATTTTCTCCATCAACTGTAAAGCTCTTTACAACATTAGTATCTTTTCTAAAATATTTAACACCAATAACTACAGTTCCTCTATATAATTTATTATAACCATCTTTATCATAAGCTAAAGATGAAATTGTTACCCTATTTATTCCTAAATCCATGATAACATCTGCTTCTTTTTCATTATCAACCATGTTAGAGCCTAATTTTTGAATCAAAATTTTTGTAACTGCATCTTTTACCAAAACAGTGTTTCTAGGGTCTTCTAAACTAACATTTAATCTTACAAAAACACTTCCTCTCATTTCTTGCTTTGCATAAGTTGCACTTGGTCTATATCCACAAGCTGTAAAAGTAATACCTAAAATTATTGTAAAAACTAAAACTAAAAAACCTCTAGAAACTATCATTCTTTCATCCTTTGATTACAAAATTTACAAGCTTATTTGGAACAACAATCTCTTTTATTATCGTTGCATTTTCAAGCCATTTTTTTGATTTTTCTTTAGCAACTGCCAGAACTTCTTCATTTGAAGCACCTGGAGTTACTTCTATTTCAGTTCTTTTTTTACCATTTATAGTAATAGCTAAAACTATACTATCTTTAGTAAATACTTCTTGTTTTACTTCTAAACTATTCTCAAAATTCTTAAGCTCAAATAATCTATTTGCTAATTCCCAACTAGCATGAGGAATAATTGGCTCTAAAATATTTGTTAAAATATAGTAAGCTTCAGCCCAAATTGCTTCATTTTGCTGAGTAGAAAGAGCATTTAATGCTTCCATACATGAAGCGATTAATGTATTAAATGCATAAGTTTTATTGAAAACTTCATTTGATTTTACAAGTGCATCATATACTTTTTTTCTAGCTTCTTTTTCTTCTTTACTTAACGAATCATGATTAATATTTTTAAAACTATCAATTCCAGCTTTTGTTACATTATTAGCACGCTCAAAAAATCTTTTTATGAATTTGTATGCACCCTCAACAGCACTATCATTCCACTCTAACTCTTTTGTAGGAGGAGCTGCAAAAAGGATAAATAGCCTAGCAGTATCCGCACCATATTTATCAACAATCATATCAGGATCTACAACATTTCCTTTAGACTTACTCATTTTCGCACCATCTTTTAAAACCATACCTTGAGTTAAAAGTCTTTTAAATGGTTCATTTGATTCTGTATATCCTAAATCTCTTAATGCTTTTGTAAAGAATCTTGCATATAAAAGGTGTAAAATAGCATGTTCTATTCCACCAATATATTGATCAACATCCATCCAATATGAGCTATCAAATGGTGAAATTCCTTCTTTTTTCCATTTTTTATGATTTGTTGCATATCTTAAGAAATACCACGATGATTGAACGAAAGTATCTAAAGTATCAGTTTCTCTAACTGCTTCTTTCCCACAATTTGGACAATGACATTTTTTCCAAGTAGGATGCAAGTCTAATGGATTTCCTTCTCCAGTTATTTCAACATCTTCAGGAAGTGCAACAGGAAGATTTTCTAATTTCTCAGGTACTAATCCACAATCTTCACAATGAACAAAAGGAATAGGAGCACCCCAATATCTTTGTCTTGAAACACCCCAATCTCTTAGCTTAAAGTTTACTTTTTTTATACCAAAAGAGTTTTGTTCAAAATGATAAATAATAGCTTGTTTAGCATCACTATTTTTAAGTCCTGAGAAGCTTTCACTATCAATTAAAACTCCATCTTCTACAAATGCTTCAGTTTGCTTTTCTATAACTCCATTTGCACCAACAATTACTTGTTTTATTGGTAAATTATATTTCTTTGCAAACTCAAAATCTCTTTGATCATGAGCAGGAACTGCCATAACAGCACCTTCTCCATAAGAGCTCAATACAAAATTTGCAACCCAAACTGGAATTGTTTGTCCCGTTAATGGATGAACGGCTTCAATTTCAAGGTCAATTCCTTCTTTTTCTTGTGTTCCTCTATCTCTTTCTGGAACCTTTTGCATATTTTTTATAGCATTAATTTTATTTTTTGGTAAAAGTTCATTTTCTACAATATATTTAACTATTGGATGCTCTGGAGATAATGCTGAATATGTAACACCGTAAATAGTATCAGGTCTAGTCGTAAACACAAAATACTTAGTAAATACTCTATCTAATTTTCCTCTTGATTCAACAGATAAATCAAATTTAAATTCTAAACCTTCACTTCTTCCAATCCAATTTTCTTGCATTGTTAAAACTTGAGATGGCCAAGAGTTTTCCAAAAGTTTTAGATCATCAAGTAATGCTTGTGCATATTTTGTAATTGCAATATAGTATCCTGGCATCTCTTTTTGAACGATTTCATTGTCACATCTCCAACAACAACCATCCTCAACTTGCTCATTTGCTAAAACAGTTTGACAATCATTACACCAATTTACTGTTGCACTTTTTCTATAAACAATTCCAGCTTCATACATTTTAATAATAAATTCTTGTTCCCATTTTGTATAAAGCTCATCACTTGTTGCAAACTCTTGAGTTTTACTAAAAGATAATCCTAATGCCTTTAACTCATCTCTCATATAATCAATATTTTCATAAGTCCATTTTTTTGGATGAAGTTTGTTTTTTATAGCTGCATTTTCAGCTGGCATTCCAAAACTATCCCAACCTATTGGATGAAGAACATTAAAATTATTCTTTCTAAAATGTCTAGCAAAAGCATCACCTAAACAATAATTTCTAACATGTCCCATATGAATTCTTCCACTTGGATATGGGAACATACTTAAAATATATTTTTTCTCTTTTTTATAATCTTCGCTTGGTTCAAAAGAGCCATTCTCTTCCCAAAACTTTTGCCATTTATTTTCAATATTTTTTGAATTATACTCTATCAAAACTCATCCTTTTCATTACTTTTAGCACTTTCTATTAAAGTTAGGGCAACTGAGAAAAGATTTGCAATTATTGCACCTATTGCTAAAGCTATTACTAATTTTAAATTTCCAGAAAAAACAAATACCAAAAATGCAGGAATTAAATGTAAATCTGCAACCAATGAGCTTGCTAATAATTCAGCTGATAAAAGATTTTTAACACCAATTTTCAATATTGTAGAAATTAAGTTAACTCCAGCAGCAACAAATAAAGCAATTACATTTTGCTCATATAAAAACCCAGCTGTTGTTGTAAGCGACATTAAAGTGAAGAAAATAAAGGTAACCTTTCCCCAATCCATTTTGAATCCTTTTTGATATTTGTTATTCTAAATTAAGGTAGACATATTAACCAAAAAATGATAAAAAACCACTTTTTTATAGTTTAAGGCTTTTAAATAGGAATTTTTCAAATAATTAAGATATAATATATCAAAATTTTTACAGGATAATAAATGGATTTATCAGTAATCTTAGGAATGTTAGGTGCAATAGCCTCTATTTCTATAGGTGATGTTATGGAGGGTGGAAATCCTCTACATGTTCTTCACTTAAGTTCATTTCTAATAGTTATACCAACTGCTATGCTTTCTGCTGTAACTGCAACTGAATCACATCTAGTAAAAGCTGCTTTCAAAGAATTTAAGCTAGTTTTTAAAAAGCTACCAATAAATTTTGAAACTAGAATTGATGAACTAATTGAATATGCTATTGTTGTTAAAAAACAAGGTGTTTTAGCATTAGAAAAAGATATTCAAAATATTGATCATGAATTTTTAAAAGAAGCTTTAAGTATGGTTGTTGATGGTTCAAAAGAAGAGCAAATAGAAGAAAATCTTGAACCGATAATCGAAGAAACTGAGCACTATTACCATGGAGCTTCACACTACTGGTTGCTAGCTGGAGAAACTTGTCCTACAATGGGACTAGTTGGTGCTGTACTTGGTCTAATTCTGGCTTTACAAAAACTTGATGATCCACCAGCGATGGCTGCAGGTATTGCAGGAGCATTTACAGCTACTGTTACAGGAATCGCGGGTAGTTATATGTTTTTAGGTCCTTGGGGATTAAAACTTAAAGCTAAGGGACACATAATTATTAAAGAGCAACAATTAATTATGGCTGCTTGCAAAGGAATGGCTAGAGGAGATGCTCCTGGTGAACTTAAACTTAAACTTACAAAAATGGTAACTGCAATGCCATTAAAAGTGTAATAATATGGCTAAAAAAAAAGCTAAATGTGAATGTCCTGCTGGTGAGAAGTGGGCCGTTCCTTATGCTGACTTTTTAAGTCTACTACTAGCATTATTTATTGCTTTATATGCATTAGCATCTGCGAATATAGAAAAGCAAAAAGCTCTTAAAGAAGAATTCATAAAAATCTATAATTTTAATGCTGCAGCAGATACTATAAAAGAACAAGAACATACTGATAAATCTATGACTGATGATCCTACGGATGAAGCTGAAGAAGGTAAAAAAATGTTACTTGAAGCTTCTAAATTGGATGAATTAGAAAATAAAAAGATTAAAGGTGGAAATATTATTGAATCTACACAAGGTACTTTCATGACAATACCTGCTCATCTTGTTTTTGAGCCAGGGAAAGCAGATTTAACAAATGATTATGCTCCAGGATTTATTAAAAGACTAGCTAAACTTTTTGAAACACTTCCAAGCGATACAGAAATCAATGTTAAAGGTTATGCAGAAGAAAGCGAAGTTAGAAAATCTAAATATCAAGACGCTTTAGATTTATCAACTGCAAGAGCCAATAATGTTATTAGAGAACTTGTTAAACTAAATATTCCTAGAGAAAGATTATTTTCATCTGGATATGGTTCTAGCCCTTCTAATAATATTAAAGAAAAAAGAGTAGTTGTATTTGAACTTCACACTATGAAAAATATTGATGAAAATGGTGAAACTGATATTGAATCTATTTTTGATAAGATAAGAGATGAAAACTAAAAAGTTTAGGTTACTTTGGCCCACTTCAAAATGCTGTTTAAAGAAGTTCTTAGACCTTCAATTTCTTGCAAAATACGGCTCAATTATAGTGGTTTTAATGTTCATTTCTATACAAGTAGTGAACATTATTAACCTAAAAAATTATGAGGCTTCATTTTTTTCTTTGCTCGTTAATCTATTCTTTTTAATTGTAGTCCTAACAAAGCTTGAATATTTAAAAATTGATGTATTAAATAAATACATTGATACGACATTAAAAATTATGATATTTATATTCTTTCTGAATTTTATTGCATATTTAGGAGTTGAAGAAGGATTTATATATAGATATGTAATAGCACCTATGAGTTTTCTAGGTTCTTATTTTATATTTTTACTTTTGAAAAAAGAGTCTATTTAAAGACTTCTTTTAAAGCATTTCTTCTATCTTGGATGGAACTTGGATTTTTATTTATCTCTTCTTTACTATCTTTATTGTCTGAAGAAAATATTGTGACAAATACTACACACAAAGTAACAACTAATAAAATAATTATACATATTAATACTTTTGTAGAATTCATAACTTTAACCTCTTTTTAAAACAAAGAAAGAGTAATTAAACTCTTCCTTGCTCATACATAGCTCTTAATTTTTCTTTTTCTTTTCTATTTGCTTCTTTTTGACTCTCTTTAACTCTATAAGAATCTGTACTAAATCCTAAGAATTTAATAAAAGGAGAAACAACAAAAATAGAAGAATAAGTTCCTATAATTATACCTGCAAACATAGTGAATGAGAACGCATAAATAATTTCTCCACCAAAAATAAGCATTGTAGTTACAACAAATAGTGTAGCAACTGACGTTAAAATTGTTCTAGAAAGAGTTCTACTAACTGAGTCATTTATTAATCTATCTAAATCTCTCTCTTTAGTAATTTGTAAACTCTCTCTAATTCTATCGTTTACAATAATTGTATCATTTACTGTATAACCAACTAAAGTCAAAATTGCAGCAATCATGTCTAAATTTACATCAACTTTAAATAAACTAATAAGTCCTAAAGTAATAATAACATCATGAATAAGCCCAATTATTGAAGCGACAGCAAATCTCCATTCAAATCTAACTGCAATATAAATTAGCATTGCTAATAGTGCCATTGCTAAAGCCATAATACCTTTTGTTCTAAGTTCTTCACCAACTTTAGCACCAACCATATCAATTTTTCTAATTTCAAATTTTCCAGTTGGAACTAAAATTTTATTCATTTCATCACTAATATCATTTGTAACATCACTTGAACTTCCAGTAAATCTAATAGTCACTTCATCTGGTCCTCCAAATTCACTAACATTAGATCCAGCATATTTTGTACCTTCTAAAACTTCTCTTATTTTATCTATTGGTGCTGCATTTTCATATTTTACCTGAACAATAGTTCCACCAACAAAATCAATTCCGTAATTTAAACCTCTAGTTAATAATAAAAAAATTGAAGCAATAATTAAAATTCCTGAAATACTCAAAAAGGCTGTTTTTTTACCCATAAAATCATAGGTTTTACTATTATTAAAAATTTCCATTATTTAACTCCAAACCATTTTTTATTATCTTTATCTTTTGCAATCTTTGGTAAAATCGCTTGATAAATACCATGAGTTCCAACAATTGATGTAAGCATTGAAGTTAAAACTCCAATTGAAATTGTAACAGCAAATCCTTTGATTGGTCCACTTCCATATGCATATAAAACAATAGCAACAAGTAGTGTTGTAATGTTAGCATCCACAATAGCTCTAAGCGCATTTGAATATCCATCTTCAATAGCTTTATGAACACTAGCCCCATTTCTTAAAACTTCTCTGATTCTTTCATTTATAATAACATTTGAGTCAATTGCCATACCAATTGTTAGAATAATTCCAGCCATTCCAGGAAGAGTAAGAGTCGCTCCAAAAAGAGCAATAACTGCTAAAAGAATAAAAACATTAGCAACAAGAGCTATATTAGCAATAACCCCAGCTCTTCTATAATAGGCTATCATAAATAAAAATATTAATACTGTTCCAGAAACTAAAGCTATCATTGAAGCTTTAATACTATCAGCTCCTAAAGATGGTCCAACGCTTCTTTTTTCAAGTAAATTTACACTAGCAAGTAATGCTCCACTTCTAAGTGCAATTGCAACATTACCAGCTTCTGCTACAGTAAAACCTCCGCTAATTTGTCCACTTCCTCCACCAATTCTTTCATTAATATTTGGGGCAGAATAAACTTTACCATCAAGAACAATTGCTAATCTTTTACCTACACTTTTACCTGTAAAATCACCAAAAATTCTAGCTCCTGCAGAATTCAATGTAAAATTAATAATAGGTTGATTTGATTGACTATATGCAACTTGGGCATCAACGATTTGGCTACCATCAAGAATAGGAATCTCTTTAACAAGATATTTTTTATTTGGATTATTTATATCTTCTAAAATCAAATCTCCATATGAAGCAGCTTGTGAACTTGTCATCTGATAAACTTGTTCTATTCTATCTTCATCAACTGCCATAAGTTCAAGATTTGCAGGTTTTGATATTAAATCTCTAGCAGCTTTTTCTTCCTCTGCTGTTTTAATTCCAGGTAATTGGACAACAATATCACTCTCACCTTGTCTCAAAACAGTTGGCTCAGAAAGTCCAAATTGATCAAGTCTGTTTCTAATAGTCTCAACAGCCTGCGCAACAGAGAAATCTTTTGTTTTTATAGTCTCTTCTTCTGTAAGTTTTAATCTATACTCAAGATTATCTTTAGAGATATCTAAACCACTAATTTCACTCAACATTTTATCTATTTTAGGCATTTCATCTTTGTCTAAAACAGAGAAAATAACACTATCATTTTCAACAGTTAAACCATCAATTAAAAGTTCTTCGTCATCACTAAAATATTTAACTGCTGTCGCTATTGATTTCATTTTAGAAGTAACTGCTTCATGTGTATTTACACCTAAAAGCATGTGAAGTCCACCTTGAAGATCAAGTCCTAAGTTTATCTTTTTTCCATAATCTGTCTGGAGAAGAGAAGGAATAGCAAAAACTACACCAAAAATTATACTAATTATAAAAATAACAAGTTTGAAATTAAAAATTTTCAATTCTAATCCTTAAAATAAGAGATTTGTGAGAATAAGATATGAAGAATCATATCTTATTATAATTTATTCAGCTAGAGCTTTAGCAACAAACTCTTTAGCTAGTTTCATCTCTGAATTATCACTATTTTTGATTAAAAAGTATGTCTCTTCAACCTTAACAACTTCAACGATTAAGCCACCATTTGTTACAATCTTATCACCTTTTTTAAGACCAGCAATCATATCCTTATGAGCTTTCGCTTGTTTTTGTTGTGGTCTAATGATTAAAAAGTAAAATATTGCAAATAATGCAACAAGAGGTAATAATGAGCTTAAAATATCTGCACTTTGACCTTCCATTAAATTTCCCTTTAAAAAGTAGTTTATAATGTTTTTGTTAAAAACTAATTATTTTAACAAAATTAATATAATAAAAGGCTTCATAACATCAATTTGGCTTAGTGCTTTTATCTACTTAAGTTTTTTTGGTTTTGAAATAAAAATTATTAATTCTATTTTTGGACTTTTAGGAATATATTTTCTTCTTACAATACCTAAAAATTCTCTATTTTTTGCTGGTTTTTTTACAGGAATATTTTGGTGTAATTGGATGGCTGTTAGCCTTCAATATTATGACTTGACTTTTATTTTTCCATTAGTTCTTTTAGGAATAGGAATAGTATTTGGAATAATATTTTACCTATTTGCAATAATAGATAATGTTATATTTAGAAGTTTTGCTATTTTTATTTTTACATTTACTTCTCCATTTGGATTTAACTGGATGAAGTTTGAACTTCTTTTTATAGATTCATATTTTAGTACATCAAAAATAGCTTTTGCTTTGATTTTAATATCTTTAACTCTTTATATTTACATAAAAAAATTTAAATATGCTCCTTTATATTTACTTATTTTAGCAATAAATTTTTCAAATAATCTGAATTTAGAAGAACCAAAGATAAATATTTCTATGCCACAAATGATGATAAATCAAGATTTAAAATGGCAAAAAGAGTATATAAATGATTTAATCAAAAATAATTTTATTAAAATTGAAGATGCTATAAAAGAGAATAAAGATTTAATTATTTTACCTGAAACTGCTTTTTCTTTTGTTTTAAATAGAAAACCTGAAATTTTAAATAAACTTATAGAACTTTCTTATAATATTGATATTATTGTAGGAGCATTATATGTTGAAAATAGAGAAGTTTTCAATGCTTCATACCACTTTTTTAATGGAAACTATGAAATAGCAAAAAAAGTTGTACTTGTTCCATTTGGAGAAGAAATTCCACTTCCTAAATTTTTTGTTGATTTAATAAATGATATATTTTACAACGGTGCTAGCGATTATTCAAAAGCAAGTGCACCAACTGATTTTTTAATTAAAGGTGAAAAATTCAGAAATGCAATTTGCTATGAGGCAACAACTGATAAAATATTTGAAGATCTTGGTGATACAAAATATATGGTTGTAATTTCAAACAATGCATGGTTTATTCCATCAATTGAACCTACTTTACAAGATTTACTTTTAAAATATTACTCTAAAAAATATGGTGTTATGATTTTTCATACGGTAAATGGAAGTCCAAATAAAATTTATAGACCCTAAAAATAGTAATAAATACCAAATTTCAAATTATCCTGCTTTTTTTCTAAATTATTATTTTTATAATTTAGATTTAAAGCCAAATTTCTATCAATTTTGTAAGTTGTAAATATTTCAAAAACTCTATTTTCAAAATTTTTATTATATTTATCATAAGCAAATGAACTACCAAACTTAATGTTTTCAAAGCTATTTATTATAAATCCAAAATTTGTTCCTAAAGATGCATATTGTTCATTTGCTTTATATAATAAATTTGAAGCCAAATTTGAATAAAAAATTGTACTAAGAAAATTATATGAAATACCAACTTCTGGTTTAACTTTAAAAAATAGTTCTTCATTAAAATGCTCAATACTTGCATCAATTCCCCAGGAAATAGGTTTAAAAATTATATCTTGAGGAGCTAAAGATTTAATTTTTAAGAAAGTAAATCTATCAACTTTTATATCTTTATTTTTCTCTTTTTTAAAATTTATATCAAAAAAATCTATATATGCACCTTCTAAATATCCATTTTCAATGTCATAAATATCATTATAGGCCGGTTTTATTCCAAATAAAAAACTATCATTTGAAGTATAAAATAAATTGATTCTTGCCGAATCATGAGAATTAATAGGATTTATAGGCTCTTTTATATCAAAAGATGAAGCTTCTTTAAAAGTACTTCTTTGTTTTAGAATATTTAAATATTTTTTTGTATATTCATCTTTTTTTAGCCTATTTTCTGCTCTTTCATACTGTAAATAACTGCTTTTAAGATCTAAATAAGATATTTTATCGCTTTTACTTAAACTACCTTCTAAATCTTTGTTTTCATTTAAAAATTCATTTATAAAAGATTTATTCTCTATCTTCTCATCTACAATATATCTTATTTTTTTCATGTTTGAATATCTATAGTTAGATTTTTCTATTAGATTATTTTTTGAAATTAATTTGATAGTATCAAGAGGTATTGTTTTAAATAAAAAATTATTTACTAATTCTAACTCTGGTCTTGCAACTTCTAAAAGCCATAAAATAGCATATGAACAATTTTCTTTAAAGAAAAAATAATCTGCATAAGAGTCTTTTAATTCCCAAGAATGTAAAACTAGTTTTCTAATTTCTTGCTCATTCAAGTTTAAATCATATTCCCAAACATCTCTTTGTTCTAAATTATTGTACTCTTTTATTTTTTCATAATATGGCAAAATAGAATATCTTCCTTCATATCCACCAAAAAGTCCTTGATATGCAAAAATAAGTCCATTTTTTTCATCTGTTTTTGCTGCATAATTTATTGCATTTGAAATTAAAGGAGTATCTTTGTTACTTGAAATCTTTAAAAATGTGTGACCATACATTGATGCAGGTGAATTTATATGAGAAGTTGGAAATACTAACGTTACAAATTTAGCATCTGTGGCTTCTAAATATTTTTCTAAATCTGAGCAACTATAATTTTGAATATTTTCTTTTAAAGAAGGAATTTGTTCTTTTAACCATTCAACTCTTAGAGGAAATCTACATAAAACATCTTTTTTAGCACTTTGCAAAGCATTTATAGTTTCAAATAACTCTTCTTTTAAATTATTCTTTCCATTTTCTGATACAAAAAAGTTATTTGAATCTATTTCACTTTCATCATTTCTATAATGTAAAAGCTTTGCCCAATAAGGATTCTCATATATTTTACTATTTTCAACAAAAGATTCAATACTACTTGAAAAAAGTGAAGTAAAAAAAAGGAGTTTAAATATAAAAAATTTAAACCCCAATTTAAAAAGATTAGATATGTTTTGCAATGTTATCAATAACTTCTGCTGAAGTAACTTTTTCACTTGTGTAAATATCAGAAAAATTTGCTTGTAATTTTGAAGCAAAATCTTCTTTGTTTTCAATATTCATTAAAGCTGCAACTGTATTTAAAGTTTCACCTTTTCCTGCTGAAATATCCATAGCTAACTCATCCATATTTTCATTAACAAATTGGTTTAACTTATCATTTGAAACAAAATTTGAAGGCTTATTACAATTTGATGTACCACTTGTAATACCAAAAGTTTGATTCCCTGATGTTGCATTTGTTGTTGCAGCAAGTGCTTGAAGAACTGTTGAGTTTTGGTTTTTAATAACAATAGAACCTAATCCACAACCCGTATTTGAATTTGCATATAAAGAACTTACTAATCCTAAAATAGCAACAGCTGAAAGAATTTTTTTCATTTTTTTATCTCCTTTTTTTAAATAAACGATTTTATAGGGTTTTTACTTTAAATACTTTTAATTTTATATCTTTCTATAATATTTTCTATTATTTGTTCTTTATTTAAACCTTTTTCAATTTGTAAAATTAAAGATTCATCCAATATTTTCTTAAATTCAATAGATTCTTTAAATCCTAGATTTATCAAATCCTTTCCTTTTACAAATATCTTTAAAGGTTTATCAAATACATCCAATTTCTTAGCTAATTTTTCAACTTCTAAAATATCAGATTTTTCTAAAGCTTTCTCAATCAAAATAAGTTCTTCTAAAGATAGGATCAAAGAAAGATTTTTTAAGAATATTTCATTTAAATTTGTAGAATTTCCACTTAAAAGTAGAATAGTTGATATAAATTTTTTATCATTTGTAATACCATTTAAAAAATCTAAAATTCTATTTTCATCAATACCTTTTAAAAGAGTTGCAAAAAATAGATACAACTTTTTAAAATCTGGAAAATCAGTATCTCTTAAAAAATTTGCTAAATTATCAATACTTTTATATTTATTTCGAAAATTTATTGAAAAAAGTTCGAAATCATCAATAAGTTTTAATCCTATAGATGGATTTAAAGATTTAAGAAATATCTTTTTTAACTCTTCAAAGATTCTCTCTTTTGGCAAAAACTCTAACTCTTTATTTTTGATAATTTGAATACATAATTCTTTTGTTTTAGAATCAATCTCAAAATCAAATCTTGAAGAAAAACCAATTGCCCTATAAACTCTTAAACTATCTTCAACAAATGTTTTGTCATCAATATGTTTAATTTTTTTGTTTTTTAAATCATTAATTCCATTAAAAGGATCTATAAAACTATTTGTGAAATAATCATAAGATATAGCATTTATTGTAAAATCTCTTCTTCTAGCAGCATCTTCAAACGATAATTTAGAATAAGTTTTTACTATAAAGTCTTTGTGAGTTTTACCAATTTTTTGTTCAGTTCTTGGTAGGCTAAAATCAAATTCGAAATTTTTTGTAGAGAGTTTTAAAACCCCAAAAGATTTTCCAACACAGTTTACATTTCCAAATTTTTCTAAAAGAGGAATTATATTTTCCAAAAATTCCAAATTAAAAACTTCAATATCAAAATCTTTAATTTGTTTATTTAAAAAAAAATCTCTTACACAACCGCCTACAAGATATGGTCTATAACCATTTTCTTGCAGTTTAATCAATATATCAATTAAAAGATTTGGTATATCAATTTTTGTTGTAGTGGTAAACATCTTGTTTTGGATATGGTATAGAGATTCCAAACTCATCAAATGTCACTTTAATGCTCTCTAAAAGTTCAGCTTTTGCACTCGCATAATCAGAAGATTTAACCCAAACATTTACCGTAAGATTTACAGAACTATCTGCAAGTGCAGAAACTCCTATTCCAATAGTTTTATCTTTTAATACTTTTTCATTTTCTTTGATGACTTTTTCTAGTACTTCTTTTGCTTGTTTTATACTATCTTCATACGAAATACCAACAACAATATCAATTCTTCTTGTATCATTTGCATTTACATTTGTTATTGAAGCACTTGTAATTGAACTATTAGGAACAATAATTTTTTGATTATCGGCAGTTAAAAAAACCGTATTAAATATAGTAACTTCAGTAACTGTTCCAGTAACTCCACCAGCAATTACAGAATCACCCACTTTAAAAGGTTTAAAAATAACTATCATAACTCCTGAAGCAAAATTTCCTAAAGAATCTTTTAGTGCCAAACCAATAGCTAAACCAGCAGCTCCAAGTATTGCTAAAAATGAAGTTGTAGCAATTCCTAATTTGTTTAACGCTGCTATTATTACAACAGTTATTAATGCATAATAAACAATATTTTCTAAAAACTTAACTAAAGTTTCATCAATTCCATTTACTTTTCTTAAAACTTTTCCTAAAATTTTAACTATCTTATTTACTATCCATTTTCCAATAAAAAATATTAGAAGAGCCATTATAAAAGAAATTGTGTAGCTTATAGCTATCTCTAAAATATTATCAGGCATAAAAGTTTTAAAATCTCTTGTTATTTGATCAACATTCTTTTCAACTGTTTTTTCTATTTGTTTTTCTATATCCATAAATTCCCCCTATTTAATTAAATCAGATATTTTAGAAACTACTTCATCTATTTTTACTTCAACTTTTTCTAAAGTTTTTCTATCAACTAGTTCAACAATTCCTTCAGACAATTTTTTACCAATAATAATTGCATATGGAAAACCTAAAAGTTCGAAATCTCCGATTTTAAATCCAAATCTAGCATTTATTCTATCATCTAGTATTGTTTCTATTCCTAATTTTCTTAAACTCTGATAAA
Organism: Aliarcobacter cibarius; assembly: GCF_013372265.1. Classification (NCBI taxonomy): domain Bacteria; kingdom Pseudomonadati; phylum Campylobacterota; class Epsilonproteobacteria; order Campylobacterales; family Arcobacteraceae; genus Aliarcobacter; species Aliarcobacter cibarius. Next base: position 1,850,390 of record NZ_CP054051.1, read on the forward strand.
TATCTTCTCCGGCTTTTGCTTCATCTTCATTTTTTGAATTTGAAACAATAACATCTACCATAAATGGCGCAGTTTGTTTAGTCCAGATACAACCTTTGTCATCGTGATTTTGTTCAATAACTGCAGCTACAAGTCTTGAAACTCCAATTCCATAACATCCCATAACAAAAGGTTTAGCTTTTCCATTTTCATCTAAAAAATTTGCATTCATAGCTTTTGAATATTTTGTTCCTAATTGGAAAATATGCCCTGCTTCAATTCCTTTTGTATATGAAAGCTTTCCACCACAACAGTTACAAATATCACCCTCTTTTACTGCAACTAAATCTTTAAAAACTATATTTTCAATTTTAGTTATATCTACATTAATAAGATGATAATTTTCTTCATTAGCTCCACAAACAATAGAATTTGATCCTTCTAATTCACTATCAACTACAACTAACACATTTTTTGGAAGATTTTTAATACCACAGTATCCTGCAACTATTCCAGCTTCACTTATCTCTTCATTTGTAGCATCTATAATTTCTAAAGCATTTATACTATTTACAGCTTTTGTCTCTTCAAGTTCATCACTTCCTCTAACAAAGAAAATTGCAATTTTTAAACCCTCTTTAAATATTGCTTTTTTTATAACTGCTTTTAAAGTTTGTTCAGTAGGTACATTTAAAAGTTTACTAACATCTTCAATCGTTGTTGTATTTAGAGTTTCAACTTTTGTCTCAACACCAATCTCAAAATTGTATTCAATTTTTTTTCTTTTAGCAGCTTCAATATTTGCAGCATAATCACAAGAATCACAAACAACTATAGTATCTTCTCCGCTACTAGCTATTACGTGAAATTCTTTTGAACCACTTCCACCAATTGCTCCACTGTCAGCTTCAACAACTCTAAAATCTAGTCCTAATTTTGTATATATTTTTTTATAAGTAGCTTCCATAAGATTAAATTCTCTTACTAAATCTTCTTCACTTGAATGAAAAGAGTATCCATCTTTCATTAAAAACTCTCTTCCTCTCATTAAACCGAATCTTGGTCTTGCTTCATCTCTAAATTTTGTATTTATTTGATATAAATGTACAGGTAAATCTTTATATGAAGTAATTCTGTTTTTTACCATATTTACAACTGACTCTTCATTTGTTGGACTTAAAACAAAAGATGTACCTTTTCTATCTTTAAATCTTAACATCTCATTACCCATAGTTAAATCTCTACCAGATTCTTCCCATAATGATAGTGGAGTTACAAATCCAAATTGAACTTCTAGTGCTCCTGCTTCATCCATCTCTTCTTTTACAATTTTTCTAATTTTCTCTAAAACAATTTTTCCTAAAGGCATGAAATCATAAATACCAGAACCATTTTGACTTATAAAACCACCTCTTACTAAATATTGATGAGAAGGTAAAGTTGCATCAGATGGCATCTCTTTTGTAGTTGGAATAAAAAGTTTACTAAATTTCATATGTTTTCCTAAATTAATTTTAAATTTTTGTTAAATGTTCACATTTTAAAACATCATTGTTAGTTGCTTCTTGTGTAAACATATTTTGTATAGTTGCTGTAATCAAGTCACATTCCATATTTTTTGAAATATTTTTTAATTGTTTTGATGGAACATGTAAATATTCAGTTATTATTGTCTGACAAAGTTTTCTAATATTCTCTTCATTTTCTTTAGGAATATATCCCTTTTTTATGGCATTTTTTATTTTCTTATCAATAATTAAATCACCTTTTACATATAGATTTTTAATTATTGGTTCAACATCTAAATTCTTTAACCAATCATAAAATTCTAAAGTTGCTCGTCCAACAATTGTATAAGCTTCTTTTGCTTGAGCTGATCTTTGTGTCATATTTGAGTTTACAATTTCTTGTAAATCATCAACTGCATATATCTCTAAATCAAACATAGATATATCTTCATCAATATCTCTAGGAACAGCAATATCAAACCAATATCTTTTTATACTTGAGCTAGGAGCATTATCATTAGTAATTATTGGATAAGGAGCACTTGTAGCTGTTATCATAACTGGTATTGTCTCAAGTAAAAATTCTAAATTTGAATAAGGTTCAACCTCAACTCTTGTTTCAAAACTATCTGCTAATATTTGAGCTTTTTTGATATCTCTACTAGTAATTGTTACATTAAATCCAGCAGTAATTAGGTGCTTTATCGCTAATTCACTCATAGCACCAGCTCCAATAACTAAAGCTTTTACTCCTTTTGTATCACCTACTAACTCTTTTGCTTTTGAAACTGCCGTTGAAGCAACAGAAACAGAACCTGTTCCTAAACTAGTGGCAGTTCTTACTTGTGCCGCACATTTAAAAGCATAATGCATAACTCTTGAGATACCTTGATCACAATAATTTCTAACTTGTGAAAATCTAAAAGCATCTTTTAATTGTCCTACAATTTGAGTCTCTCCAATTACTAAAGAATCTAATGCTGATGCTACTGCAAATAGATGATGAACTGCTGTATCTCCATCATATATATCTGCTCTATCATATAAAAATTCAAAATTTAATCCAGAATATGATGCAAGTTTTTCTACAATATTTCTACTACTTTGTTTTACATTTGAGCTTTTTGCAATAATCTCTACACGATTACAAGTAGAAAGTAAAACCAACTCTTTTGTAGAAGAAGTATCTAAAAGTTGCTTGATAAATCTATCTTTATCTTCTTCTGCATTAAATGCTAGTTTTTCTCTTTGTTTTATATCTAAGTTTTTATGTGAAAAACTAATTACTAAATAACTCATATTAAAAATCTCTTTCTATCATAGCCTTCATAATGTTTATAAGCTCGATACTATTTTTTTCATCTTTTATAGAATTTATTGCTTCAAGTCCAACTTTTTTTGCTTCTTCAATTGCATCACTTAAAGCACCTGTACTTTTAAAAGACTCTTTTATCCAATTTGATTCTACTTCATTCAACTTTTTTTTGTACAAAGATTTTAAATAATCTTTATCATCGACTCTATCATAAAGATATAAATAAGGAATAGTCACTTTCCCTTCAACAAAATCTAACATAGCTGGTTTACCAAGAGTTTGACTATCTTGAGTAATATCCAATATATCATCTATCATTTGAAATGCCAAACCTAAATTTTTTCCATAATTAGCATATTTTTCATCATCTAATCCAACTAAAATTGCAGCACTTCTTGCACTAGCTTCTATTAAAGAAGCTGTTTTTTTGTAAATCATAGTAAAATATTTGTCATAAGAGCTATTAAATGATTCTGTTAAATCAACATCCATCATCTCACCTATACTTAACTCTGTTACAGCATTTGATACATGGTATGCTACTTTTTTATCCATTTGCGAAAGTTCTGTAAATGCTCTTGAATATAAAATATCTCCAAACATGATTGAAGTTTTATTATCATATAAAGCATTAATAGATGGTTTTCCTCTTCTTGTATCTGCTTCATCTATTACATCATCATGTAAAAGAGATGCTGCATGAATCATCTCAACAACTGCACAAAGTTTTATAGAATCTTCACTTTCTCCTGCAATTTTGAGTATTAACTTACTTCTTAACATTTTACCAGTTGCAAGTTGTTCTAAAAGATGTAATGTTTTCTCATAGCTACAAACTTCAAGAAAATCTCTTATTTGATTTTTAACTCTTTGTAATACTTCCACTTAACTATCCAACCTACTAATAATCTCTCCAGAAACTTCCATATAAAGACCTTTTTTCATAGAGTTTACTTCTTCTTGATTTTTTTCTTTAAAATCTTCTAAATAAGAATTTACATCGAAATCTTCATCTCTATCTTTACTAACAATAAGTTCTAAAATAGCAAGTTTTTCAAAAATCTTATCTATTTCATCTTCTATTAAATCTCTATGAGTTTGTTCTAAAATATCAAAAAACTTTGATTTTGGACTTCCAAAGAATATATCATCTTCGTCTTCAGTAAACCAATCTTTAAATTTTGACATTACTTATTTTCCAATCTAACTCTTACACTTTTTGCATGTGCTTCGAGTCCTTCTGTATCAGCAAGTAATGCACAAGCTTCACCTAATTCATTTATAGCATTTTTTGAAAAACTAATAATTGAACTTTTTTTCAAAAAATTTTCAACATTTAATGGACTATAAAATTTAGCAGTACTTCCAGTCGGTAAAGTGTGATTTGGACCAGCTATATAATCTCCAATAGGCTCCGGAGTATTTTCACCTAAAAATATTGCCCCTGCATGTTTTATATAAGGTAAAAGTTCAAAAGGATTTTTTGTCATAACTTCTAAGTGTTCAGGAGCTATCTCATTCATTAAAGAAATAGCTTCTGTAATATTTGAAGCAACTATTATAGCTCCTCTTTCATCAATTGATTTTTGAGCAATATCTTTTCTACTTAAATCTTTTAAAATATTTGAAACTTCTACACTTACACTTTTAGCTAAATTATCGTCTGTTGTAATTAAAATTGAACTTGCCATTTCATCATGCTCTGCTTGAGATAATAAATCAAAAGCAACGTATCTTGGGTTTGCAGTTTCATCTGCAAGAACTCCAATTTCACTTGGCCCTGCTATCATATCAATATTAACTTCACCAAAAACCATTTTTTTAGCGGTTGCAACAAAAATATTTCCAGGACCAGTTATTACATCAACTTTTGGAATAGTTTTTGTTCCATATGCCATGGCTGCAATGGCACTTGCTCCACCAACTTTATAAACTTTCGAAACTTTACATAAATAACAAGCTGCAAGTAGTAACTCATTTACTTCATTATTTGGAGTTGGAGTACATACAATTATCTCTTTAACTTTTGCAACTAATGCAGGAATCGCATTCATTAAAAGACTACTTGGATATGCGGCTTTCCCTCCTGGGATATAAAGTCCTGCTCTATCAACAGGAGTTACTTTTTGTCCTAAAATTGTTCCATTATCTTCAAAATCAATCCATGATTTAGGAAGTTGTTTTTCATGATAATTTTTTATTCTATCAAAAGCCGTATGTAAAGATTTTTTTAAATTTAAATCTAAATTATCATAAGCTTTTTTCATATCTTCTTGAGGTATTAATAAATCATCATCATTTTTTACTTGCCATTTATCAAATTTCTCAATATGTCTTTTTAAAGCTTCATTTCCATCTTGAACAATTTCATCTATAATGTTTTCAACTATTTTTGAAACACCTTTAATATCACTTTTTGCTCTTTGTAAAATAGTTTCGAAATCATTTTTAAAGCTATTTTGATTTGTATTAATTATTTTCATTTATTATTCCTAATATCTCTTTTACAATAAGATCTATATCTTTATTTTCAACATCTACAACAACATTTGCAACTTTTTCATATTGGCTATTTCTATCATTGAACAATTTTAATGCATCTTTTTTATTTTTTAATAATGGTCTCTTATTTAATTTATTTTTTGCATTAGGAGATTTTTTGATTCTTTTTAAGATACCTTCAAAAGATGATTTTAAATAAACTATTGTTCCAATATTTTGGATATTTTCTTGTTTAAAAAAACCACCACCTGTTGAAATTATTGTATTTTTAACATTTCCTTCAAGCCACAAAGCTGTCTTTTTTTCCAAATTTCTAAAATATGGTTCACCATCAGAAGCAAAAATCTTTTTAATTTTTCTGTTTTCCATACTTTCAATTAAATCATCAGTATCAATTGCAAACATTGATGATTCTTTTACTAAAGCTCTCGCTATTGTACCTTTTCCAACACCCATAAAACCGATTAGTATAATATTATTTTTCTTCATAGTTACGGATTATACCTAAATAATTGTAAATTTATATCTATATCTTTCTAGCATAGTTTTGTTACCCAAAAGTCCACCTTGATGAATATACAAGAAAGTATACTCCTTTTTATGTTCAAAATTATTTACATAATCTTCAAAAACAATCCAACCCAAACTATCATATAATAAATCAAACTCTATATTTGTTTGTTCAAATAATTCTAAATGCTTAAAATAAAACTCTCTATACAATTTCCCAAAATGATATTTTTTTGTTTTTTTTAATATTGTCGGATGATTTTTAATTTCAAGCATATCAAACTGTTTTTTTAAATAATCATCATCACCAACACACGAACATGTTAATACTTCAAACGGCAAATATTGTTGTAAATATAAGGCTGTTGTTCCTGTACCACTTGGTAAAAATATTTTTAATTTATCTATTTTATTTTCTTTTGCCCAAGTTTTTATTTCATTTGCTAAAATTTCCAATCCATATTTAGCTTCTTTAACAGCCCCACCCTCAATAATAAATAATTCATCTTTTTCAAAATTATCTTTTAGCTCATCAACTATTAATTTCATATCATTATTTAAAGCTTCTTTGTAGTTACCACTTGGATTTTCTAATAAATATGATGGAATATTTTTAACATAATATTCAAATTCTAAATTTTTCAATTTTGCTAAAACGCTAAGAGAATACATGGCATTTGATTGTATGCTACCATGAGAGATAATTTTTTTATATTCAGTTAAATCTTCATTTAAAAAATAATGAAATTTTCTTGCTTTATTTCCACTAAAATCACTATTTAGCAAATCATCTCTTTTAACAAAATATTTTTGATTATTAACTTCTACTTCATCTATTTTTGAGTTAAAAAACTGCATAAACACCTATTCGTAAATATTTTTTGAATATAATACTACAAAAATTAAAAAGGCTAGGTTATGAATATTTTAGAGTTTATTGATAAAGGTGGAATTATTGTTTATATTTTAATATTTCTAAATATTATAGGATTTTCAATAATTATATATAAATTTCTTACTCTTCCCCAAGTAAAAAAAATTTTACAAAATATAACAATGAATTTAGATGTTAATAAAGATTTAGAATCTCAAATAGAATATGAAATTAAAAAACTTGAATCAGGACTTGTTATTATAAAAAATATTGCAATAATTTCTCCTCTTTTAGGTCTTCTAGGAACTGTTGTTGGAATTTATTCATCTTTTGAAGCAATTAGCCAAAAAGGTTTAGGTGATCCTACCATTTTTTCTGGGGGAATCGCTGTAGCATTAATTACTACTATTGCTGGAATTATTGTATCAATACCTCATCAAATAGCATATAATCACTTTATATCATTTATTGACAAAATTGAATTAAGAGCAAAAAAAGAGATTATTGGAAATATTAAATGAAAAGAAGAGAACATTTAGGGCTTGATTTAACTCCTATTATTGATGTTGTATTCATTCTACTTATTTTCTTTTTGGTTACAAGTGTTTTTAAAAAAGAAGAACTTGCTCTAATGTTAGATTTACCAAGTTCAAATGCAAAAGAGATGCAAATAAAACAAGAACAAATTTTTATAGAGTTAAGTGTAAATAAACTTGCTATTAAAGGAATTGAAGTCTCTTTTGAATCGTTGGAAGATAATTTAAAAGCTATAAAAAATAAAGACGATTCAGTAATTGTAAGAATTGATAAAAAAGTTCCTTATGAAAGAGTTGTAAAAGTTCTAGATTTATTACAAAAATACAATTTAAATAATCTTGCACTAGTTACAAATGAAGAAAAGAAAAACTAAATCTTCTTAATTATTGTTATGTAACTAGAATTGAATTTTTGTAGTTTTGATTATTGGATTTATGTTTTCGTAAATAATAAATATTTAATTAGTAGCTTTTAACTCAAATCCAATAATATATTAATGTGTCAGATTTATCAGTTAAAAATAAAAAAAGAGAAAGTTTATAATCATATAGCCTAAAAGGAATATATCCTTTTAAAGCTGTAAGATATTAATTTTTATTCAATGCACATAGGTCACTAAAAGCAGTCTCTAATCTAGCTATCATAGTCTCTTGACCAGCTCTTAACCATTTTCTTGGATCATAATAGTTCTTATTCGGCTTATCTTCACCCTCTGGGTTTCCAATTTGCCCTTGTAAATATCCATGATATTTAGCTTCATAAGCTCTAACACCATCCCAAGTTGCCCATTGTGTATCTGTATCAATATTCATTTTAATAACACCATAAGAGATAGCTTCTCTTATTTCACTTAATAATGAACCTGAACCACCGTGAAATACAAAATCAACTGGATTTGTAGAAGTATTATGTTTTTCTTGAATAAATTTTTGTGAATTATCTAAAATTTTTGGACTTAATACAACATTACCTGGTTTATAAACTCCATGAACATTTCCAAAAGATGCAGCAATTGTAAAATTTTCTCCAACTTGACTTAATTTTTCATAAGCATATGAAACTTCACTTGGTTGAGTATATAATAAAGAGTTGTCAACACCTGTGTTATCAACACCATCTTCTTCTCCACCCGTAATCCCAAGTTCAATTTCAATCATCATGTCAATAGCATTCATTCTTTTAAAATACTCAACACAAATTTCAAGATTCTCTTCTAAACTCTCTTCACTTAAATCAAGCATATGAGATGTAAATAATGGTCTTCCTGTTTTAGAAAAATGCTCTTTTCCTGCATCAAGTAAACCATCAATCCAAGGAAGAAGTTTTTTCGCAGCATGATCAGTATGTAAAATTACAGGTATTCCATAAGCTTTTGCCATAGTGTGAACATGATTTGCTCCACTAATTGCCCCTAATAGAGCAGCGTCACTAGTTTTTAAACCTTTTCCTGCATAAAATCCAGCTCCACCATTCGAAAATTGTACTATAACTGGAGATTTAACTTTACTTGCAGCTTCTAAAACAGCATTTACAGAATCTGTTCCTACAACATTTACAGCAGGAATTGCAAAACCTTCTTTTTTTGCATAAGCAAAAAGTTTTTTAGCCTCACTTCCAGTTAATACTCCAGCATTTACAACATTTAAAACACCCATCTAATCTCCTTATTTAATTACGATTTTTGCGTCTTTTCTTAAATCTTGAATAAGCTCTTTAACTTTTTTTCCAAAACTATTACCTATTAAAACTTGATTAATTTCACCTTCAACTTCATTATATGATAAAGCTTTTCCTGGGAATTTATCTTTTAATAAAATTACATGATAACCAAATTGTGATTTAACTGGAGATTTTGAATATCCACCTTTTTGTAATAATTTAACTGCATTTCCAAATTCTGGAACCATTTGCTCAGCTGCAAATTTCCCTAAGAAACCACCATTTGCTTTTGAAGGATCTTTTGATTTAGCTTTTGCTAATTCTTTAAATTTTGCTTCTTTATTTTGTGCTTTGTTTAAATCATTAATTATTGATTGAGCTTCAGCTTCAGTATCTACTAAAATATGACTTGCTTCAAATGTTTCTGGAATATTAAATTTATCTTTATTTTTTTCATAGAAATCTTTTTTCTCTGTATCACTAAATTTTAATTTATCAACTTCGTTTTTTTGCCAAACTTGGAAAGCTAAATCTTCTTTTATTTTGCTCATAGCTTCAGCATATTGTGGATCTTTTTCAATTCCATCTTTAAGTGCTTTTTTTGCTAATAATTTTTTGTTTATAGCTTGATCAATAACTTGTGTTCTAGCCTCTGCTGGTATTTTATTAAGATCTACTCTAGGGTCTTGAACAATCATTTCAATATCTTGTTTTGTAATATTTTCCCCATCAACAGTTGCGTAAATTTCTGCAGCACTTAATGCTGATGCCAAAACCAACGATGCTACAAAGCTTGTAACTATTTTTTTCATTTTTTTCCTTAGAATTTTAATTTGCAGTATTTTATCTATTTTGTGTTAATAAATAGTTTATTTTTTGCTATATAAAAACTTTATTTTCTTAAACATTTACATTTTTTAACATTTAGCTTAAAAAAGCTTTAAATTTTGTTTTTTTTATGATATACTTCCGAAAATTTTAAGATTAAATTTAACTTAAGGACTTTTATGAGAATTTTAATTATTGAAGATGAGATTACATTAAACAGAACTTTACAAGAAGGATTAACTGATTTTGGATATCAAGTTGATACTGCAGAAAATTATAAAGATGCTGAATATTTTATAGACATAAGAAATTATGATTTAGTTTTAACAGATTGGATGCTTCCTGACGGAGACGGGATAGAGTTATGTAAAATTGTTAAAAATAGAAGTTCTAGAACAGCTGTTGTAATCATTTCAGCAAGAGATGACAAGGAGAGTGAAATTGAAGCACTAAAATCAGGTGCTGATGATTTTATTAAAAAACCATTTGATTTTGATATTTTACTTGCAAGAATTGAAGCTAGATTAAGATTTGGTGGAACAAATATCATAGAAATCGATGATTTAGTTATAAATCCAGATGAAGAAAAAATTGAATATGCTGGTGAAGAAATTGAATTAAAAGGTAAACCTTTTGAAGTTTTAACACACTTAGCAAGACATAGAGATCAAATTGTTTCAAAAGAGCAATTACTTGATGCAATTTGGGAAGAGCCTGAACTTGTAACTCCGAATGTTATTGAAGTTGCAATTAATCAGATTAGACAAAAAATGGACAAACCTCTAAATATCTCTACAATTGAGACAATTAGAAGAAGAGGTTATAGATTCTGTTATCCAAACCAAGCAGAAGAAAAATAATTTCAACTTTAAACAATGAAAAGTAGAAGCATTTATAAAGAATTTTATAAAAAACTTATAATTGCTTCTTCTTTATTTATAATAATTCTTTCATTTATCTTTTACGAATACACAAAAAACTCATTTTATAACAGCATTCAAGATAATTTACTTTATCAAGCAAAGAAAATAGAAAAAAGCTATGTAAAAGAAGATTTTAAAGCTGTAAGAACACAATCTCAATCTATTGAAATAATTCCAAGTTCGGAAAAAGAAAAAATAGAATTTTCAGATTTCAAGAAAAATAATGAATACTATTTAAGACTAATTTATGCGCTAAACGATGGCACATCTTTACAAATTACAAAAGATATTACTCTTGAAAGAGATCTTTTATATTCAATTATTTTTAGGAATCTTTTTGGATTAGCAATTCCTGGCTTTGTTTTAATGCTTTTATATTCTCTTATAGTTTCAAAATCTCTTTTAAAACCTATTATGCAGATAAATAAAAAATTATCAAATATGGATGAAAATACTTTAGCTCAAATTGATACAAAAGATTTACCAGACGAATTTTTAACTCTTGCAAATTCTATCAACTCTTTAACAAATAGAATAGCAACTTATGTGAAATTCAAAAAAGAACTTTTCGTTGGAATTGCACATGAGCTTAAAACTCCTTTGGCAGTTATGAAGTTAAAAAATGAGTTAATGTTAAAAAAAACTAGAGAAAAAAATGAATATGAAGATGCTCTAAAACTCACTATAAAACAAATAGATGACATGAATATAATGATTAGTTCTATTTTAGATATAGGAAGAACTGAAGGAGCCCAGTTTGAAATTCCAACAGATATTGATTTAGTTGATTATATAAAAAGAAAAACAAATGATTATAAAATGCTATCTAATCAAAGGGGAATTGATACTATATTTACATCAAATGTTTCAAGCTTAAATATTTCAATTAGGGTGACTCTATTTAATCAAATTTTACAAAACTTTGTACAAAATGCAATAAAGTTTACTCCTGATAATCATAAAATTTTAATAAAATTAAAAAAGATAAATGAAAAAATTGTAATACGTGTAATTGATGAAGGTAGTGGAATTGATGAAAATATAGATGTTTTTGCTCCATTTAAAAAAATAGGTTCTAAAAATGGTGTTGGTCTTGGGCTTTACTTAGCAAAAATAGCAAGTGATGCCTTAAATGCAAAAATATCAATAAAGAATAGAAGAGATAATGTAAAAGGATGTGTTGCTAAGCTAGTACTCATCAACACATCTAAAATAACAGAAAATTAAACAAATAAAGCTTTGTGCTCTATCTTCGTACATTTGTTCTGAACAACATTAAATCCAGCTTCTTTTGCTTTTTGTGCAGCTTCATTATTTGTAAGGCCTAATTGAAACCAAACCGTTTTAATATTTTTCTGATTTTTTAAAGCTATTGATTCATCAACAATTTTTGCAATAGCATCAGGTTTTCTAAAAATATCTACCATATCTATATCAAAAGGTATTTCAGACAAACTTCTATAAACTTTTTCGCCTAAGATCTCTTCTTCTTTTGGATAAATAGGAACTATTTTGTATCCAACACTTTGTAGATACGCAGCAACTCTATTTGATGCTTTATCACTATCAGGTGATAAACCAACTATCGCTATAGTTTTTGTATTCAAAAAAATCTCTTTTATTTCTTCACTTTTTGAATTAATTGTTGGAAATTCACACTCCATAATATTAAGCCTCCTTAAGTTTTAATTATCAAGTTTTCCTTGAATGTACATTTTAACTGATAAATAATCAATACACTCTTTAAAATCTTCAAATTTTCCGCCACTAGCATTTACATGACCACCACCATTTGCAATTTTTTGTGCAAGCATAGATACATCAAGTTTTCCATCTGCTCTAAATGAAGCATTACCTTTTTTATTTATATCAATGAAAAAATCATAATCTTTATTTGCTTTTAAAAATGTATTTGCAGGAATTGATATAGAACCTAAACAGTATGTTAAAAGACCCTTTTGCCCTTTATAAGTTACAGTTAACTCATCTTTTACATTTTCTAAAGTTTTTACAAGATACTTTGCACCTAAATTATCTAAAGTATCATCAAAATCATCTAATTTTAAAAACTCTTTTTTCAAAAAATGTATATCATTGTCTAGTTTTATATTTGCACTATCTTGTCCTAGAAATTCTTTTGCCTTTTCAAGTAAATAAAATTTATATTCTCTATCAAGATTTGGAAATAATATAGAATTTATCTCTCTTGCTTTTACAAGCATTGACATCAAAACTTTTCCAAATTCGAAATTATCTTTCTCTTTTTCAAGCCAAATATCAACTGCATTTACACAATTTACTAAAAATTCATAATCTTTAATAGAAGCATTGAATTTTTCTAGTAGATAATCATAAACTATTTTTGTAGCACATCTTTTATCATCTAAAAAATACCAACTAAATTTTTCAGCACTCTTTTTACCTGTTATATGATGATCTAAAAGTTGTAAAGTTATATTGTAACCTTCATCATTTAATCTTTTTATTTCAGAATCTAAATCTATACTTTCTTGTAAAGTTAAATTTAAATCACTAATAATTACTAATATATCTTCATCTTTATAGTTTGTAATATTTTCTAAAACTTTTAAAATAGTTAATTTTACTTCCATCCCATAATTTGCATTAAAATATTCCGTTTTTTCAAAAACTTTTGATGTTAAAAATTGGCAAGAGTAACCATCTAAATCTGTGTGAGAAATGTGAAATAATCTCATTGTGAAATATCTTTAAGCGTTAATTGAGCTAAAAAGTCATTTACTTTAAACTGTAAATTATTTAAAAGGGGCCAAATATTACAAAGTTTTGCTTTGTTATTTGGACAAGAATGAATTGAGTCAGAACACTCAAAAACCATAGGATTTCTCTCTTCAGCAGCTACAACAATTTCTAAAATTGTTAGTTCATCTATTGGTTTATTTAAAACAAATCCACCATTTACACCTCTATGAGATGTTACTAGATTTTCTTTTGCTAAATTTTGCATTATTTTTGCTAAAAATGATTTCGAAATTTCAAGTTCTTTTGATAAAACATCAACATTTATTGGATCTTGATGCTTTGCAATAGATATCAAAGATAGAAGTGCATATTCACTTTTTTTTGTCAATAACATATTATAATCTTTCCATTAATTTATAATTTTTGTTTATTCTACAAAAAACATTATTAATCTTTGCGTATAAAAAAAGGGACTGTGAAAATTCACAGTCCCTTTTAGCAATTTCTCTATAAAAAAAATTATTTTGCTCTAATTCCTAAACTAGCAACTAATTCAGTAAATCTTGCATACTCTGTTCTTCTTAAATATGATAAAAGTTTTTTTCTTTTTCCAACCATTTTTAATAGACCTAGTCTTGAAGAGTGATCTTTTTTAAATACTTTTAAATGCTCAGTTAAAACTTTAATTTGCTCTGTTAATAGTGCGATTTGAACCTCAGCTGAACCTGTGTCACCATCTTTTTTTCCATATTTTGCGATAATACTTGCTTTTACTTCCTGATCTAAAGCCATTTTGACCTCCTAATAGGTATAATATAAATTTATTTCCAAATGAAAATAGTCGCGAATTTTATACAAAGTTTGCTTTATATTTACTTTATTATTAAAAGTTTTTATCATCCACCTGTTTGATAAAAAGCTCTTTGAGAAACTTTATTATCCTTTTCATTTGACCACTTATTTTTTTCTGGTTTATTTTTCAGAACTAACCTTAAAATTTCTGTTGCTTTATCAATATCATTTGCTCTTATTGCATCTTTTATACTCATAGCATCTTCAAAATATAAACAAGGGATTAAAAACCCTTCGGCTGTAAGTCTAATTCTATTACATGAAGCACAAAAATCATCTTTGTGTGGTTCAATTATTCCAAACTCATATCCATCTTCTAGTTTATAATATTGTGCTGGAGAACTAGAGTCTCTTGGAACTTTAACAATATTTTTATATTTTTTAGAAATTATCTCTAAAATCTCATCTGAATTTAGACCTTTTGAACTACTTTTTGCAAAAGAATTTTCCATAAACTCTATGTATCTTACTACAAATCCCTCTTTTTTACAAAATTCTAAAACTTCTAGAACATCAATATCGTTTATACCTTTAAGAGGAACGCAATTTATTTTTATTTTAAGTCCAACTTCTTTAGCTTTTTTTATACCTTCTAACACTGTGCTTAAAACATCTTTTTGTGCTATTTGCTTAGCTCTACTTGTATCTAAAGTATCAAGAGAAATATTTATTCTTTTTAAACCAGCATCTCTTAATTTTTGGGCCATTTGAGGCAATAAAAAACCATTTGTTGTAAGTGCTAAGTCGATATCGTTTTTATAATCATTCACTAACTTTATAAAATAATCTAAATCATCTCTTAAAAGTGGTTCTCCACCAGTTACTCTTACTTTTTTTATACCTTCGTCTATACCAACTTTAATAAATTTAAACAAATCTTCATAAGATAAAAGATTTTCTCTTGGAACCCAAGAAAAAGGTTTTTCTGGCATACAATATTGACATCTAAAATTACATCTTTCAGTTACAGACACTCTTAAATAATCAACCTTTCTTCCAAATCCATCAATTAACATAAAAATCCTTTTCTAATTCAATCTTTGCCAAGCTTCGTCTAATGAACTAACTCGTTTTGCAAATAATAGATATAAAGCTACATTAAATTTTGCTAACTTTAATATATCATCATCATAATTTCTTAAAATATTTAAATTCTCTTCTAAAGTTAAATTCTCAAAAGTTCTATCATAATTTATTCCATAATCTTTTAAGAAAAATTCAACTTCAACGATATCATTCTCTTTTTTTTGCCAAAATTTAGAGTCTTTAAATACTTCAATATCTCCCTCATTTCCTCTAATTATAGTTATATCTTTAAAATATTCTTCAAACATATCAATATATTTAAAAACATAAGGTTTATGGAACACCCCACAAACTCCATAATCACTTAAACCTGGATTTAAAAGCTTTTCTACTGTATTAAAAGCTGTTCTTAATCCAAATTCATGCCTAAGAGTTGTTAGAGAACTTAACTCTTGAAGGTATTCTACTCTATCAAAATAGCGTACATATTGACCCTCGTCAAAGTTTGTAAATATATCTTTTGTTGAAATTCCTTTTTTTGTTGGTTGTAATAAATCCCCACTTACAACAAAATTCAATCTTTGTACATCATTATTTTTTTTAAAGAATTCATTTAAAATATTTTCATATAAGGGGAACAAATAAGGATTTTTTGTTCTTCCATCAAAATTGTACCCAAGCTCTATAGAGTCATTTACTTTTTTAAATTTCATAAATTTTTTAAGAGCTTTTATCGCCCCTTTTAATTCATCCTGACTCTCTAACTTAGTTCTCCAAGCTATTAGAAATGCCCCTATTTGAGCCTGAGTCGGTCTATTTTCTAATATTTGAGTAATAGCCTCACAACTCTCGTCTAAACTTAAATCTCTATTTCCTTTTGGTCCTGTACCAACTGCTTTTATAAAAGTTTTAAAATCCATTTTTATTCCATTTTCTATAATTTTTTAATTATCTTTTGTACAAGCTTAATATATACTTGCTTAAATAAAAAATTATTTAGGGCTTGTTATGACACTTCAAGAGAGTATTAATAGTTTGGATTTTTTTAAAAATCTAACTTAACTTTCGCACCTAAAACCAAGTAGTTTTCCAGTCACATCTCTTAATAGATCGATTATTGCTGTAAAATCCTCATTTCTATTGACAACTTCTTCAATTTTTGCAATCTCATCTAAAATAGCTAAAAATGCTTGCATAGCAATTGCCAAGGTGTGAAGTTCACATTCTAGATCTTTAAACAATCCACCAATAGTTTTTGGTTCATTACTGATACGATTTATATAGCTAACAACATTGTATGTAAAAAATGAGAGTGTTATGCGAGCAATAAGTGCTTCATAAATTCGATTTTCTTCTTTACCAAACCCAAAGTGTTCACGAAGTTCTTTATACCCTTGTTCTATATCCCATCGTCGTTTGTAAATATCGATAATTTCTTCATCACTCAAGTCTAAGTTTGTAGATACAATAGGGATGAGATTCTCTTTGGTTTTTATAAAAACAATTTTTAATTTTCCTGCTTTTTTATGTTCAACTATGACCCCGAAGTATTCAAACTTTATCTTTTTGCCATATTGACCCATCTTAATAGTTTTAAGCTTTTTAAACTTGTTATAGATACCATCAAGAGTTTTTTTCTCCCCTGTGAAGTTCCAGATTCTATCATTGTTTACCATTCTTGAAATAACTTGCAATCCTAGCTCATTCATTGTTTCTATAAACACAGGTTTAGAATACCAACTATCCACAAGCAGATAATCTGCATATATACCACTAGCTACTGCTCTTTTAATCATCTCTATAGCAATTTGTGATTTCCCTTTTAAGCTTTCCAATCTTCGCTTATGTGCATTGGTTCGATGATCAATAATATTTGTAAACTCTTCTATCTTTACCCTTGCATAATTATTCATAGCAATTGCAAAGTCCAACATAAAATTTGAATAACCATCACTATAGTTTAGTGATACAACATTTACACCTCTGATTTTTCTCTTTGCTTTATTGCTCCAAAGGTTGTCACAACTTCCCTCTATATTTTTACCAACTTTATCTTCAACAGTATCATCAAGTATAAGAACTCTTACTAGCTTTGCATCTTGTACTTTATGAAGCAGTGATAAAATCTTTAAAGAACTAAGTGATAATAGTTTTCTCCAGTTGTAGTGAGCATTAGCAAGTAGTCTGTAATAGACATCTTTTTTAAAGCTATCATTACTCTGATCCATAAAAGTTGATATTTTTTTATTCATAACTAGCATATATACAAAGTGTAATACAACCATATGAACAGCAACTCCCTCTTTTTTAGAAAAATTGCTCTTTGTTAAAATCGTTTTCATATTTAATAGTCGCAATGTTTCATAAATTGGATTCTTTAGTTTGTCGTTTATGATGCTTATTATCTTAGATTCTATCTGCATTCTTACCCTTTAATATAATAGATATTATATCTAAAAGTTCCTATTTAAGGGCTTTATTGAGAGTTCAAAATAGAAAAATATCATAGAAAAACAACTAAATTATTTTTATGTCAACAAGGATAATATTATTACCTATAGCAGTAATATTTTAGGGAGATTTAGCTACAATTTTAATCAACTTAACGTGCGAAAGTTAAGAAATCTAAATCATAATGAAATAGAACAATTAATAAATTTTTCATATATTTCAAAATATGATAAGGATTCTATCTTATTTTATGAAACTGATAAAAGGAATCATCTACTTTTTTTAGTTAGCGGATTAATGAAAATCTATAAATATGATAAATTCGATAATGAAATATTTTTATACCATATCTATCCAAACTCATTGATTAGTGAATTAAGTTCTACTATTGATAATGAAATCTACTGTTTTTCAAATGCCTCTTTTATGGAGAATTCACTTATATTAAGTGTCGATTTTGAAAAATTAAAAGAACACTTTTTAAATAATAATATACTTATAAAAGAGCTAATGAACGCTTTATTAAAAAAGACTCATCAGCTCCAATGTTTAGTAAATAGAGAACTTGTTTTTGATGCAACGGCTAAAGTTGCTTATATGTTGGTTCAAGATTTAAAAATGTTTAATAGTTTAAAAAGACAAGAAGTAAGTTTTATGCTTCACATTCAACCAGAAACTCTATCGAGAGTTTTAAAAAAACTATCAAGGGATGAAATTATTGGTATAGAAAATCAGGAAATCATAATTAAGGACAAACTTGCACTAAATTCAATTTTCACAGGAGTCGCAATATGAAAAAAGGTAATATTAGTACAAAAATAAAAATATTAGGGATTTTATTTACTCTTTTAATGAGTAGCATAGTTGCAACGACTATCTATTTAAATAGTAAAAATCAAAAAGATGCAATGATAATAAATATTGCAGGTAAACAAAGAATGCTTACGCAAAATATCTCTAAAAATATTTTCTATTTATACTCTAATAAAGATGCTAGTCAAAAAGAGTTAAATGAAAGTATAGATGAATTTATCTATAACCTTTCTAGCTTAAAAGGTGGAAATAATTTAGATAAATTAAAAGATTCTCCAAATATTAAAATTGATAAACAAATGTTAAAAGTTGAACTTCTTTGGGTAAATTTTCTTAAAAATATAAATCTTTTCAAAGAAATACTTTTCGATGAATCAAAAAAAGATGAACTTAAAAAAGTTGTAAATGAAATTTATGAAACGAACTCTACACTTTTAAATGAAGTTGATGCTCTTGTAGGTCTTCATACTATAAATAGTGAACAAAAAATAAATTTTTTAAAGAATAGTCAATATTTCTTTGCTCTTTTAATAGTATTACTTATTTTATATAGTTTTTTAGAATTAAAAACTATGGAAAAAAATGCTTTAAAATTTCTAGAAGAATCTAAGAAAATCATGGAGCAAGATTTTGTAAGACCTTTAGAACCTATGAAAATTGAAGCAGAAGGTGAATTAGTAGAAGCATCAAATATCTTCAATAACTTCTTAAATAAAATAAATAGTGCAATTATTGACTCAAATAGTGCGCTAGAACAATCAAAAAATGCTTCACTAAAATTAGAGGAAATTACAACTGAATTTGATGAAATAATAAATGAATTACAAAATTCAAAAGAACTTTCAAAACAATTAAATAGAAGTGAAGATATAGCTATACAAACTCAAGAACAACTTCTTCATTCAAATAAAAGATTAGCAGAGCTTAAAAGCGAACTTGAAAAAATTATGCTCTCTTGTAAAAGTAAATAATTAATTTACTTTTACAACTTATATACCCCTTAATTAATTCAATAGTTTGACTAGTGTCAAGGTTTTTAATTTTTCCATTCGTTACCATTACTTGTTTAAAAATTTATTTCAAAAGGAGAGGAAAATGTCACTTTCAAGAAGAGATTTTCTAAAAAGTTCAGCAGCAGCAAGTGCAGCAGCAGCGATTGGTATGAGTGTACCAACACAGCTAAAAGCACAAGCAAACGCAGCTGAAAGCGGTTGGCGTTGGGATAAAGCAGCTTGTAGATTTTGTGGAACAGGTTGTGGAATTATGCTTGCAACAAAAGAGGGAAAAATTGTTGCTGTAAAAGGTGATCCTGCAGCCCCAGTAAATAGAGGGCTTAACTGTATAAAAGGTTATTTTAATGCAAAAATCATGTATGGTGCAGACAGACTAAAAACTCCTCTTTTAAGAGTAAATTCAAAAGGTGAATTCGATAAAAAAGGTGACTTTGCTCCAGTTTCATGGCAAAGAGCTTTTGATGAAATGGAAAAACATATCAGAGTTGCTTTAAAAGAAAAAGGACCTGAAGGTATTGGAATATTTGCAAGTGGACAACACACAATTATGGAAGGTTATGCAGCTTTAAAAATGATGAAAGCTGGATTTAGATCAAATGCTATTGATCCAAATGCAAGACACTGTATGGCAAGTGCGGTTGTTGGTTTTTATCAAACATTTGGAATAGATGAACCAAGTGGTTGCTATGATGATATTGAATTAACTGATACTATTGTTGCTTGGGGTTCAAATATGGCAGAAATGCACCCTATTTTATGGTCAAGGGTAACAGATAGAAAATTAAGTAATCCAGATAGAGTTAAAGTTATTAATATTTCTACTTACAGACACAGAACTTCTGATATTGCTGATTTAGAAATTATCTTTACTCCAAATACTGACTTAGCATTATGGAATTATATTGCAAGAGAAATTGTTTATAATAGACCTGAGGCTATTGATTGGGATTTCGTTAAAGAGCACATAGTATTTGCAGCAAGCCCTGTAAATATTGGTTATGGTATGAGAAAATCTGATGAAAAATCAATTAAAGATGGAAAGTATTCAAAAGAAGAAATGGAAATAATCTCTAAAGAGATGGAAAAAGTTGTTTCTGAAACTGAAGCTCCTGCACTTGCTCCTTATGGATATAAAGCTGGTGATAAAATGGTAAATAAAAATGCTGGTCTTGCTCACTGGGAGATTAGCTTTGAAGAGTATAAAAAATTCTTAGAACCTTATACGCTTGATTATGTTGCAAAAATTTCAAAAGGTAACCCTGATGAAGATATTGAAGAATTTAAGAAAAAACTTCAACAATTAGCAGATTGGTATATTGAAAAAGATAGAAAAGTTGTAAGTTTCTGGACAATGGGAATGAACCAACATACAAGAGGAACTTGGGTAAATACACTTTCATACAACGTTCACTTCTTACTAAATAAACAAGCAAAACCAGGAAGTGGAGCGTTTTCACTTACAGGACAACCTAGTGCTTGTGGAACAGCGAGAGAAGTAGGTACATTTACACACAGACTTCCAGCAGATATGATGGTTGAGAATCCAAAACATAGAGAAATTACAGAAAAAGCATGGAATATTCCTAACAATACTTTAAATCCAAAAGGTACTCAACATATTATGAAAATTCATAGAGATATTGAGGATGGAAATATTAAATTTGCTTGGGTAAATGTTTGTAATCCATACCAAGATACAGCAAGTGCTACTCACTGGATAAAAGCTGCTAGAGAAATGGATAACTTTATTGTTACATCTGACGGATATCCAGGAATTAGTGCAAAAGTATCTGACCTTATCTTACCTTCTGCTATGATTTATGAAAAATGGGGTGGATATGGAAATGCTGAAAGAAGAACTCAACTTTGGAGACAACAAGTAGTTCCAGTTGGAGATGCAATGTCTGATACTTGGCAATGGGTTGAATTATCAAAAAGATTTACTGTAAAAGATTTATGGGGAGAGCAAACTTTAATTAGCACAAAAGGTGAAGTAAAACTTCCAAGCGTTATTGAAGCAGCTAAAGCAATGGGATATGATGAGAATACAACTATGTATGAAATTCTATTTGCAAATGAAAAAGCTAAATCTTATAAAGCAGATTCAAAAGATCCAATTCAAGCTGGATTTGATAACACTGAAGCATTTGGAGATTCTAGAAATGTAAAAGGTAGTGATGGAAAACCTTGGAAAGGATATGGATTCTTTATCCAAAAATATCTATTTGAAGAGTATGCAAGTTTCGGAAGAGGACATGCTCACGATTTAGCAGACTTTGATACTTACCATAAAGTAAGAGGTCTAAAATGGCCAGTTGTTGATGGGAAAGAGACTTCTTGGAGATTTAATACAAAATATGATCCATATGCGAAAAAAGCAAACCCAGATAGTGACTTTGCATTCTATGGAACATTAGCAAAAGAGTTAGCTCAAGGTGATTTACTAGGAGTTAAAGATGAAGCTAAAAAATCTTTAAAAAATAAAGCTAAAATATTTGCAAGACCTTACATGGATCCACCTGAAATGCCAGATGAACAATATCCAGTTTGGTTAAGCACAGGAAGAGTATTAGAACACTGGCATAGTGGTACAATGACTATGAGAGTTCCTGAACTATATAGAGCTGTTCCTGAAGCACTTTGTTATATGCACCCTGAAGATGCAAATAAATATGGTGTAAAACAAGGTGAACTTTGTTGGGTAGAATCTAGAAGAGGAAAAGTAAAAGCTAGAGTTGAAACAAGAGGTAGAAATAGACCTTCAAGAGGTTTAGTATTTGTTCCTTGGTTTGATGAAAAAGTATTTATAAATAAAGTTTGTTTAGATGCGACTTGTCCACAATCAGGACAAACAGACTTTAAAAAATGTGCGGTAAAAATTTACAAAGCATAAGGAATAAGTTATGAATATTTTAAAAAAACCTCAAGAAGATAGAAGAAGATTTCTTCTATCAGGTGCTAGAGCAATAGGTCTAGCAATTCTTGGAGGTTTGACATGGAGTGCTTATTTAAGTGAAGTAAAAGCGAGTTCTTTAATTTTAAGACCACCAGCAGCATTAGATGAAGATGATTTTTTATCTACTTGTATAAAATGTGGTCTTTGTGTTGAAGCTTGTCCTTTTGATACATTAAAATTGGCAAAACCAGGGGATAATTTACCTTTGGGAACTCCATATTTTGTTCCTAGAAACATTCCTTGTTATATGTGTGTGGATATTCCGTGTGTTCCTATTTGTCCGACAGATGCACTAGATGAAAAAAAAGTTAAAAATAAGGATGGTGCTTTTGAAATAAGACAGATGCAAATGGGTGTTGCTGTTGTAGATATAAAATCTTGT
Organism: Aliarcobacter cibarius; assembly: GCF_013372265.1. Lineage (NCBI taxonomy): Bacteria > Pseudomonadati > Campylobacterota > Epsilonproteobacteria > Campylobacterales > Arcobacteraceae > Aliarcobacter > Aliarcobacter cibarius. The sequence continues at coordinate 1,873,239 of NZ_CP054051.1, forward strand.
ATTGCTTTTTGGGGAATACAGTGTGATGCTTGTTATAGAGCTTGTCCTTTATTAGGTGAAGCTATAGAAATAGTTTATGAAAAAAATGAACGAACAGGAAAACACGCATTCTTAAAACCAATTGTAAATACAGATATTTGTACAGGTTGTGGGCTTTGTGAAAAAGCTTGTGTTACTGAAAAACCAGCAATTTTTGTACTTCCACGAGAAGTTGCCCTTGGAAAAGCAGGAGACCACTACATTAAAGGTTGGGATGAAACTGATGAACAAAGAGTAAAAAATGCAAATATTGAGAAAACAAAAACAAATATCAATAAAGATAGTGCAATAGACTCTTTAAACAGTGATATGAAGGATTTATTAGAATGAAAAAGTATAGATTTTTAATAGCTAGAAGATTTACACAAATCTCTATTTTAGTTCTATATAGTCTTGCAAATATCTATGGAATAAATATTTTAATGGGAAATTTAAGTTCTTCATTAATATTTGAAAAGATTCCTTTAAGTGATCCTTTTGCAGTTTTACAAATGCTTTTTGCAGGTGCTGTATTATCTTTTGATATTTTAATTGGAGCTTTTTTAATTGCTATATTTTATTTCACACTTGGTGGTAGAGCATTTTGTTCTTGGGTGTGTCCTGTAAATATAATAACAGATAGTGCAAACTATCTAAGAAGAAAGTTTAATTTTCAACAAATACAAAAAAATCAGCCAGCATCAAGAAATATAAGATACTGGGCAATAGGTATAACTTTAATACTTTCAACTTTGATGGGTGTTACAGCTTTTGAGCTTGTATCTCCGGTATCAATGGTTCATAGAGGTATTGTATTTGGTCTTGGCTTTGGCTGGGCTACTATTTTGGTGATATTTTTGTTTGATTTATTTGTTTTAAAAAATGGTTGGTGTGGGCACATATGTCCGCTTGGTGGATTTTATTCACTAATTGGAAGATTTAGCCTAATAAGAATTCATCATGACCACGAAAAGTGTACTGCTTGTATGAAATGTAAGGTTGTTTGTCCTGAAGTTCAAGTACTTCATATGATTACAAAATCAAGTGAACCTGTATTACAAGAGTGTACAAATTGTGCTAGATGTGTTGAAGTGTGCGATGATGATGCACTTAATTTTTCAATAAGAAATTACATAAAGGATAAAAAATGAAGTTAGGTAAATTAACTCTAAGTCTATTTACAGCTGCTTTAATTGCAACTATTAGTTTTGCTGAAACAAAAATTATAAAAGATGAATCAATTGGTCTTAGAAAAGATAACTTATATACTGAAGATAAAGTTGTAAGTGATGAGACAAAGTATAAAACAGATCCAGCTGGAGCTAGTACAAAAATTGAAAGAGCTTTTGAAAATGCTCCTCCGATGATTCCTCATGATGTAGAAGGTATGTTTATTATTACGTCTGACAACAATCAATGTACAGCTTGTCATGATCCAGCAATTGCTGCATCTATGGGAGCAACTCCAATTCCTAAATCTCACTATACAAGTTTTAGAGAAGCTGTTGAACTTTCAAAGGATGGAAATTTACAAAGAGATGGAAAAGCTGTAGCAAATAGTAGTGATTTAAAATCTGTTGTTAAACCTTTAGAAACATTATCAAATGCAAGATTTAACTGTTCAGCTTGTCATGCACCACAATCTGATAGCGCAAATGTTCCAAAAAACAACTTTACTCCTGAATTCAGAAGTACAGAATTAAATGGTAAATCTAATCTAATTGATGTTATTGGTGAAGGTGTTAAATAATGCAAAGAAGAGAGCTTTTTAGCTCTCTTGCAAAACCTTTTAAACAAAAAGATTTGCAAGAAAGTATTATAAGACCGCCTTACTATGATGATATTAATCTTTTTTTGACAAACTGTGTGAAATGTGAAACAAAGGATTGTGCAACAGTATGTGAAGAGAATATTATAAAGATATTAGATGACGGTACACCAAAACTTGATTTTTCAAACTCAGGTTGTACATATTGTAATTTATGTGCAACATCTTGTAAAAATGAAGTCCTAAATATAGAAAATAAAAAGCAAATAGAAGCTAAAATTGAAATAGATGTATTGTCTTGTTTATCATGGCAAAATACTATGTGTTTTTCTTGCAAGGATCCTTGTATAGTAAATGCAATAGAATTTGTAGGTCTTTTTAGACCTACTATTAGTAATGTTTGCACAAGCTGTGGATTATGTGTAAAAGTTTGTCCAACAAATGCAATAAAGGTAAGTGGTCTATGAAATTTTTGAAATATATTTTAGCAATTTTTCTCACATTAAACTTGTATGCACAAGAAATAAAAGAGTTAAAACCTAATTATATTTTTGAAGCTACTGGTGGAGTCACTAACTTGGTAATTCAAAATAATCTTTTACTTGCATCAACTACTGCTAGTAGTGTAGATATTTTTGATATTGAAAAAAAAGAGTTATTAAATTCAATAAAAATTGATAAGATTAAAGATTTTACAAATCAAATAATTGATAGTAAAGTATATAGTGTAGATAAAATAAATAATAAAATTTTAATCTTATCTCAAGGTCAAAGTGGTGGAAGAAATATATTTATTTACGAAAATGATAAACTTGAAAACATTATTAGTGATGAAAAAAGACTTTTTATTGCATATGCAAAATTTTTAGATGAAGAAAATATAATTTATGCTCTTTTATCTAATCAAATTTATATCTATAATCTAAAAGAAAAAAAAGTTTTAAAAGAATTACAAATATCACAATCATCTTTTTCAAATTTTGTTTTAGATGAGAAAAAAGAGACAATATTTATAGCAGATGAAAGTGGTATAATTTCACAAGTAGATATAAAAAATTTTAAAAAAATAAAAAGTTTTAAAAGTGAAAATGTAGATAGAGTATTTCAAGTTGACACTAAAAAAAATAGATTAATTACAGCAGGACAGGATAGAAGAGCAGCTGTTTACTCTCTTGGTTTTGAAAAACCATATTTTATAAGTGTTGATTTTTTAATATATAGTGCAGCTTTGAGTCCTAGTTCTAATAAAGGAGCTTTTTGTTTTGATGAAGATAACAATGTTGCAGTATTTGATACAAATTCAAAAGAAATTTTATTTAAATTAATGGGTAACAACTCTATTATAACAAATATTGTTTTTCAAAATGAAAATGAAATATTTGTATCAAGCGATGATAAAAATATAAATTACTACAATTTAAAGGAGCCAAAATGAATATTTCAAGTATAGTTGTACAAACATTACCTAAATATCTTGATAGTGTTATTGAAAATCTGAAAAAATCAGGTGTTTGTGATTATCATATGCATGATGAAAAAGGAAGAGTAATTGTTACTATCGAAGGTGAAAATGTAGAAGAAGAGCTTAAAAAATTAAAAGTTATTGAAGCAATTCCTCATATTAGTAGTGCAGATATGCAAATGAGTTATAGCGAAGAAGAGCTAAGCCGTCATATGCAAGTTCTAGAAAACTCTGATGCGGTTCCAAAAATTTTAAATGATAAAGATGTAAAAGTTGAAGATATAGTTTATCATGGAGATTTAAGAAGAAAAGATTTAATTGGTTTTGCAAAACAGTTTGATAAGCAAGGAAACTAGTATGCAATTTAATAATGGTAATTTTTTAATAGAAACTATCGTTCCAAAAGATGAATTAATTATTTCAAGAACTGATTTAAAAGGTATCATAACATATGCAAATGATACTTTTGCAGAAATATCAGGATACAGTGCAGATGAATTAATAGGAAAACCACACAATATTGTAAGACACCCTGACATGCCAAAATCAGTTTTTAAAGAGTTGTGGGAAGATTTACAAACAAAAGGAAGATGGAGCGGTTTTGTAAAAAATCTAAGAAAAGATAGTGGCTTTTATTGGGTTTATGCAGAGATATCTGGTGTTTTTAAAGATAATAAATTAGTAGAGTATAAATCTATTAGAACTCCTATTTCTTTTGAAGATAAAAAGAAATATCAACTATTATATGATGAATTAAAAATTAAAAATAATGAGAAAATAAGAAAAATTTCATACGAATAACATCGTAAAATAAGCTTTTGATGATATAATATCCAACTTTTAAAAAATAAAATAAGGAAAGGTATGTCAAATCACATAAAATCAGAAACTCTTCTCAAGCTGATTACAGAGAACCTTCCTGATTTACTATGGATTAAAGATTTAGAGGGAAATTATATCTATGCAAATGATTCTACTTGCAAAATATTCCTAAATACCCTACCAGAAGATGCTATAGGAAAAAATGATTTATATTTTGCAAAAAAAGAGAGAAGTAAATTCCCAAATAGTCCAAATTGGCATACTTTTGGTGAAAACTGCGCGGAATCTGATCTTGAAGTTTTAGAAAAACTAGAACCAATTACAGTAAAAGAATGCGGAACAATAAGAGGTGCATTAAGACATTTTGAAATTAATAAAGCGCCTTTTTATAATGAAAATGGAAAAATAATTGGTATTATTGGAATAGCTAGAGATATAACTTCTCAAACAATATTAGAAGAAGAAAACTACAAATTAACATACTATGATTTACTCACTAAACTTCCAAATAGACAAAAAATACTTTTAGATATTTTAAAAACAAATCCAAAAGCTTGTATGATTTTTAATATTGATGGATTTAGAGAAGTAAATGACTTTTTTGGAATTTACAATGCAGATAAAATTCTTCAAGAAGTTGCAAATAGGTTTTTTTCAAAAAGATTAAAAGCTTATAGAGTTGGAGGTGATGAGTTTGCAGTTACTTATCATGAAAATTTATCTTATGAAGAATTAAAAGAAAAAGCATTTGAAATATTATCTATGTTACAAGATGAAGAGTATTTAATAGAAGATAAAACAATATCTTTAGGTTTTTCTGTAGGAATTGCAAAAGCATCAAATAGATTACTTTCAAAAACTGATATCGCTGTAAATAGAGCAAAAAACTCTCACGAATCTATGTTTATTTATGATGAAGATGAAAAAATCGAAGAAAAATATAAAGATAATATAAATATGGCATATGAGATAAAAAAAGCTCTTGCTGAAGATAGGATAATCTGTTTTTATCAACCTATAGTAGATGTAAATAATGGTGAAATCTTGGCATATGAAACTCTAGTAAGATTAAAAGATTCTTATGGAAATTTAATCTCTCCATTTAAATTCTTAAACTTTTCAAAAAAAATAAAACTTTATCATAAAATTTCGCAAAGAGTAATTTCAAATGCGTGCAATACTTTTAAGAAGAAGCGAGATTTTTTCTCTATAAATTTATCAATTGATGATATAAAGAATAGAGAAACTGTAGATTTTATAATTAAAACTTTAAAAAAGACAAGAACAGCTTCAAGAGTAACTTTTGAAATTTTAGAATCAGAAGGTATAGAAAACTACGATGAAGTTTTAGATTTTATCAATAAAATTAAAATTCTTGGTGCAAAAATAGCAATAGATGATTTTGGAAGTGGTTATTCAAATTTTGAACATCTTTTAAAGTTAAATGTTGATTATATTAAAATTGATGGTTCTTTAATAAAAAACATAACTTCAAATCCTAGACAAAAAATTATTGTAGAAACTATATCTAGCTTTGCAAAAAAAATTGGAATAAAAACAGTTGCTGAATTTGTTGAGACTCAAGAAATTTTAGATAACTTAAAAGAGTTAGAGATAGATTTTGCACAAGGTTATTATACAGGGAAACCTATAGATTTATGTCAAGATTAATACTGATCTTCTTTTTTTTATTTTCTTTTTCCTACTCAAATGATATTTATAAAGCTTTTGCAGTTGCTATATATGATGAAAATAACCATGGTGAAAATATTCAACATTCAAAAATTACACAAAATGATTACAATGAAATTTGCTATACCAAAATTGCTATTTTTGGAAAAGTATCAAATAATTCAAAAATTGATATAAATATAGGAACTTCACTAGGAAATTTAGAAAATAAAATTCCTTTAACAAATAATAAAAATATTGTAATAGGCTATGAATATACCTTCAAGCATTACACAGTCGATAAAGGTTATATTGAAGTAAGAGTAGATAATAAACTTTATGACTCTAAAGTTTACGTAAAATAATTTTTACCATTTTCTAAAATTTATTAGAAAAATAGCATTAAAATAGCATTATTTAAGTTTAGAAGTTGTATTATTCCAAAGATCAAGAGGTTTTATTTTTATACTTATCTCTCCTTAGTTAAAAAATGTTTCATTTTTTGGATAAAACCTCGATCAAAAAGGTCGTTCTCTCCGATTGAGTTTTATTTTGTATTTTTTTCATATTTTTTTGATAAAACTCAACAAAAAAAGGGAAAGTTTAAAACTTTCCCTTTTTTATTTTCTATAGAAAAAAACGATTTCGTAAATTTTAATCGGGCTAAAACCTTTATCTTAAATAAGGTTTTAGTACTTCTGGAATAGTAACACTTCCATCTTCATTTTGATAATTTTCCATAATAGCTAAAAGAGTTCTTCCAACTGCTAAACTAGAACCATTTAAAGTATGTGCAAAAATATTTTTCTTATCATCTTTATATCTTATTTTTGCTCGTCTTGCTTGAAAATCTCTTGTATTAGAAATAGAAGAAATTTCTCTAAATTTATTTTGACCAGGGAGCCAAACTTCTAAATCTATTGTAACGGCTGCACTAAACCCTAAATCTCCTGTACAAAGTTGAACTTTTTGGTGACAAAGCTCTAATGAACTTAATAAATCACTAGCACACTGAACCATTTTCTCAAAAATCTCATCAGATTGCTCTTGTGAAGTAATAGCAACCATTTCAACTTTATCGAACTGATGTTGTCTTATAAGCCCTCTTGTATCACGCCCTGCACTACCAGCTTCTTTTCTAAAACAAGGAGTATAAGATGTAAGAAGTAAAGGCAATTCACTTTTAGATAGAATTTCATCATTATATAAATTTGTAAGACTTACTTCCGCAGTTGGAATTAAATATAAATCTTCACCCTCAATTTTAAATAAATCATCTGCAAATTTTGGAAGTTGTCCTGTTCCTAAAAGTGTATTAGTATTTGCCATGAAAGGAACATACCATTCATTAAATCCTCTTTGTCTGTTAAAATCAAGCATATAATTTATTAAAGCTCTTTCAAGTCTTGCCCCATCACCTTTAATTGCTGTAAATCTTGATTTTGCAAGCTTAACACCTCTTTCAAAATCTAACCAATCACACTCTAAATCCCAATGTTCTTTTGGCGTAAAACTAAAAGTTGGTTTTGTTCCAACAACTTCTAAAACTACATTCTCATTTTCATCTGCACCAACAGGAACAGATTCATCAGGCATATTTGGAAGACCTAAAACTATAGAAGATAAATCTTCTTCTAAAGCTCTAACTTCTTCCTCTAACTCTTGTTTTTTATTTTTTAAACTATTTATTTTATCTTGTAGAGGTATTACATCAAGATTTTCTTTTTTATATCTTCCAAACTCTTTTGATAAAAGATTTTGTTCTGCTGTTGTATCTTCCATCTCTTGTCTTTTATATTTTGTGTTTAAAGCTAAAGTTTTAAGATTTTCTAAAACTTCATTAGAAACACCTTTTTTTTCTAAAGAAAGACTAGTCTTTTCAAAATCATTTTGTAATAATTTTATATCTATCATATTAACTCTTTATCTAAAATTTTTGCCGATTATATCTAAAAAACATACCATACAAACTGAAATTGTTTTTATTAAAAAGTATAAAACCCACTTTAACTAATGCTTTTAGCTAGTTTTGATATAATCCAAACAAAAAAAGATAGGAGATTTTGATTTTGAGAATTTTATCAGGAATTCAACCTTCAGGAACTATTCATATAGGAAACTATTTTGGAATGGTAAAAAAGATGATAGAGTCACAAAATGATGGTGAACTATTTGCTTTTATTGCTTCATACCATGCACTAACAAGTGTTAAAGATAAAGAATTTTTAGAAAAAAACTCTTATGAGGCAGCAATTAACTTTTTAGCTCTTGGTATGGACCCAGAAAAATCAACTTTTTGGATCCAACATGATGTAAAAGAGGTTTTAGAATTGTACTGGATTTTATCAAATCATACTTCTATGGGATTACTTGAAAGAGCACACTCATATAAAGACAAAACTGCAAGAGGATTAGTTGCTAGCCATGGTCTTTTTTCTTATCCCGTTTTAATGGCCGCAGATATTTTACTATTTGATTCAAATATAGTTCCTGTTGGAAAAGATCAAATTCAACATGTTGAAATGACAAGAGATATAGCAACTTCATTTAATCATGCATATAAAAAAGAGATACTTACTCTTCCTGTTGCAAAAGTAGATGAAGAAGTTGCAACAGTTCTTGGAACTGATGGTGCGAAAATGTCAAAATCATATAACAATACAATTGATATGTTTACAACTTCTAAACAAAGAAAAAAACAAGTTATGAGTATAGTAACTGATTCAAAAGAATTGGATGAGCCTAAAGAGTGGGAAAATTGTAATATCTATAATATTTCAAAACTATTTATGAATGAAGATGAATTAAAAGATTTACAAAAAAGATATATAACTCCTGGTGAAGGGTATGGACATTTCAAACTTACACTTCTTGAAAAAATAGAACAATATTTCAAGCCTTATGAAGAAAAAAGAGAATATTTTGCTGCAAATCCTAAAAAAGTAAGAGAAATTTTAGAATTTGGTGCACAAAAAGCAAGAAAAATTGCAAGTGAAAAAATAAAAGAAATTAGAGATATAGTAGGTTTAATTTAAAACCTTATCTCTTTTTATACTCAAAAATAAATTAGGTTCACCTACTATATAAATATTTCCCTCTTTATCTTTAGTTATTCCTTCTGGATTTGTCATTTGTGAAGATATTTTGTTGTTGCTTAAATCTAAATATTTACTAAAATCTATTTGTTCATCAACTCTTCCAAGAATTTTACTTTCATCACTTAAAATATAAAATCTTCTCATAACTTCATCATAATGTATTGCTGAAAAATCTGATAAATAAACATTATTAAACTCTAGTTCTTCTTTATCTTTTATTTTTATATTTGAATCTGTCATAAAACCTTTTATGGAGATTATTTTTTTAGGACTTCTCTCATTTACAATATAAAATTCATCTTCAACTTTATCATAACTTATACCTTCCAAACCAAAGTTTTCAAAATATCTATAATCAAGATTAAATTCTTTTAATGAATTTTCTCTATGAACAACTTTTGTATCATTATCTATTTCTACTATAAAAATAGAACTTAATTCTTCATCCAAAATAGCAAATATATTCTCTTTTATATATGTTATGTCTTCTGTATCTCTAAACCCTTTTAAATCTATTTTTCTTAAAACCTCTCCATTTTTATCTAATTCATAAATATCTCTTGGTGAATTAGTTATAACAAAAAGAGTATTGATATTCTCATTGAAGGTAATTCCTGAAAGATTATTTGGTATTTCTTCAATAACTTTAACCTTATAATTAAATTCTATATCATTAATTAAATTATCTTTCTGAGTATGAAAAATCCTAAATACCAACTTATCATCAATATCTGTATAATGAATTATAGAAAAAAGAAAAGGACAAAAAATTATAAAAAATAGTAAAAATTTCTTGTACATTAAATCTTTTTACAAATAAACATTTTTTTATCAGCTTTATTATTTGTATATAAAAAAAGATCTCTTTTTTCAACAATCTCAAAACCAACATTTTTTAGTATTTTTTCTAAATAATTAGTTTTATAATATTCTTGTGAAATCAAGCCTTCATTCTTTACAAATTTATTATCTTCTTCTTTTTCAAATAAGAAAAAATTTGTAATAAGCTTAGAATCAATGAAATCTGAATTTATAGCGATAAAACTATCTTCTAAATCAATATTTATACTTCCTTGAGCAATATTTTCAAAGGCAAAAAGTGTATTTATATCGAATAAAAAATATCCATTTTTATTTAAAAGAGAATAGATATTTTTAAAAAACTCTTCTATTTTTTGTTTTTCTACAAAATTCACAACATCAAAAATAGCAACAGTACAATCAAAAATTTGATCAATTTTTTTTAATTCTAAATTTTCTGCATTTAGGCTTTTGTCTTTACAAACCTTTATTTGTTCTAAACTATTATCAATTCCTAAATAGTTCAGCCCATTTATTCGTAAATTTTCTAAGAAGTAACCTCTACCACAACCAATATCTAAAATATTGTCTAAAGAGTTTTCCATTATAAATCTCATAAACTCTTTATGTAAAGTATATGTAGCCTCTTCTAAATCTAAATAAGGTTCTATTTTTGCATATAAATCTAAATTTTTCATTATAAATATTTTTCTATTCTATCTTTTAAATCAAATATTGCATCTTTTTTTGCATAAAAAGAGTTTTTATTTGCTATTAAATGTGCGCTACTCTGCATAATAGTAGGTCCAACTTCTAGTCCGTTTTGTTTCATAGTTTCACCAGTTTCAACTATATCAACAATACAATCACAAAGACCAACCAGTGGTGCTAACTCGATTGATCCATAAAGTTTGATAATCTCAACTGCCATTGCTTTTTCTTCAAAATATTTTTTTGTTATTTTTTCATGTTTTGTTGCAATTGTTATTTTACTTTTATCAAAATTCAAAGTTTCTCCAGCTCTGAGTCCAAAAGCAACTTTACATTTTCCTAATTTTAAATCCAAAAGTTTGATTAAATCGTACTCTTTTTCTTCTAATACATCAAGTCCAACAACACCCAAATCAGCGGCTCCATGCATTACATAAGTTGGTACATCTTGATTTCTTACATTTAAAAATTTAAAACCACTTTTTTGCAATATTAGTTTTCTATCTTCAAAAACAAACTTTTCACCAAAAGCTTTTTCAAATCTATCAAGAGTCTCATCAGCAATTCTTCCCTTAGGCAATGCAATCGTTAGCATCTATTATCCTTTTCATATTTTCAAATATTAAATCTTTTTTATATTGGCTATTTTTGAAAAATGAAGATAAAAATTCTCCATCTCCGCCTGTAAATATTATATTTTTATCTTTACAAATCTCTTTTATTGGTAAAATGATAGATTTAATCAAAGCGTATAAAATAGCATCTTTTGTTTGAAGCGGTATTTTATCTAAATTAATATTTTTTTCAAAATCTACTTTTAATTTTTCTGAAATATTTTCATAACTTTTTACAAAACTATTTATACCAAGAAGTATAAAACCACCCTTATGAACAGAGTTTTCAATAATATCAACCGTAATAGCACTTCCAGCATCAACTATAACTGCATTTTTTTGAAAACAACAAGCAACAGCTCTATCAATTCCCATGCCAATATAAGAAGTTTTAAAAGTTATAAAAGAACTTAAATCTTTTGCTTGAGGATTTTTTTCAAGTAGCTTAACTTTTGCTTTTTCATTTACACTTATATAAAAAATTTCTTCTTCAAAGCTTGGAATTTCATCATTTTTATAATAATTTTTTATTTCATCATTTATAAAAAATTTTGTACTTGTATTTCCAATATCACATAAAATCAACTCGGACGCTCCAACCATTTTCTTTTAAAAATTCTTTTGCTTTTGAGCACATTGGGCTTTTTATTAAAAGCTCTTTTACTTTAAAATTATGTCCAACAAAACTTGATAAATTATTTGATAAATCAATTAAATCTTCTGCACTTTTTCTTATAAATCTACTTTTTGAATCAAAAATAAAAATTGCATAATATTTTAAATCTATTGTTGTTCCAATAAAAATCTCTATTTTTTTTCTACTATTAATATCTTTTGGTAAAATCTCTTTAAAATCTTTAAATAGTATATTTTTTTTTGAAAAGTACTCTGTAATTTCTTTCATTTATATCCTTAAAAGCTTTATTATAACAAACTTTTGTATAATTACAAAAATATAACTCTATCAAGAAATGAAATGAAAAATTTAAGCTACGAAGAACAATCAATAATCACAAGAGGTATCATAAAAGCGGCTGTGTTAATGAGTGAATATGGTGCTGAAAGTATTTTAATAGAACAAACTGCACAAAGATTAGGTAAAGCTTTGGGTGCTAATAGTGTAGAACTTTCACTCATTCCTTCAGCAATAGTTTTAACAACTCTGTACAACGATCAATCAGTTACTACAACAAGAAGAGTTCATCACAAACCTATTAATATGAGTATAGTTTGTGAAATTCAGAAAATAGTTTTAAAAATGGAAAAAAATGACCATGATATAAATTATTTATACACAATTTTAAAAAACATTGAACCAAACTACTATAATCGCTGGTTAGTTGTAATAATGGTAGGACTTGCTTGTAGTAGCTTTGCCTATTTACAAGGTGGTGATTTATTATCATTGGTAACTACATTTGCAGCTTCAAGTATTGCTATGTTTACTAGACAAGAACTCGCAAAGCGAAGATTTGTGATGATTATTACTTTTGGAATAACCGCATTTGTTGCAACTTTAATTGCTGGAATATCAAAAATGTACGGTTTTAGCTCTACTCCAAATATTGCACTTGCAGCCAGTATTTTATTATTAGCACCTGGATTTGCGTTTGTAAACTCTTTTCTAGATTCTTTTAAAGGTTATATGATGATGGGTTGGGGACGTTGGATGGAAGGAAGTATTCTTACACTTGCAACGTCAGTTGGAGTTATTTTTGCTATTGCACTTTTAAAAATTTGAGGTTAACATGGAATTAATTTTAAAACTTGTTATTGAAGGTATTTTTGCTAGTTTTGCCTCTTTAGGATTTGGCATGGTTTTTAATGTCCCTAAATATACATTAAAATATTGTGCACTAGGTGGAGCAATAGTTTATGATTTAAGAACTATATTTTTAAGTTTAGATTTTGGAATAGAAATATCAACATTTTTTGCATCAGCAATTATAGGAATAATTGCTCTTTATTGGTCAAGAAAATATAAAATTCCAAGACCTGTATATACAGTTGCTTCGATTATTCCTATTCTTCCAGGAACATATGCATTTAGTGCCATGATATCTTTAATAGATATAAATAGATACGGAATAAATCCTGAATTAATTGAAATATTTATTCACAATGGTTTAAAATCTGTTTCCATTTTATTTGCTATTACTTTTGGGCTTGTTCTTCCATCTTTATACTTTTTAAGATTGAACAGACCAGTTATTTAATATAACTGGTGTGTTTTTATAAATTCATCATCAATATCTATAATTTTTCTACTTCTTAAAGAATCAATAACCTCTTTTGTGCAATTTACATCACCAGGCCATCTTCTACTAAAGTTATCAAAACTATTTTTATTTGTACCATCAAGACAAAGTGTATTACCTTCTATAAATAAATCCCTATTTGAATCAATATTATTTGTAACTCTCCAAATTAACATATATGGATTTTCTAAATCATTTGCTTTTTCATCAACAATTACTAAAATTTTAATATGAGGAAATAGAGGTTTTAAATCTTCAAAGATATATTTTTGAGATCTTTTTTTATCTACACTAATAACACAAATCGGATTTTTTGTATCTTTATAATATTGTTTAAGACTTCTTATTTCATTCGTAATATTTTGCATTTTATTTAAAAGTTCTGTATCTTCAAGTAAAGTAATACCTAATTCTTGAATTTCATCTCCAGTACAGTCAAGTCCAAGTTTTCCACCAACAGCAAATTTAGGACTAGAGTGATCTAAATGATCAACTACTCCTTTTGTTACTAAAATATCTTCAATATTTATTCTATTTAATATATATCTTATTATCTCATCATGAGAAGTTAGCTTAGGAGCATCATTATTTACAAAAATAGCATGTTTTACAAAACTCATTTGCCCTACTCCCCAAAATGCATGCATCATTTGATTTGCATGTCCTGGATAAAAACTATTTATTTTTGCCAAGATAAGATTATGATAAACACCATTTTCCGGCATATAATAATCTATCAAATCAGGTGCAGTTGTTTTTAAAAGTGGTAAAAATATTCTCTCTGTTGCATACCCCATATATTTATCTTCTAAAGGTGGTTTCCCAACAACTGTTGCTAGAAATACAGGATCTTTTTTAGATGTAATTGCACTAACTTCCATAAAAGGAAACTCTTCTTCTAAAGTATAATAACCTGTATGATCTCCAAAAGGTCCTTCGATTTTTAACTTACTAGTATCAACGAAACCTTCTATAATGTAATCATTATCTTCTGGAACCCAAATATCATTTGTAATAGATTTAACAAGACGTGCTGGAGAATTTTTTACAAATCCATATAACATAAGTTCAAAAACACCAATTGGAAGAGGTGCTTGTCCACACCAAATATACATAGGATCTCCACCAATACCTATACTTACTGGCATTTTTTTGCCAGCTTTTTTATATTCATGGAAAAAATGATTACTATCTTTGTGTATTTGCCAATGCATTCCTAGAGTATTATCAGGAAAAACTTGGAGTCTATACATACCAAGATTTTTTAACTCCCCATTTAAACTTTGTGTATAAACTTGTCCCATAGTAATAAATGGTCCACCATCTTCTTCCCAAGTTGTAATAACTGGTAAATCACTAAGCTTTGCATCATTTCCTAATTTTATAACTTCTTGGCACTCACCTTTTCCTTTTAATTTTTTAGGAATTGTATTTTTTAATGAAAACAACTTACCAAAAGTTGATAACTTCTCACTAAAAGTAACTGGTGGTTTTAATTTTAATAAAGATTCTATCTCTGCTGCTATTTTATTACCATCTCCGATAAATAATTTTACAGCTTCCTCATTACAAAAAACATTCATTAAAACTGGTTCTTTAAATTTCTTATTATTTTTTTTATCTACTACATTTGTAAAAAGAACTGCTTTTGAATCTGGTCTTTTTACCTCAACATAAGCCACATGAGGAACTTCAAGATTTATGTCAAGTTCATCATCAATAATTTTTAAAAGATTGTGTTTTTTTAATAGTTCTATTGCTTTTTTCATAATATTCCTAAAATATATTTTATTGATAGGATTTTATATCATTTTATGCTTTAAGATAAACTAAGTAAAAATAAAATAATTTTTATAAATTAATTTTTAAGCTTATATAAAAATAAGTATTACTTTTTTTCTCATTATATTTTACAAATATGCATTAATTGACCTATAAACTTTGCTTAAAATTTAAAATAAGATACAATCTCCTTTAGTTTAAAATTTACTCATGAGGAAAAAAGATGTCAACTGAGTTAATCCTAGCTTCTACTATTTTCATCGCAATTGGTGTAGTTTTATCTCTGTTCTTTGTCTCAACTAAGCATATTGGGCCAAATAACAAAGACTCTATTATTAAAAATTCTGTCTACGAAAGTGGGGTTACAAACCCAATTGGTACTACAAAAATAAGATTTTCTATTAAATTTTATTTAGTTGCTATATCATTCTTACTGTTTGACGTTGAGTTAGTATATATGTTTCCTTGGGCTATAAATGTTGTAGAACTAGGATATATGGGACTAGTAAAAATGTTCATCTTTATGGGATTATTATTTGCTGGATTAATCTATATCTATAAGAAAAAGGCTTTATTATGGGATTAGGAATTGAATCAAGTTTAGGTGACAGCATACTAACAACAAAGCTTGATGCTGCTGTAAATTGGGGAAGATCTTATTCTCTTTGGCCAATGGCATTCGGAACTGCGTGTTGTGGTATTGAATTTATGGCAGTTGCTGCATCAAGATATGATGTTTCAAGATTTGGAGCTGAAGTTGTAAGATTTTCTCCAAGACAGGCAGATTTACTTATAGTTGCAGGAACAATTTCATACAAACAAGCTCCTATTTTAAAAAAAATATATGAACAAATGTGTGAACCAAAATGGGTTATTTCTATGGGTGCATGTGCTTGTAGTGGTGGTTTTTATGACAACTATGCAACAGTTCAAGGAATCGATGAAATAATTCCTGTAGATGAATATGTAGCTGGTTGTCCTCCAAGACCAGAAGCTGTTCTTGATGCTATTATGAGAATTCAAGAAAAAGCAAAAAATGAATCAATTATAAAAGATAGAGTAAAAGAGTATAAAGGATTTTTAGATGCTTAAATGTGATTTATTAATTGATTCAAAAGATTTAAGAGAGACTATTCTTAGATTAAAAAAAGATGAGGATTATACAATCCTTTTAGATATTGCTGGAATTGATTACTTAAAATTTCCAGATACTACTCCTTCAAGATTTGCACTTGTTTATGTTTTAAGAAGTTCTGATTTTAAAAAAGAAATTACTGTAAAAACTTTTGTAAGTGATGAAACTCTAAGCTTAGATTCAATTTATGATATATTTGCTTCAGCTAACTGGGCTGAAAGAGAAGCTTATGATCAATATGGAATCAAATTTTTAAATCATCCAAACTTAAAAAGAGTTTTAAATCACAAACAATTTATTGGTCATCCTTTAAGAAAAGATTACACTATTACAAAAGGACAAATTTGTACAGAAACAGATGATTTAATGGATGAAATGGCTCCATTACTTGAATCTAAAGGTTACACAAAAGAAGAGATAGAAGACTTAATGCTTTTAAATGTTGGGCCATCTCACCCTGCTTCTCACGGAACAATTAGAAACTTTGTGGCAATGGAAGGAGAAACAATTACTGCTTGTGTAACAGAAATTGGTTATCTACATAGAGGTTTCGAAAAAGCTTGTGAACACCACACATATTCTCAAGTAATTCCATATACAGATAGATTAAATTACTGTAGTGCCATACTAAATAACATTGGTTGGGCTAAAGCAATTGAAGAGATGTTAAATATTGAAATAACTCCTAGAGCAAAAATGATTAGAGTTGTTATTGGAGAACTAAGTAGAATCATTGACCACTTCGTTTGTAACGCAGCTAATATGGTTGACTTAGGTGGACTTACAAGCCTTTGGTACTTATTTGGAGCAAGAGATCAAGCTTATGATTTATTATCAAAACTAACAGGTGCTAGACTTACAAATACTTACACAAGAATTGGTGGTTTAGAGTTTGATTTATATGATGGATTTGCTGAAGATTTAGAAGAGGTTCTAAAAACTGCAGAAAAAAGTATAGATGATGTATTATCTTTAATTGCTCATAACAGAATTTATCAAGACAGAACTCAAGATGTTGGAGTTATAAAACCTGATTTTGCTTTAGCAAATGGTATCTCAGGACCAAATTTAAGAGCAGCTGGAGTTGCTCATGATTTAAGAAAAGATAAGCCATATTATGGATATGAAAATTTTGATTTTGATGTAGTAATAGGTAGTCATGGTGATGTTTATGACAGAATGATGTGTAGGTTTGAAGAGTCAATTCAATCTATCAAAATTATTAGACAGGCTATGAAAAATATGCCAGAAGGTCCTATTAATATATATGCACCAAATGTTGTACTACCTTTGAAAAAAGATGTTTATGGAAATATTGAAGGTTTAATGAACCAATTTAAACTTACTTTTGAAGGTATTATTGTGCCAAAAGGTGAATATTATAGTTCAACTGAAGCTGCAAATGGGGAATTAGGATTCTTTACTGTAAGTGATGGAAGTGGAAGACCATACAGAGTAAAATGTAGACCACCATGTTTTTATTCACTTGCAGCATATTCAAAAATAGTTGAAGGAACAATGCTTGCAGATGCTGTTATCACAATGGCTAGTTTGAATTTTATTGCTGGGGAGTTTGATAGATAATGAGTAGTTTTAGTTACACACCAGAAAATGAAGCAAAATTCCAAGAATACGCTTCAAGATATCCAAAAATTGACTCTTGTATGTTACCAGCTCTTTGGTTAGTACAAGAACAAGAAGGTTGGGTTAGTCCAGAAGCTATGGTTTACGTAGCACAAAAAGTTCAAAAAAGTCCTATGCAAGTTTATGAAGTAGCAACTTTTTATACAATGTTCAATTTAAAACCAAAAGGTAAATATCATATTGAACTATGTAAAACAGTATCTTGCATGCTTATGGGAGCAAAAGAGCTTAAAAAGTATATAAAAGACACTTTAGGATTAGAGCCTGGGGAAACAAGTGCTGATGGTCTTTTTACATTTAGTGAAGTTGAATGTCAAGGTGCATGTGGAGATGCTCCAATGATTGCATTAAATAATGTTTATCATGGAAAATTAACAAAAGAAAAACTGGAAAAAATAATTTGGGAGTGTAAAAATGGTAACTAAAATAGTAAGTAAAAATTTTGACATCCCAAATTCTCATAAACTTGAAGTTGCTCTTAGTAATGGAAGATATTCGTCAATAGATAAACTTTTTACTATGAAACCTGAAGAAGTAACTGCCGAAGTCACAAAGTCAGGACTTAGAGGAAAAGGTGGTGGAGGAGCTGCTTGTGGACCTAAATGGGAACTTATGCCACCAGTTGATGGACGTCCAAGATATTTAATAGTAAATGGAGATGAAAGTGAACCAGGAACTTTTAAAGATAGACAAATTTTCCAGTATGACCCACATCTTTTAATTGAAGGAATTATCTGTACTTGCTGGGCTATACAAGCAAATCATGCTTATATTTATATAAGAGGTGAATATAAATTTTTCATTGATAGATTAAATGAAGCTATCCAAGAAGCTTACAAAGCAAAAATAATTGGTGATAAAATCATGGATAAATATGATTTTAAAGTCGATATTACTGTTCATAGAGGTGGTGGTGCATATATTTGTGGTGAAAAATCAGCGTTAATTGAATCTCTTGAAGGTAAAAGAGGACACCCAAGACTTAAACCACATGGAAAAGAGTGTGAATGGTTTTATGATAATCCAGCAACAGTAAATAATGTTGAGACAATATCTTCAGTACCAAATATTGTTGAAAATGGTGCCGAAGGTTACACAAAATATGGTACAGAAAAATCTCCAGGAACTATGCTTTTTGCTATTTCAGGACCTGTTAAAAATCCAGGTGTTTATGAGATGGAATATGGAAATAAAATGATAGATTTTTTAAATGTTCTTGGTGGAGGAATGCTTGAAGGTAAAAAATTAAAAGCAATAATTCCAGGAGGAACATCTTGCCCAATATTAACAGCAGCTGAAGTTGAAAAGGCTGTTTTAGATTATGAATCAATGTGGGATATTGGTTCGACTTTAGGTACAGGAGGGATGATAGTAATAGATCAAGATACGTCAATGGTAGATGTAGCTAAAAATATTATAGAGTTTTATCACCACGAATCATGTGGGCAATGCACACCTTGTAGGGAAGGTTGTGGATGGATTGATAAAATTTTAGAAAAAGTTTTAAATAAAGAAGCACAAAAGAAAGATTTACAAACTATTCTTGATGTGTGTGATACTATGAATGGAAAAACTGTATGTGTTTTTGCACCAGCTGTAAAAGATATTATTGCTAGTATAGTGCAAAAATTTCCCGAAGAGTTCGAAACATATTTACAAAAATAAATTTAAATTAATAACAAAGGATATAAAAAATGGCAAAAAATACAATGACTTTTACTGACAATAGAAATGGTAAGGCATACGAATATAATATTATTGATGGTACAAGAGGACCAAGTGTTGTTGATATTTCAACTTTTTATAAAGATTCTGGAATGTTTACATTTGACCCAGGTTATACTTCGACTGCAGCTTGTGAATCAAAAATTACATTTATTGATGGTGAAAATTCAGAATTAAAATATAGAGGTATTGATATTGCTGATTTAGCTGGAAAACACTCTTTTTTAGATGTTTCTTACTTATTAATGAACGGTGAACTTCCAACAGCTGAAGTTTCTAAAAATTTAGATTTAGAAATTAGACATAGATCTTTTGTTGATGAAGGAATCATAAGACTTTTTGATGCATTACCAGATAGAGCTCATCCAATGGCAACTATGGGAGCTGCAACTATGGCACTTTCAGCTTACTATAAAGATCACTTACATTTAGAAGATGAAGAAGCATTCAAAACTATGCAAAATAGAATTCTTGCAAAAATGCCTACAATTGCTGCAATGGCATATAGAAATTCAATTGGAACTCCACTAATTTATCCAGATGTTGATAGATATTTCACTGAAAACTTCTTATATATGTTAAGAGCTTACCCAGGTGGAAAAATGAAACATTTGGCTGATGGTTCAAATCAAGAAATTACTCAAATTGAAGTTGATGCATTAGATGCAATTTTCACTTTACATGCAGACCATGAACAAAATGCTTCTACAACAACTGTAAGAAATGTTGGTTCAACTCAAGCTCACCCTTATGTTGCTATTGCTTCTGGTATCTCTGCTTTATGGGGATCAGCTCACGGTGGAGCAAATGAAAAAGTTATGGATCAATTAAAAATGATTGGTGATGTTAAAAATGTTCCTTCTTATATAGCAAAAGCTAAAGATAAAAATGATCCATTTAGATTAATGGGATTCGGTCACAGAGTTTATAAAAATAGAGATCCAAGAGCTGAAACATTAAAAGGTTTACAAGATAAATTAAGAGAATCTTTAAATCTAGATTCAAAACTTTTAGATATTGCTAAAGCAGTTGAAGAAGCAGCATTAAGTGATAATTATTTTAAAGAAAGAGGATTATATCCAAATATTGACTTCTATTCAGGAGTAATTTTAACAGCTCTTAAAATTCCAGTTGAAATGTTTACACCAATATTTGTTATTGGAAGAACTCCAGGATGGATTGCACAATGGGCAGAGTTAAAAAGAGATCCAAAACATAAAATTGCTAGACCAAGACAATTATATACAGGTAAATAATAGATTAAAATATTCAAAAGGGGATATGCTTATGGCCGAAACAGTTAGTATTACGATTAATGGTATTCAATTTCAAGCAAAAAAAGGTAGTTTGTTAATTGATAAATTAATAGATGAAAATATTCATATTCCCCATTTTTGTTATCACCAAGCACTGGGGAAAGATGGAAATTGTAGAATGTGTATGGTTGAAATCGATGGTCAGAAAAGACCTCAAATTGCATGTGACACACCTATAAAAGATGGAATGATTGTACGAACAAAAGGTGAAAAGATTGAAAAAGTAAGAAAAGACATCTTAGAACTTGAACTAATTAATCATCCAATTGATTGTCCGACTTGTGACCAAGCTGGTGAGTGTAAACTACAAGATTACTATATGGAATCTGGGTTTTACGCGTCAAGAGTAAATCTTGATGCTAAAAATGAAGCTAGAAAAAGAGTTGATTTAGGCTCAAATGTAATGCTTGATGAAGAAAGATGTGTTTTATGTCTTAGATGTGTAAGATTTTGTAAAGACATTACAAAAACTGCAGAGTTAGGTGTAGTTTCAAGAACAGATCACTCTACAATTGGGACATTCCCTGGTAGACCTCTAAATAATCCTTATGCTATGAATGTAGTTGATTTATGCCCTGTTGGAGCATTAACAAGTAAAGACTTTAGATTTAAACAAAGAGTTTGGTTTTTACAAAGTTTTGAAGCTATTTGTAATGGCTGTTCAAAAGGTTGTAACATAAGTATAGATCATAGAAAAGAAAAATATAAAGATGATATGATTTACAGATTTAGACCTAGAACAAACAAAGCAGTAAATGGATGGTTCATTTGTGATTATGGAAGATTATCACATCATAATGAATCAACAAACAGATTTGAAACTGCGTTAATAGATAAAAATGAAACAAATCTTTCTAACGCTATTATCAATATCTTCAAAGAATTGTCATCTTCTCAAAATATATTAATACTTTTAAGTCCTAATTTATCTTATGAAGAGATAGTAAATGTAAAAACATTGGCAAGCAAATTAAATATAAAAGTTAGTGGCTATTCTCCAAATACTTTTGATGAATCTTTTGCTGATGAGTGGTTAAAAAAAGCTGATAAATCTGCAAATAGAACATCATTTAAAGAACTTGAAATTGATGAATCAAAAGAGTTCTTTGAAAAATCTTTAAATGAAGCTAAAACTGTTTTTATAGTAGAAAATAGTTATTTTGAAGAGAATTTAAAATTGATAGAAAATAAAAAAGTAATATCACTATTTTCACATCACTGTTTAACTATTGGAAATTCAAATATTGCTGTTCCTGTTGCTTCATTTTATGAAAAAAGTGGAACTTATATAAACTGTGATGGAATTAAACAAAAAGTTGTTTCAAAAATTGAGAAAAATAATCCTATGCCTACAATCACAACAATAATTGAAGATATAAAATCAATGATTGAAAAAGGAACTATATGAGCAATTTAGTTATAATTATAGTAAATATTGCCCTGTCTGTTATATTAGCTGTCGGCTTAACACCTCTTTGGGTATGGTGGGAGAGAAGAATAGCTGGTTTTATTCAAGATAGAAGCGGACCAAATAGATGTAATATTGGTGTATTTAGACTTGGTGGACTAATTCAAAGTATAGCTGATATGCTAAAACTTATATTTAAAGAGGATTTTGTTCCTTCACATATTAAAAATAAATTCTTTTTTGCAATTGCTCCAGTAATAGTATTTTTTTGCTCTTTTTTAACTTTTGCAGTTATTCCTTATGCTGATGTTTTTGTTTACGATGGAACTTCACATACGATGCAAGCTATTCCAAATCATCTTGGAATTATGTGGTTTATTGCATTTGCGGGTCTTAGTGTATATGGTATTATCTTAGGTGGTTATTCATCTGGAAATAAATATGGTCTTTTAGGTTCTATTAGAGCCTCAGCACAAGTTATATCATATGAAGTTGCTATGGGATTAGCAATTATCTCTATGATTATATCATATGGTTCAATTCATTTAACAGATATGGTAAATGCACAAGCTGGAACTTATCTTGGTGTTATTCCAATGTGGGGTGTATTTATTCAACCAATCGCAGCAATTATATTCATAGTTTGTGCTTTTGCAGAAACAAATAGAGCACCTTTTGACTTAGCAGAAGGTGAAAGTGAGATTGTTGCAGGATATCACACTGAGTATAGTGCTATGAAGTTTGGTCTTTTCCAAGTTGGTGAATATGCAGCAATGAGTGCTTCAAGTGCTATTATTGTTACTCTATTCTTTGGTGGTTATCAAATACCATGGATGGATACAGCAACTATTAAAGCCAACATCAATTACGTTATTTTAGCTATATTAATAGTACTTCCAATTTTAGTATATTTATTTACAGGTTGGATGAAAAAAAATAACAAAGCAATTGGTAACGACAAAAGTAGAGAAAAAGAGACAAAAATTTTAACTGTTACATTTTGGGCATTAGCAATTGGTATTTCTGCTTTATTAATATCTTTCTTAACAACTGGTTTAGGAGAGAATGGTATCAATATTGTAACTGCTGCTTTACAAATAGGAACTTTTTTAATTAAGTTTTTTATGATGGCATTCGTTTTTATGTGGGTTAGATGGACAGTTTTAAGATTTAGATATGACCAACTACAAATGTTAGGATGGAAAATTTTAATACCACTAGCATTATTAAATATTGTTGTAACTGCAATATTTGTAGTTGTAAAAGGAAGTTAATATGGCAATAAAAGTAGTACCAAGATACGGAAAATCATTTAAAGACAAGTTATATCTTCCAGCAATTGCTGGAGGTATGAAAACAACTTTCAAGCATTTCTTTAAAAATCTAAGAGATGTTGAAAGTTTAAATACTTTACAATATCCAGAAGTTCAACCAACAGACATAACAGAAAGATACAGAGGAGTACATAGACTTACTAAGCACGATGATGGAACTGAAAAATGTGTTGCCTGCTTTATGTGTGCAACTGCATGTCCTGCGGAATGTATTTTTATTGAAGCTGAAGAGAGATTTGATGGTGTTGATGAAAAAAGACCAAAAGAGTTTAAAATTGATCTTTTAGAGTGTGTTTTCTGTGGATATTGTGTTGAAGCTTGTCCATGTGATGCAATAAGAATGGATACTGGAATTTTTTCATTTACAGCTTCAAGTAGAGAAGAGTTTGTACTAGATAAAAAAGCTCTTATGAAAAATGAGAGATCAAAGGATTTTGAATGATAGCAAATATTATTTTTTTAGCTCTTGCTTTTTTTGCAATAAGTGGTGCAATAGCAATGATTGTTTATAAAAATCCTATGTTTAGTGCATTAGGTGTTTTAATTTCAATGCTAAGTGTTGCGGGAATGTTTGCACTTTTAAATGCAACTTTTCTATTTTTAATACAAATAATAGTTTATGCTGGTGCGATTATGACTCTTATTTTATTCATTCTAATGTTTTTGAACATAAATGAAGAAGATTTACCAAATGAGCCACATAAATATAGATTGATTACTATTAGTGCAATTATTATGCTTCCTCTAAATATTTTAGTTTTAAAAGCTGTATCCCTACTACCTGAAAAAGATTTATCACCACTTGAAACAACTTTTGGAGATTTAAAACCACTTGGAATTACACTGTATGATAACTGGATTGTTGCAGTTGAATTAATATCTATACTTCTTTTAATAGCCCTAGTAGGTTCAGTAGTACTTGCTAAAAAAAGAAAAACTAAAATTATAGATAAGGAGGACTAAAAATGATATCACTTACTTCTTATGCCTTTGTTTCAATGATGCTTTTTTCTATTGGAGCGATTGGAGTAATTGCAAGAAAAAATATCTTTGTAATTTATATGTCAATAGAAATGATGCTAAATGGAATAAATCTTTTTTTAGTAACATTTGCTAGATACCATTTTAATATAGATCCACAAATTATAACTATTATTGTAATATCTATTGCTGCTGCTGAAGCTGCGATTTTTTTATCTGTAATTATTCTTTTATTTAGATCTAAAAAATCTTTAGATACTGATTTATTCACATCTCTTGCACAAGGAGAGAAAAAATGAGTACAAATTTACTTATTTGGATAATATTGTCTCCATTAATTGGTGCAATTTTAAATGGTGCTTTATATTTTTACAATATTAAAAAAAGAAATATTGGTGAATTACCTTTTGCAATTGTAGGAACACTAACTCCTTTAATATCTTTTTTAATAACTCTGTCTTTATTCTTAAAAATGATAGAAGAAAAAATAATATTTAAACAACATATTTTTACTTGGTTAAATATATCAAGCTTAAATGTTGATATGGCATTTTTAGGTGATAACTTAGCTATTTTTATGTCAATGTTTGTAACTTTTGTTGGTTGGTTAATTCATATTTATGCTGTTGGTTATATGAAAGGTGATGAAGGATTTGGTAAATTCTTTGCTTACTTTAACCTTTTTCTAGCATCTATGCTTATTCTTGTTTTAGCTGATAATCCTGTAATTTTATTTATTGGATGGGAAGGTGTTGGAGTTTGTTCATACCTTTTAATTAAGTTCTATTATGGAGACAAAAATAATGTTCTTGCTGCCAATAAAGCGTTTATTGTAAATAGAGTTGGAGATTTTGGATTTTTATTAGGAATTGCAACTCTATTTTTTGCTTTAGGACAAGTTGATTTATCTTTCTCTTCAATTGAAGCAAATTTAGGAAATACAACAAATGGTTGGTTACTTCTAGCTGGGTTCTTACTTTTTGTAGGAGCTATGGGAAAATCAGCACAAATTCCTTTATATACATGGCTTCCTGATGCAATGGCTGGACCAACACCTATTTCAGCATTAATTCACGCAGCTACAATGGTTACTGCTGGGGTTTATATGGTTGCAAGATTTCACTTTTTATATAGTGGAATTGAAGAAATAGGTACATTTATAGCTTATATTGGTGCTTTCTCTGCACTACTTGCAGCTATTATTGCAACAAGACAAACTGATATTAAAAAAATACTTGCTTATTCAACTATGAGTCAACTTGGTTATATGTTTATCGCTGTTGGATTAGGTTTTTATTCAACAGGATTATTCCATGTATTTACACATGCTTTCTTCAAAGCAATGTTATTCATGGGAGCTGGTGGAGTAATATTGGCAATTCACCATGAACAAAATATATTTAACATAGCAAAACATAGAGCAAGCCTTCCAATAATTTCAACTACATTCTTAATCGGTGTTATAGCAATTTCAGGAATACCTCCATTTTCTGGATTCTTCTCTAAAGATGCTATTTTAGCAGCTGCATTTCAAGAAGGACATTATTTAATATATGGTATTGCACTATTTACTGCTTTCTTAACAGCATTTTATATGTTTAGATTATACTTTATAGTATTTGTAACACCAAATCACCATAAGAAAGAATATGTTTATACAAGTATGACAATTACTATACCTTTGCTAATACTTGCTATTGGTGCTATTGGTGCAGGATTTTTAAACTTCCCATCAATTTTTGGAGGAAGTCATATGGTTGATAGTTTTCTTGGAAACTTAAACTCTAAAACAATAACTATTTCACATAACACAGAGTATATTTTAATGGCTCTTTCAGTTCTTGTTGCATCATTAGGAATTTTTGTTGCTTACAAAAAATATGCTAATTTTGATTTAGAAAAACCTGAACTAGAAGTTGGATTTATTGGAAGAAAACTGTATGTTGATGAACTTTATGATTTAATCTTTGTTAGAGGATTAAAATCTATATCTAAACTTTTTGACAAAGTTATCGACGATAAAATTATTGATGATACAATCATGAGAATATCGACTGGCTTTGTAAATGTAGGTAAAAGAGTTGCAACTATTCAAAATGCAAATGTAAGATTTTATGCTGTATTCATGCTTTTAGGTATGACTTTTGCCTTTATTTACCTATATATTTCATTAGGATTGTAATATGAATCAACTAATACTTTCATTTATTATATTTTTACCAGCTATCGTGGCTTTGGGATTAATGATAACAACAAAAGAGGTAAAGACAGTTAGAAATATCTCTTTTGTTACAACAACTGTTGTTTTAGCTTTAGCTTTAAAACTTTTTATGGATTATGAAGCTAATTCTTCAATGCAATTTGTTGTAAATACTCCTTGGATAGAAAGCTATGGAATAAATTACTATTTAGGACTTGATGGTTTCTCATTAACTATTCTTATGATGATTGCAATTTTAATTCCTTCTTCATACCTGTTCCTTTGGGAAAAAGAGAACAAGTCATATTTTATTAATATGCTTTTAGTTCAAACAGGAGTTACAGGTGCTTTATTGTCTTTAGACATTGTTCTGTTTTATTTCTTCTGGGAACTTATGCTTATTCCAATTTTCTTAATGATTGGTATGTATGGAAGTGGAGATAAAGTAGCTACAACTTTAAAAGTAACTATTTATACAATGGCGGGTTCATTATTTATGTTACTTGCAATTTTCTATCTTGGAATGAGCTACTTTAATGAGTTTGGTTCTTGGTCTTTTGCTTACAACGATTTAGCAAAAATAACTTCTTTAGATTCATCTACTAAAATGTGGTTATTTTTAGCATTTTTATTTGCTTTTGCAATTAAAATTCCGTTATTCCCTGTACACACTTGGATTATGGCAACATATAAAAATGCTCCAACAGGTGCTGTATTTATTTTATCTTCAATTATGGCAAAACTTGGAATTTATGCTGTAATTAGATTCTTAATACCTATATTTCCTGAAGAAGTAGCTTTATATTCAACAGAACTTGTAGCAGTTGGAATTTTTGGAATGATATATTTTGGAGTTGCTGCTTTAACACAAGAAGATGTTAAAAGAATGTTTGCATACTCTTCTGCATCTCACTTAAGTTTTATTGCAGCTGGGGTATTTTCTTTAACAAGTTATGGTTTAAATGGTGCTTTATATTTAATAATGGCTCACGCAATTGCAACAGGTGCACTATTTTTATTAGTTGGTAATATTCAAGACCAAACTGGAACTAAAAAAATTAAAGAGTTAGGGGGTATCGCTAAAAAAGCACCTATTCTGACATTTATTTTTGCAATTATGCTATTTTCAAATGTTGGACTACCAGGTACAAGTGGTTTCGTTTCAGAATTTTTAATTATCTTTGGTGTATTCCAATTTAATATTTATCTTGGAATTATTGCAGCTCTTTCTGTTATTATTGGAGCTTCTTATATGCTTTGGATGTTTCAAAGAGCTATTTTACAAGATAGAGATGAATCTCTTGGTGAATTAAAAATGAAAGATTTAAAAATAAAAGAAATTTTAGCTTTAACTCCATGGATAGTTTTAATATTTGTTATGGGATTTTTTCCAGATATTTTCACAAATATCTATGAGCCAACTGTAAGCTCATATTTACAAAACATTTTACAAATTGGAGCAACAAAATGAATGAATTTATTTTAATTCTACCAACTTTAATAGTTTTAGTTGGGGCATTAGTACTTATGCTTTTAAGTATGTATGAAAAAATCTCTACAAAAACTAATATTGTTGCTACATCTTTATTTTTAGTTTTAGCTTTGGTATTTTCTTTAATCAATATAAGTTCAAGTTATTCAGTTCAGGCTTATGAAGGTTTTTTACATAACGTTTTAACATTTGATTCATTCTCAAATTTCTTCAACACAATACTAATTCTTGGAACACTTTTAACTGTTCTTATTGGTGAGAGTTATTTTAGAAATAGAGATTATTTTAAAGGTGAATTTTTCAGTTTAATTTTATTTGCTCTTTTTGGAATGATGATATTAACACAATCAAATGAATTAATTACTGCATTTATTGCTTTAGAAATTGCATCTTTTGCAGTTTACATTATGGTTGGATTTAATCAAGACAATTCAAAAAGAATTGAAGCATTATTTAAATATTTAGTTTTAGGAGCTTTTGTTGGAGCTTTCTTCCTTTTAGGATTAGTTTTAGTATATGGAGCTGTTGTTTCAACAAGTTTTACTGATATAAAAGTTTATATTGATAATGCAAGTGTAAATGATTTAGTTTTAGTTTATATTGGTTTAACTCTAATATTGTTTACCTTTCTATTCAAAATTGCAGCATTCCCATTTCAATCATGGTTGCTTGACGTTTATCAGGGTGCTCCAATGATTGTAACTGCATTTATGGCATCTACGTTTAAGATCTCTATTTTTGCATTTTTCCTTAGATTGATTATTGATACAATTTCACCAATCTTTGATTTCTGGGATGGTTTGTTAACTATTGTTGTTTTAGTAACTTTAGTTATAGGAACATGGCTTGCAATTACTCAAGAAAAAGTAAAAAGAATGTTAGCTGCTTCATCAATAGTTCATACAGGTTATATCCTTATGGCGTTTGTTGCACTAACATATGAAAATACTCAAATTGCTAACATTGATGTATCACATTCAATAATGTTCTATTTATTAGCTTACATGTTAGCTGCATTAGGTTCATTTGGTTTAATCTCTCAAATAAACTCAAAATCTGTAATTAGAGTTACATTTAGTGACTTTAATGGTTTAGCTAAACAAAGACCTTTTTATGCTCTGATGCTAACTATTTTCCTTTTATCACTTGCAGGAATTCCTGGAACTATAGGATTTATAGGGAAACTTTATGTATTTACTGAAACAATTAAAGCAGGTTACATTTTAATAGCTATTCTTGCAATTATTGCTACAATAATTTCAATTTATTACTATTTTAGACTTATTGCTGCTATGTATTTTTATGATGCTAAAGATGAATGTGAAATTCAAAATTTCAATGAAAAAAATATATCAAATTATGCTGTTGCATTTATAGCAATTGCTACAGTAATTGGAGGAATTGGAAGCGCTATTATATTCTTTATTCCAACGTTAAGTATTGATACAATTACTAATCTAACAAATATAGCTATACAGTCACTATTTATAAAATAGTTGTTTAAAAACGAAACAACTACTAATACTAAAAAGTACCGTAAATCCCCACTTGGGGATTGAGTGTAACTTTTCTACCACTATACATTAACAAAAAGTAAATATACCATCTATCATTGAAGAAACTTTAAACTATTATTTTGCTATGATTTTGTGAAATCTAAAATCGCAAGAAAGGATAGCAAATGAGTGACCTAATAGAGGGTTATTTAGGAAAAACAACAGAAGGGAAAAAGAGTAGGCTTCCAGCTAAACTAGACTTTGTTCAAAGTTTTACGGGTGGTTTTCTAGCTCTATTTATGTGGGCACATATGATGCTTGTTGCATCAATTTTAGTGTCAAAAGATTTTATGTATCAAGTTACAAAATTATTAGAGGGTAGTTTTATATTTGAAGGTGGAAATCCACTTCTAGTATCTATTACTGCTATAGTTATTTTTGTTATTTTTATAGTTCATGCTGCATTAGGAATGAGAAAATTACCAGGTAACTTTAAACAATACCAAGTAATTAAAGCTCACTCAAAAAGTATGGGTCATGATGATACAAAACTTTGGTTTACACAAGCATTTACAGGTTTTGCAATGTTCTTCTTAGGTTCAGTGCATTTATATGTAATTATGACACATCCAGATCAAATTGGACCATACGAAAGTTCTGCTAGAGTTTGGGATGAATATATGTGGCCTCTATATATTTTACTTTTATTGGCTGTTGAATTCCATGGAACAATAGGTTTATACAGACTTTGTGTTAAATGGGGATGGTTCGATGGTGAAAACCCAAGAGAAACTAGAAAAACTCTTAAAAAATTAAAATGGGCATTAACTGTGTTCTTCTTAGTTTTAGGATTTGCTTCTCTTGCAGCTTATATGAAAATCGGTTATGAAAACTCTAAAAATAATATTCCTAGAGACTCATTCCAACCATCTGCACATATTATGAATTATGATTTAAAAACTAAAAATGTTGGAGGAATCGCATAATGAAAATTAATTACTGTGATGCATTAGTTATTGGTGGAGGACTTGCAGGATTAAGAGCTGCTGTTGCTGCACAAAAAAAAGGTTTAAGTACAATAGTTTTATCACTAGTTCCTGTTAAAAGATCTCATAGTGCAGCTGCTCAAGGTGGTATGCAAGCATCTTTAGGTAACTCTAAAATGTCTGATGGAGATAACGAAGATTTACACTTTGCAGATACTGTAAAAGGTAGTGACTGGGGATGTGATCAAGAAGTAGCGAGAATGTTCGTTCACACTGCTCCAAAAGCTATTAGAGAACTTGCATCTTGGGGGGTTCCTTGGTCAAGAGTTGAAGCAGGAACAAGAGAAGCCGTTATTAATGCTAAAAAAACAACTATTACTGAAGATGAAGATAGACATGGTTTAATTACATCAAGAGACTTTGGTGGTACTAAAAAATGGAGAACATGTTATACAGCTGATGCAACAGGTCATACAATGCTATTTGGTGTTGCGAATGAAGCTTTAAAACACAATGTTGATATCAGAGATAGAAAAGAAGCTTTAAGCTTAATTCATGAAAATGGAAGATGTTATGGAGCTGTTGTAAGAGATTTAATAACTGGAGAACTAGAAGCTTATGTTGCAAAAGGTACATGTATTGCAACTGGTGGTTACGGAAGAATCTTTAAACAAACTACAAATGCTGTTATTTGTGAAGGAACAGGTGCTGCTATTGCACTTGAAACTGGAATTGCGACTTTAGGAAATATGGAAGCTGTTCAATTTCACCCAACTCCAATCGTACCATCAGGTATTTTATTAACTGAAGGTTGTAGAGGGGATGGAGGAATTTTAAGAGACGTTGATGGTCACAGATTTATGCCTGATTATGAGCCAGAGAAAAAAGAACTTGCATCAAGAGACGTTGTTTCTAGAAGAATGATTGAGCATATTAGAAATGGTAAAGGAGTTCCTTCTCCTTATGGATACCACGTATGGTTAGATATCTCTATTCTTGGTAGAGAACACATTGAGAAAAACTTAAGAGATGTTCAAGAAATTTGTCAAATCTTCAACGGAATTGATCCAGCAGATGAAGGTCCAAAAGGTTGGGCTCCAGTTCTTCCAATGCAACACTACTCTATGGGTGGAATTAGAACAAAAGCAACTGGTGAATCACAAAAATTAGCAGGTTTATTTGCTTGTGGTGAAGCTGCATGTTGGGATATGCATGGATTTAACAGACTTGGAGGAAACTCTGTTTCTGAAACAGTTGTTGCTGGTATGATTATTGGTAACTATTTTGCTGATTATTGTTTAGCAAATGATGTAACAATTCCAACATCTACAGTTCAAAAATTCTTAGATGAGCAAGAAGCATACATTGATGAAATTTTATCTTATAACGGTTCTGAAGACATCTTCAAAATCAAAAATAGAATGAAAGAACTAATGGATGAAAAGGTTGGTATTTTTAGAAGTGGTGAGCCATTAAAAGAAGCTGTTGAAGAGTTAAAAGATCTTTTAGCAAAAACTAAAAAAATCAATGTTAAATCTAAAGAAAGAGCTGGAAATCCAGAACTTGAAGAAGCATATAGAGTTCCAAAAATGTTAAAAGTTGCTTTATGTGTTGCTAAAGGTGCAAGAGAGAGAACTGAATCAAGAGGTGCTCACTATAGAGAAGATTATTTAATGAGAGATGATAAAAACTGGTTAAATAGAACTCTTACTTCATGGCCAAATAAAGATGCTTTAGAACCTGAAATTACTTATGAACCATTAGATATTATGAAAATGGAAATGCCTCCAGCATTTAGAGGTTATGGAGCTAAAGGTATGATTATAGAGCATGATGATTCAGCAGTTAGACAAGCTCAAGTTGATGAAATCACAGAAAAAATGCAAGCTGAAGGTAAAGATAGACATGAAATTCAACATGCATTAATGCCATTTAGTTTACCTATGAACTACAAAGAGAAAAACGAAAGAGCAGGAGATAAATAATGAGTATGCAAAAAGGTAGAGAAATTACAATTTCAGTTCTTAAATATAATCCTAGAAGTAAGGTTTCAAAACCTCACTTTGTAGAATACAAACTAGAAGAGACACCAGGTATGACTCTTTTTATTGCGTTAAACCTAATAAGAGAAAACTATGACGCTGATTTATCTTTTGACTTCGTATGTAGAGCTGGAATTTGCGGAAGTTGTGGTATGATGGTTAATGGTAAACCTGCTCTTGCTTGTAGAACTCTTATTGCAAACTATCCAACAGGAAAACTTCAATTAATGCCTATGCCTGCATTTGAATTAATTAAAGACTTATCAGTAAATACTGGTAAATGGATGGATGGAATGAGTAAAAGAGTTGAATCTTGGATTCATTCAAATGAAGAAGTTGATATTTCAAAAATGGAACAAAGAGTTGATCCAAAAGTTGCAAATGATACATTCGAACTTGATAGATGTATTGAGTGTGGTATTTGTGTTGCTTCTTGTGGAACAATGTTAATGAGACCAAAATTTGTTGGACCAGTTGGATTAAATAGAGTTGCAAGATTTGATATAGATCCACATGACAACAGAACAGCTGAAGATTTCTATGAATTAATCGGTGATGATGATGGAGTATTTGGTTGTATGTCATTAATGGCATGTGAAGACCATTGTCCAAAACATTTACCATTACAAAACAAAATTGCTTACTTAAGAAGAAAATTAGTAGCACTTAGATAATAATTTATGAAGGTTTATCCTTCATAAATATTAAATATAGAAAAAGTTAAATATCATTCGTGGTATTTAACTTTTTTTATTTAGGAGAGTCGATAAATGAGTTTAACAAATGATTATTTTTTATTATACCATGGAATTACATTTCAAAAAAATTTAGAAATTGAAGAAATAGAGACAAAATTAAATGATGATACTTTTACTATCTTCGCTCTAATTATAAGTGCAAATAGAAAAAACTATGAAAAATTTATTAACTTAACATCTTTCAAAACACTTTGTCAGCAGTTGAATATTAAAACTCCATCAAATGCGAATGAATTTTATCATATTCAAGAAAATGTAATTGAACTCATTTTATCAAATAGAACAAAATCTAATCTTGAAATATTAAGCCAAAGTTTTGAATACTTAAGAAATGAAAATATTATTGATAATGATAGTTATACAAAACTAAATTCTTTGTTTGACCATAAAGAGCTTGAATCATTAAAAGATGATGAAAGTGCTGGTTTATCAAAAATTGATGATGATTTTAAGACTTCTTTCAAAGATTTAAAACATAACATTGAAAATATTTTAGTTGAATTAAAAACTGAAATAACAAACCATGAAGTTTTATCAGAACTTAATTCTGTTAATGAATACATAAATAACCAAAAATTCTCAATTGGAATAACTGGTGTTATGAATGCTGGAAAATCTACTATGCTTAATGCTTTAATGGGTAAGGAAATTTTAGGTAGCGCTGTTGTTCCTGAGACTGCAAATCTTACAATTGTAAAACATAATACAACTGATAATGCAAAAGTTTATTATTGGAACACAAAAGAGTGGGAAAAAATTGAAGAGAGCGCAAAAAGTCTAGAAAGCATGAAAGACTTTGTTCTTGAAACAAATAAAGTATTTGGTGAAAATCTAAAAAACTATATAAGACCTACTTCAAGATTTGATGAAGTTGATATAAATGATCTATCGTCATATACATCAGCAGAACACAGTGGAAAAAAATGTAATCTTGTAAAGTATGTAGAACTTGGAAGTAATCTTAAATTTTTAAGTGATGGTATAGAAATAGTTGACACACCAGGACTTGATGACCCTGTTATTCAAAGAGAAGAAATTACAAAAGAATATATTTCGAAATGTGATATGATGATACATTTAATGAATGTATCACAAAGTGCAACACTAAAAGATGTTGAATTTATTATAGATGCTGTTTTATATCAAAATATATCAAAACTACTAGTTGTAATTACAAGAGCTGATACAGTTAGCAAAAAAAATCTTGAAGAAGTTATTGAATATACAAAATCATCAATTCAAAAACAATTAAAAGCACAAAATAAAGACTCTCAACTCGACCATATTTTAAAAACAATAAAATTTATACCTATTTCAGGAAGAATGGCTTTACTACATAGAACAGGAAGAGAAAAAGAGGCTTTAGAAGCTGGATTTACTTTAGAAGATACTGGAATTTTAGAAATAGAAAACTATCTTATGGAAAGTCTTTTTGGAACAAACTCTCAAAAAGGTGATTTAGTTATTCAATCTACAAAAACTCAATTAAATAGATTAATTGAAAAACAAATAGTTTTTAATAATTATGAACTTACTCTTTTAAATAAATCAAAAGATGAATTAGAACAAGAATTAAATGAATTTAACAGAAAAAAAGATTCAAATAAAAGAATACTTTTTAGTATGAGTGAAGATATAAATTATTATAAAAATGATGCAAAATCATATATTGACTCTTTAGAAACATTTTTACAAAGTGAGCTTATGGAGCTACAAAATGTTATAAAACAAAGAGTTGTAAATGACACAAGATATTCTTTAGAAAAAACAAAAAGAAAACCTGAAAACACTAGAGTAAAAGTTATTGTTGAAACTGCAATAAAAGATGGAATCATTGATGTAATCAGAGATTACAGATATAAATTTATAAAAAAATCTCAAACAATTGGTGAACAGTGTGAACAAAAATATCATGATTTAGGTTTTGCAATTGGTCATAAAAATGACAATTTTGATGCAAGAGGTTTCTTTCAAGATGATTTTAAAAGTGGTTTCTTAACTTCAAATAATGAAATTATGGTAAGTCAAATAATCAATGCTGTAAATGGAGCAAAAGAAGGAAAATTAAATGAACTTGATAGAAATATTGAAGAAATAATAAAAGCACAATTTAAAGGAATTGAAGAAGATATTAAAATAAAAGCAAAAAAAGTTAGTTCACTTTTAATAGAAAATTTCTTTGATACACTAAATGCTCCTTTAAGAGGGTTTGAACAAAGATTAAAAAATGAAGAGGAGAGTCTTCAAAATAGAATAGCTACTTTTGAAGAAAATGATAAAAACAAAGCAGAATTATCTATAAATCTTCATAAAAATATTAAAAAACTTGAAAATATTATGTTAAATATTAAAGGATTACACTAATGAGTGCAAATTTAAATATATTAAAAAGCTTTGCTAACGAATATAAAGAACAAAATTCTATAAAAGAAATAGTTTATGAGGATGGTTTAGTAGGAGACATAAAAA
Organism: Aliarcobacter cibarius; assembly: GCF_013372265.1. Lineage (NCBI taxonomy): Bacteria > Pseudomonadati > Campylobacterota > Epsilonproteobacteria > Campylobacterales > Arcobacteraceae > Aliarcobacter > Aliarcobacter cibarius. Next base: position 1,909,230 of record NZ_CP054051.1, read on the forward strand.
AAACTATTGATAAACTTCTTGATGAAAAATTTCATCCATCAATCCAACTTCAATCAGTTTTAAATAAACAACTAAGACGTGCTAGATATCCTATGGAAGTTGCGATTACAGGACAATTTAGTGCTGGTAAATCTACATTTTTAAATGCCCTACTTTCAAGAAATATTTTACCAACAGGAATTACTCCAGTTACATCTAAAGTAAATTTTATAAATTATGGAGAAGATTTCAAATTAAAAATCACATACTATTCAGGTGCTCAAGAGTTTGCTCCAATAGAAAGTATTGCTGATTTTACAGACCAAAGACAAGATGATATGAAAAATATCAAATATTTAACACTTTATGCTCCTCTACCAATTTTAAAAGAGATTTCATTCGTAGATACTCCAGGACTTAACTCTCAATCACAAAGTGATACAGATGTTACAAGAAGAGTTTTAAAAGATGTTGGTGGAATTATCTGGCTAACTTTAATTGATAACGCTGGAAAACTTTCAGAAGCTCAAGTTTTAGAAGAGTATATGCAACATTTTAAAAACAAATCTTTATGTGTTTTAAACCAAAAAGACAAATTAACTCCTGAGCAAGTTATTACGACAACAAACTATGTAAAAGAGAAATTTAGTAAATATTTTGCAAAGGTTGTCCCAATTTCCGCTATAAAGGCTCTGGAAGGTAGAGCAAAAGAAAAAGATATTTTGATTGAAGATGAAAATATAAATCTTTTAACTCAATTAAAAAAAGAACTTCTTACAAAAGACATAGAAGATAGTGCAGATATTGAAAAATTATTAACGGAACACAAAAATAAAATAAAATCTATTAGATTAAGCGATACATCAAGCAATATTAAACTTTTAGAAGACTCAAATATTAAAGAAGTTTTAGATTTTATTGAAACTACAATAAGACCACAAGCAGCTGAAGCAAAAGAGTTTGCTATCAAAAAAGATTTAAGAAGTTTTTGTGACATTTTAATAAAAGAGTACGAAACAATCATAAAAGTTTATGATGCTTTAGTTGAAGTTTTAGAATCTTGCGAGAAAAAAGTTGAAGAAGCCTTTGAAAATATTCACAAAAAGTATTCTAAAGAGCTATTTAATATCTATAATTCTCTTGAAACAGTTATGGAAAAAATTGCAAGTGAAACATTTAAAAATATAAAAAGAAAAAAATCTGTTAGATTCGAAGAGTCAAAATCACTTTTTGGTGAAAAAATAGAAAAGTTTGAATATGAAACATTCTGGATTGATTCTGATGCTGTATATAAAGCACTGTTTTATGATGATCAAACTGTAGATAAAATGTTTAAAAGATCAATCAAGCTTCTAAAAAATATAGAACTTGATACAGATGAAGCATTTAGAGATGTTTATAGATTAATAAAAAGTGATGTCGTAAAGTGGCAAGAACCTTATGAGCTTATAAGAAAACAAAGAGAAATAGCTTCAGATATTGAGTTTTCAAATACAAGACACTTTGCAGCAAAAGTTTATGAAAATGTTTTAAAAGCTTTCCATAAAGCAATTTTAGAAAATATCTCTGCTTTAAGAAAGAAATTTGCATATTTTAATGGTGCTTTATCATATTCATATATCCAAACAACTCAAGCGACCATTGCACATTTTGAACAGCAAATAATTGAATCTGAAGAACTTTACAAAAAAGAACCTAGCAGATTTTCTATATCTCATCCAAGAGAAGATGAAATTGTTGCAAAACTAAAAGCAAATTTTGGTTTTGAGAAAATAGAGGATTTTTTAACTTCAAAAAGAAACTATTTATTTAAAATAATTAAATACTCTAAAGAACAATACTTAGATATAAACAAAGATAGAATTGAATTTATAAAAAATAAAAAAGAACAATATTTACAAAAAATAAAAGATTTAGAAAAGATAAAAGAGGAAATTTAACCCTCTTTATTTTTAAGATTTTTTAAGATACTGAGTAAGAATTACTATCTTAACTCCATTTACTCTACCTTCAATTTGCTCAGGATTTGATGTAAGAGATATATTTCTTACGGCTGTTCCTCTTTTTGCAGTGAATCCAGCACCTTTTACATCTAAGTCTTTGATTATCGTAACTGTATCACCTGCATTTAAAACAACACCATTACAATCTTTATGAACTACTCCATCTTCTATTTTAGAAATTCCAGCTTCTGCCCAAGCTCTTACATCATCTTCTAAATACATCATATCAAGTAAATCTTGATTCCCAAGTTTTTTTAACATTCTATATGATAAAACTTGAACTGCAGGAACTGTACTCCACATAGAATCACTTAAACAAAACCAGTGATTTTCATCTAAAAAACTATCATCTTCAAATTGAGTTTTACATTTATTACATAATAATACAACTTGTTCAATACTTCCATCACTAGGGCTTACCTCAAAAACAGTTAAATCTTGTGTTGATTTACAAAGTTCACAAGAAGAATCGCTTCTATTTAAAAGTTCTTGTTCTATATTCATAAAATTTACCTCATTTCTCAAAATAGCGTAAATTATATCTAAATAAACAAAATTTAAAATTTTGTCAATTTTTATTGACCAAAATCATAAAATTAAAGAAAATTTTCTATTAATATAAACATCAGAGAGGTGTTAAGATGAATTTTTTTTATAGACAGTTTCAAAAGATAAACTCTGAACCAATAGATATTTCAAATATGTTTTGGTCGTGGATTGGTTCTTTTTTAGGAATTATTACTATTGCATTTTTTCATAAAAATTTTTTGGATGATGATAATTTAGTGCTTGTATTAAGTTCTTTTGGAGCTAGCGCTGTTTTAGTTTATGGAGCAGTAAATTCTACACTAGCACAACCTAAAAATTTAATCGGAGGCCATTTAATTTCTGCTATTGTTGGAGTAATTAGTTATAAAATTTTTGCTTCAAATTTATATTTAGCAGCGGCTATTGCCGTTTCAACTTCAATCATAATAATGCAACTAACTCTAACTCTTCACCCTCCAGGTGGAGCAACTGCTTTAATAGCAGTTATAGGAAATGAACAAATCCATGAACTAGGTTTTTTTTATATATTTATTCCTGTATTAAGTGGAGCAATTATTTTATTTTTAATTGCATTTGTTATAAATAATATTCCAAAAAATAGAACTTACCCTACAAGCTATAAACAATTTTTAAAGAAATATTATAAAAAAATGAAAAGAAAAAAGTTATAGCAATATAACTTTTACTTTGCTAGGACCTTTTGTTTCAAAGAAATCTTGTACAATTTTTGCCAATTCTAAAACATCAGAATTTCTCATTCTAATACAACCTGCACTCTCTTTACTTCCTATACTTTTTTCATTTAGTGTTCCATGAATTCTATAAGTTTGATTACCATCAACAATATGAGTAAGATTTAATTTTGCAGCACCCATATAGTTATATTTATGATTTGGAGGTACTACATTTGGTAGAATTATTCCTTTTTTTTCAAAACTTTTTCTTGTATCATTAGTTGGATACCATACAGGATTTAATGATATAGAAGAAATTCTACCCTCTCCTAATGGTTTTTTTACACCATTTTTTGCCGTTGATACATTATAAGTTTTTAATTCTTTTGTATTTTTTCCAAATTTTGATTTTAACTTCATAACATTTTTATTTGAATCAACTTCTATAATTAGCTCTTCATAATCTTGTAAACTCTTATTTGAAATTTCATAATCTTTTGAATTGCCCATATTTAAAGCTTTCAATAAAGCAGTAGAATCTTTATTTTTTTCTTCATTTTCATCAAATTCTTTAAATGAAATATCTCTTAACTCTTCTTCAATATTTGAAGTTACTCTATCTTCATCTTCTACTAATTCTTTTTTTGTCTCTAAATAAATCAATTGAGTATCAGCTTCTTTTTCTTTGATATTAGTTTTTACCTCTTCAACTTTTTTAGTTTCAACTTTATTTATTATAGGTTTTTCTTTTTCTACTTTAGGAATATTAATTGGTTCATTGTTCATAATTTGTTCTTGAACTTTTGTTTGAACCTTTTCTTTATTATTAATATTTTTAATATCTTGTTTTTTTTGATTATTTTTTTCTACTTTCTCTTTACTTTTTGGAAAATAATCATAACTTACAAATTCTAACTCTTCATAAGGCGGCATTGTAGAAACAATAGGAAACTCTTCATTAGAATATAAAAAGTAATTAACCATCATTAATAATATAAAAATCTTTCTCATAACATATCTTTTTTAGTTTTTCTTTATTTTACCTATTATTTCTTTTAAATGACAAATAAATCCTGAATTTACCTATTATAATAGTTTTTTATGTTAAAATTCGCAAAAAAAATTATTTTATTCAAGGAATTTTTATGACGTTAAATGCTGATTTAAAAATTAGCCAAAACTTACAATCAAACTGTAATACAAATTCAAAATTTGTAACTCTTTTGACTGTTCCAGTTTTATTATATTTATTAGTAATTTTATGTTTTATTGGAGTTTTTCCTTTAAAGTTTGAAATTCACAGTATTATTTTAATAGGTTTTATTCTTTTAATCTATCTATTTTTTGTTAAACATAATGCCTTTTATGTTGCTTGTAAATTTAAGACTTTATACCATGATGTTGATGTAAATTTAAAAGAGTATGCAAATAAGAATCAACTTACAATTGGTGATACAACAAAAGCAAATGGTGATGTAGATGATTTTTTACAAGATTATACAAGCAATTTAAGAAATAGCAATTTTTCAAGCATTGCAAGTGGGATTTTCCCAACTTTAGGTATTTTAGGAACTTTTATATCTATTGCTATTTCTATGCCAGATTTTAGTTCAGGTGCTACAAATGCTCTTGAAAGTGAAATTACAAAACTTCTAGGTGGAGTTGGAACAGCATTTTATGTATCAATATATGGAATATTTTTATCTATTTGGTGGACTTTTTTTGAAAAATTTGGAATGAGTAAATTTCAACAGCTATCTTACAAAATTAAAGAAGATACAAAATCTTTATTTTGGACAAAACTTGATATTGAATCAATTCATTTAAAAAGTAACCTTGATAACTTTACAAAAATGAGAGAAATTTTTTCTGAATTAACATCAAGTAATATTTTAGAATCTATAAACTCATCTATAGAAAAAAGATTTCAAAATCTTGAAAATCTTCTTGAAAAAGAGATATTATTAACTTCAAAAATTGATTCAAATATTGAAAACAATGAAAGATTAGTTGTTGCTTTAAATAGTGTATCAAACTCTATTTCAAATATTATTTCAAATTTTGAAAAACAAAAAGATAGATATACATATGTTACAGAAGAGTTGAATTTAAATATCATTAAACTAAATACTCACATGAGTAATCTAAGCTCTGAAAATTTAAAAGCTATTTATTCAAATATTATTAAAAGTATTGAAACAATGAAAGCTGATATGGAAAAAATTGAGTGGAAATTTACTCAAGGATTAGAAAGTTATGATAACAAAATTAAAAATTCTTTAGAACTAATAGATGCTGAAACTTCAAAAATAATTTTAGATTTAACAGAATTTAAAGAGTTGAGTAAGTAGTAAAAAATGTATAAAAAAAATCAAAATAGTGAAGAAAATTTTTGGATTTCTTATGCAGACTTAATGGCTGGATTACTTTTTGTTTTTATTTTAGTAATTGGTTCTATTGTAATAAAATATGCTGTTACTCAAAATATTTTAGAAGAAGAAAAAAAAGCATTAAACTCTAGTGAAGAAGAAAAGTCAAAACTATTTTTAGAACTTGCCAAAGCAAAAAATTTATATGAGAATGCCAAAACCGACATAGAAAATAGTAAAAAAGAGATAAATTTAAAAGCTAGTGAAATTGAAAAACTAAAAGCTTTACTTTTAGATATAGAAGTAAAATTTAAAGATGAGCAGACAAAGACTCAAAATTTGTCAAATGAATTAAATGAAAAAACAAATGTAATAACATTAAGAGATGAAGAAATAAAAATTTTAGCAGACAAACTTTTAGTTCAAACTCAAATTCATCAAAAAATGGTTGAAGAGTTTGATGTAGCAAAACTGAAAATAAAAACTCTAACAGGTCTTAAACTAAATGTTATTGCAAAATTAAAAGAGAAACTTGGAAACTCTATACAAATTGATGAAAAAAGTGGAGCTATAAAATTCTCTTCAAATATCTTGTTTGATCAAGCATCATCTGTGTTAAAAGAGGAATCAAAAAAAGAGTTAAAAAATACTCTAAAAAAATACCTTTCAACACTTCTTGAAGACAAAGAAATTAGAAAAAATATTGAGAGTATAACTATTGAAGGTCACACAAATAGTGATGGAACTTATCTTTCTAATTTAGCTTTATCTCAACAAAGAGCTCAAGCAGTAATGCAATTTTTATATGATTCAAATATCATAGATAAAAAATTAATTAGCAAGTATATAAATTCTAGTGGAAGAAGTGATAGTGATTTAATTTTTGCAAAAGATGGAGTTGAAGATAAAGATGCTTCAAGAAGAATAGAAATTAAATTTAATCTAAAAAATGAAGATGCCATGAAAGAGATTCAAAAATATCTTGGAGATAAAATTGAAAATATTAAATGACGTTTACGTTCCTAAAAATTTAACAAATCTAAGAAAAATTGTAGAAGAGAAGCTTAAAGAGAAAAAGCTTCCTTTTTATAAAAAGATATTCAGACTTTTTTTTAAAAAATAGTTATTTTAAAAAATCTTCTATATTTTTAGCAACTTTTTCTATTAATCTTTTTCTTGCTTCAACACTAGCCCAAGCAATGTGTGGAGTCATAAGAAGTCTTTGTTTATTTACAACTTTTAAAAGAGGATTTGTTTCTTCTATTGGCTCTTTTGAAACAACATCAAGTCCACAAAAAATATCTTTTTCATCTAAAATTTTTGCTAAATCAGCCTCGTTTATAATTCCACCTCTACCTAGGTTTAATAAAATTGCACCTTCTTTAATAAGATTCAATTCTTTATAACCTAATAAATCTTTCGTTTTTTCATTTAACGGTGCATGAATTGATATGATATCACTTGTTTTTAATAACTCTTCAAGTGTTACACTTTTATATTCACTATTTGTATTTTGTCCACTAGTTGAATAGTAAACAATTTCACAATTAAATGCTTTTGCTTTTTTAGCAAGGTCTCTTCCTATTTCTCCAAGCCCAATAATTCCAACTCTTTTATTATCAAGTTCAAGGAATGGAACATCTATATGAGTAAACGTATCACTTTTTTGCCAATTTTGTTCATCTACATATTTTTTATAATAAGTTAATTTTTGAACAAAATAAAAAATCATAGAAAAAGCTAGTTGAATTACACTAGAAGTTGAATATCCAGCAACATTTTTAACTTCAATATTTTTTTCTTTTGTATATTCTAAATCAACATTATTCATTCCAGTTGCAGTTACACAAATCAATTTAATACTTGAATTTTCAAGTTCATCTTTACCAACATAAACTTTATTTGTTAAAATAATATCAGCATTTTTAATTCGGTCTTTTGTCTCATTTACCTTAGTAGTATCATAAGAAATAACCTCGCCAAACTTTGAAAAAATATCAACACTTACATCATATCCCAAAGTTTTTCTATCTAAAATTACAATTTTCATCTATTTATCCTTATAAATTTTAATTTCTTTTTTGACCAATTTTTGGAGGTGTTACCTCTTTTTGTAAATCAATACTAAGGTTATTATAAAAAAGTTCACCATAGTTTGTTTCTCGATTTATTGTCTCATAAGCTTGCTTAATGTCATTATTATATTTAAGAGCATCTTGTAAAATTTTTAATATTTTAACCGACTCTAAAAAATTCACATGAGAAGGTGCTTCTATTGGAGAACTATAATATTTATGCATTCTTTCAACTAAATTTTTATTTCTTATTTCAATAAACACTGACTCGATTGGAGATTTAAAAAATAGAATTTTATTTTTCACATTTATAGATATATATGTTGTTTCCATACCATATATTTTTCTTGAAAATGAATCAAAAAGAAACAGTTTTTTATTATAGTTATTATTAAAAAGTTCATACATCAATTCTAATATTTTTATCTTTTCATCTTTTGTAAAAAAATTTCCAATACTAGCAAAACAAAAACTTAAAACCGATTTTATAGAATACCACTCTGTTGTGTCATAGTCATACCTAAGCATCTGATCTATTCTTTCTTGCTTTAATTCTTCAATATCAATACTTGTTGTATGTTTGTACACTTTTCGTACAGCACTATCTCTATACATAGGTCCTGGAAACTGTGCTTGAATTACAAATCTTCTATTTTTTTCATGTTCAATTATATATTGTAACCTTCCTTTATAGTCTTCATCAATAATTCTAACCTCTTTTTGAGGTATTTGAGTTATTGATTTCAAAAACTCTTCACCACTACAAGCATCTTCCCAAATATAATCTGGATATCTAAAAATTTGACAAATTTTATCTTTTATTTCTTTTGTTGGTTCTATGTTTGTATGATGATCAATCCATGATGTAACCGTTCTTCTGTCTTTATTTATCATAGAGGCAAATCTCGAAATACTTAAATTTGAACGATTATAAATTTCTACAAATTTTTCAATGGAATTTTTAAAATTCATAAGCTTCCTTTAATATTATTTTTGCATATTGTACTATTTTTTAACATAAAAACAAATTTTGTACAATTTAATATTTATGTATAAAAATTGTAATTTTTCATTTATATTAATACAATCATTTTTTATCAAATTTAGTATAATGACTCACAATATTTTTTAAAGGAAGTATATGACAAGTGCAGGAAAAAAATTCAGAGAAGCTTTAAAAGCTTCAAGTCCACTACAAATAGTTGGAACAATTAATGCATACCAAGCATTACAAGCTACAAGAGTAGGACATAAAGCAATCTACTTATCAGGTGGAGGTATTGCTAATGCTTCTTATGGTTTACCAGATTTAGGTATGACAATGATTGAAGATGTTTGTATTGATGTAAGAAGAATTACTTCTATTTGTGATACACCACTAATCGTTGATGCTGACACAGGTTGGGGACATGCTTTCAATGTTGCTAGAACTGTAAAAGAATTTATCAGATCTGGAGCTGCTGGATTACATATTGAAGATCAAGTTGCTGCAAAAAGATGTGGACACAGACCAAATAAAGAGTTAGTATCTACAGAAGAAATGTGTGATAGAATTAGAGCTGCTGTTGATGCAAAAAATCAATTAGACCCTGATTTCTACATTATTGCAAGAACTGATGCTCACGCTTCTGAAGGTCAAGCAGCGGCTATTGCTAGAGCAAAAGCTTACGTTGAAGCTGGTGCAGATGCAATTTTTGCTGAAGCAGTACATACTTTAAAAGAGTACAAAGAGTTTACAGACGCTATGAGCGTTCCAGTTTTAGCAAACATTACTGAATTTGGTGCAACTCCAATGTTCACAACTGAAGAGTTAGCAAGTGTTGGAATTGATATGGTTCTTTACCCACTTTCAGCATTCAGAGCTATGAATAAAGCTGCATTAAATGTTTACCAAGAATTAAAAGACAAAGGTACTCAAGAAGCTGTTCTTGATACAATGCAAACTAGAATGGAGTTATACGATATGTTAAACTACCATGCTTATGAGCAAAAAATGGATGAATTATTTTCAAAAGGAAAAGCTAAGTAATTAGCTTTTCTTAATTTTATTTAAAATTTTAAAAATTAATTAAGGAGAAAATATGAGCGGTTTAGCAGGTGTTATCGCAGGTGAGTCGTCAATTTGTACATGTGGTACAGGACAAGGTTTAAATTATAGAGGATATGATATTGCTGATTTAGCTTTAAAAGCTGATTTCGAAGAAGTAGCTTATCTTTTATTAGTTGGTGAATTACCAAATGAAGCACAATTAAAAGATTTTAGAAGAAAAATCATTGCAGGAAGAGAATTACCAATTTCTGTTAAAAATGTTTTAAAATCAATTCCAGCTTCTTCTCATCCAATGGATGTTATGAAAACTGCAACATCAGCTTTAGGTTGTGTTGAACCAGAAGCAGAAGATTTCTCTGACCAAATGGCAAAAATCATCAGACTTTTAGGAGCATTCCCATCATTTTTAGTTTACTGGCACCACTGGCACAAAAATGGTAAAGAAATCTGTTTAAAATCTGAAGAAACAACAATTGCTGGTTTCATTTTAGAAAGATTAAAAGAGAAAAAACCATTTGATGTTGAAGTTAAAGCTATGAATGCAATGTTAACATTATATGCTGAGCATGAATTTAATGCCTCAACTTTTGCAAACAGAATTACAGCATCTACATTATCAGATATCTACTCTTGTATGACAACTGGTATTGGAACTTTAAAAGGTCACTTACATGGTGGAGCAAACGAAGTTGCTATTAAATTCGTTTTACAATTTGACAATGTTGAGCATGCATTAAAATCAGTTGATGAATTATTTGCTAAAAAAGAAAAAATCATGGGATTTGGACACAGAGTATATAGAAACTTAGACCCAAGATCTCCAGTTGGATTTGAATTAGCAAATGAATTAAAAGAGTTAGAAACATCTGACAAAAAATTATTTGATATTGCTAAAGCTATTAGAGATAAAGTAAAAGCAGATAAAGGTTTACCAGACAATATCGACTTCTTCGGTGGATTAATTTACCACTATATGGAAATCGAAAGATTATACTATACTCCATTATTCATTATGTCAAGAGCTGCTGGATGGGCTGCACATGCATTTGAACAAAGAGCAAACAACAGAATTATCAGACCAAGTTCAACTTACACAGGACCAGATCCAAAACCATTTGTTCCTTTAAAAGACAGAAAATAATCTCTGAAAATTTAGGCTAAAATTTAGCCTAAATTTTTTTTTACAATAAATTTCAAAATAAATGAACGGAAAAGAAAATGACAAACGAAAAATATCTTAAACAGTTAGATGGTTTAGATACTAAATATTATGATGTTAAAAGTGCCGTTGAAGATATCAAAGCTGGATCTTTTGCAAAACTTAACTACACATCAAGAGTATTAGCAGAAAACCTACTTAGAAAATGTCCAAGTGTTGATTTAAAAGATTCACTAATTCAATTAATTGAAAAAAGAACAGACAAAGATTTCCCTTGGTATCCATCAAGAGTTATTTGTCACGATATCTTAGGACTTACAGCTTTCGTTGACCTTGCAGGTCTTAGAGAAGCAGTTGCAAGTAAAGGTGTTGATCCACAAAAAATTAATCCAGTTGTTCCAACTCAATTAATCGTTGACCACTCTTTAGCAGTTGAGTGTGGTGGATTTGATCCAGATGCTTTCCAAAAAAATAGAGATATCGAAGATAGAAGAAATGCAGATAGATTTGATTTCATTAACTGGACGAAAAAAGCATTTGACAATGTTGACGTTATTCCTCCAGGAAATGGTATTATGCACCAAATTAACCTTGAGAAAATGTCTCCAGTTATTCATAACATAGATGGAATTGCATCTCCAGATACACTTGTAGGTACAGATTCACATACTCCTCACGTTGATGCTCTTGGAGTTATCGCTGTTGGTGTTGGTGGATTAGAAGCTGAAAACGTAATGCTTGGAAATCCATCTTATATGAGGGTTCCAGAAATTATTGGAGTTGAAATTACAGGAACAAGATCAGCTGGAATTACTGCTACTGATATTGCTCTTTCATTAACATCTTTCTTAAGACAAAATAATGTTATTTCAGCTTACTTAGAATTTTATGGAAGTGGAATTAAATATTTAGATTTAGGAGATAGAGCAACTATTTCTAACATGACACCAGAATATGGTGCAAGTGCTGCAATGTTTGCTATTGATGATAAAACTATTGATTATTTAAGAATCACAGGAAGAACTCCTGAGCAAGTTAAACTTGTTGAAACTTATGCAAAAGCAAATGGTTTATGGGCTGATAGCTTAGCTGAAGCTACATATGCTAGAACATTGAGTTTTGATTTATCAACTGTTACAAGAACATTAGCAGGTCCTTCAAAACCACATAAATTACTTCCTGTTTCTGCACTAGATTCAGAAGGGATTACTAAAAAAATTGAAATTACAAATGAAGTTATTCCAGATGGTGCTGTATTAATTGCTGCAATTACTTCATGTACAAATACTTCAAATCCAAGAAACGTTGTTGCTGCTGGTTTATTAGCAAAAAGAGCAAACGAACTAGGATTAACAAGAAAAAGATGGGTTAAATCTTCATTAGCTCCAGGTTCAAAAGTTGCTGAACTATATTTAAGAGAATCTGGATTATTAGGTGAACTTGAAAAATTAGGATTTGGTATCGTTGGATTTGCTTGTACTACATGTAATGGTATGAGTGGAGCTTTAGATCCTAAACTTGAAGCAGAAGCTGCTGCTAGTGGTGTTTATACAACTGCTGTATTATCTGGAAACAGAAACTTTGACGGAAGGATTCACCCATTCATAAAAGAGGCATTCTTAGCTTCACCACCACTTGTTATTGCTTATGCACTTGCAGGTAGTATCAGATTTAATATTGAAACTGATGTTTTAGGTAAAGATAAAGATGGAAATGATATTAGATTAAAAGATTTATGGCCAACTGATGCAGAAATTGATGCTGTTGTAAATAGTGCTGTAAAACCTGAAATGTTTGGAAAAATTTATGATCCAATGTTTGCAAAAGGTGCAAAAGAAGCAGCTGAGCCATTCTATAAATGGGATGCAAAATCAACATACATTCAAAAACCACCATACTGGGAAGATGCTTTTATGAGTATGCCTGCTCTTAAAAACTTAAGACCACTTGGAGTATTCCCAAATGATATTACAACTGACCACTTATCACCTTCAAATGCTATTCAAGCAAAAAGTGCATCTGGTGAGTATTGTTTAAAAATGGGATTACCATTAGAAGACTTAAACTCTTATGCAACACATAGAGGTGATCATAATACTGCTTTAAGAGCAACTTTAGCAAATCCAAAATTATTTAACGAAATGGTTAAAGATGAAAATGGAAATGTTAAACAAGGAAGCTTGACAAAAATTATGCCAGAAGGTAAAGAGTCAAGAATGTGGGAAGCTATAGAAACTTATATGGAAAGAAAACAACCATTAATTATCATAGCTGGAACAAACTATGGACAAGGAAGTTCTAGAGACTGGGCAGCAAAAGGTGTAAGACTTGCTGGTGTTGAAGTTTTAATTGCTGAATCAATTGAAAGAATTCACAGAACTAACCTTGTTGGTATGGGTGTACTTCCACTACAATTTAAAGATGGTGAAACAAGACACACTTACAAAATAGAAGGAACTGAAACATTTGATATTCTAGGAAATATTGAGCCAAGAGGTGATTTAACTGTTTCTATGACTAGAGCAAATGGTGAAAAAGTAGAATTCAAAGTTACTTGTAGATTAGATACTTCTGCTGAAGTTGAAGTTTACAAAGCTGGTGGAATCTTACAAAAATTCGCAAAAGACGTTATTGCAGCTAAATAATGTTTTTTAAAGTGAAGCTTTTTAGCTTCACTTTTTTTAATTATGAGTTTTATAAAGTGATTAATGAATCATTTTATAAAGTTTTAAAAGCTTAAAATATCTAGGAGAACACAAATGAGTACATACAAGCCACAAATAAGAGTTAAAGCAACTTATATGAGAGGTGGAACTTCAAAAGGAACTTTTTTTAATATAGCAGACTTACCAAAAGAAGCTCAAGAAGATAAAGCAAAAAGAGATAAACTACTTCAAAGAATAGTAGGAAGTCCTGATATTTATAAACAACAAATGGATGGTATGGGAGGAGCAACTTCTAGTACTTCTAAAGCTATTTTAGTTGGTAAATCAACTGTACCAAATCATGATGTAGATTACTATTTTGGACAAGTTGCAATAGATAAAGATTTTATGGACTGGTCAGGAAATTGTGGAAATTTAAGTTCAGCAGTAGGACCTTTTGCTATTCATGAAAGGCTTGTTGATAATGTTCCAGAAAATGGTGTTTGTTGTGTAAGAATTTGGCAAGCAAATATCAAAAAAACAATTCTTTGCTATGTAACAATGGTTAATGGTCAAGTAAAAGAAATGGGTGATTATTATATTGATGGTGTTGCTTTCCCTGCTGAAGAGATTTTATTAGAATTTGCAGAACCAGTTGATCCAAGTGAAGAATTATTTCCTACTGGAAATTTAGTAGATGATTTAGAAGTACCAGGTATTGGAACATTTAAAGCTACAATGATTACAGCTGGAATTCCAACAATCTTCCTAAATGCTGCTGATATTGGATATAAAGGAACTGAGCTTCAATCAGATATTAATAGTGATGCTGAAGCTCTTGCTAGATTTGAAAAAATCAGAAGTTATGGTGCATTAAAAATGGGATTAATTTCTGATTTAAGTGAAGCAGAAACTAGACAACATACACCAAAAATTGCTTTTGTTGCTCCAAAATCTGATTTCACTACTTCAAGTGGAAAAGAAGTAAAAGCTTCTGAAATTGATCTTCATGTAAGAGCTTTATCTATGCAAAAACTACACCATGCTATGATGGGAACAGCTTCTGTTGCTATTGGTGTTGCTGCTTGTATTGAAGGTACTTTAGTAAATTTAGCTGCTGGTGGAGGAGAAAAAACTGCTGTTGAGTTTGGTCATCCATCTGGAACACTAAAAGTTGGAGCAGTTATTAAAAAAGAAAATGGAAAATATATTGTTGACAAAGCTACAATGAGTAGAAGTGCAAGAATTATTATGAAGGGTGAAGTTTATGCACCTGCAGATATTATGGAATTAAAAAACTAATAAGGATAAAAACCTTATTAGTTAAAACTATTTAATCAAAGAAGATATTTCTTTAAAATTTGGATTTTTTGAATCTACTGTTAATTCAAATAAAATTGATTCATAAGTAGTTGGAATTGCTCCTGCTTGAATTAATCTCTTTATAGCCATTTTATGATCGAGTTTTTTTCTACTTCCACAACAATTTGTTACTAGAATAACATTGAAATTATTTTCGAGTAAATCTATACAAGTTTGTAATACACAAACATGTGTCTCTATTCCAGCAACAACTATATTTTTTTTACCACTTTGTTTAAAAATTTCTAAGATTTCTTCTGTTTGACAAGCTGAAAAAGTTGTTTTTTCATAAAACTTATATTTATTAACAAGAGTTTTTAAAGGTTCAATAGTTTCTCCTATTCCTTTTTTATATTGTTCATTCACAATAATTGGAACATTTAAAACTTTCATACCTTTAATTAATATCGGAAGATTTTTTTCTAATTCCTCTTTATTTCCAATATGAGGAAAAAGCTTTTCTTGAACATCTACTAAGCAAAAAAGAGTATCACTTAAATTTATTCTCATTTTCTCTCCTTAAATTTAAATAATAAACTATATCTAAACTTAATAGCTACAATCTAGCTTTATATGAGATTTATTTAAATGCCATAGTTTCTGCTCTTTTTAAAAGCTCAACTGCCCCTTTAGCTATAAAATCTTTTGCAAAATCTGAACCAGCAGTTTCAAAACTATTAATATCTACAATTTTACTATCTTTGATGTATTCAGTTCCATCAGGAAGTCCAACAATTGCATTTATTTTTACAGTTTTCTTATCTAAAATAGTAGCTTTTACACCTATTGGTACTTGACAACCACCTTGAAGTGTATCTACAAATCCTCTTTCAATTTTTGACTCAATTTCCGCATTTTTATCATTTAATACTTTTACAATTTCCAAAATTTTAGGATCAGTTGTTGTTTCAATTCCTAATGTTGCTTGTCCCATTGATGGAATCATAATATCTGTTGAAATTGGGGAAAAATATTTTACTTCATTTTGAAGATTTAATTTCTCAATTCCCGTTGCAGCTAAAATTATTGCATCATATTCTCCAGCATTTAACTTTGCAATTCTTGTATTGATATTTCCTCTTAAATCTTTAAGTTCAATATCAGGTCTCAACATTTTTATAGCCATTCTTCTTCTAAGACTTGTAGTTCCAACTATAGCACCTTTTGGTAAATCATCAAGAGAGCTATATTTATTACTTAAAAGTGCATCTTGAGGATTAAATCTTTTAGAAACAGCTGCTAATGTTAATCCATCTTCAAATTGAGTTGGAACATCTTTTAAAGAGTGAACAGCAAGATGGGCTGTTCCTTCCATCATAGCAACTTCAAGCTCTTTTGTAAAAAGACCTTTCCCTCCAATTTTTGCTAAAGGAACATCTAAAATTTTATCTCCCTTTGTTACAAACTCTTGAAGTTCAATCTTCATATTTGGATAATATTTTAAAAGTTCAGATTTTATATACTCACTTTGCCAAAGAGCCAATTGGCTTCTTCTTGTGGCAATTATAAGTTTTTCCATACTATTTACCTAAAGTATCAAAATTGAATTTTGGATTCTCTTTTACACCATTTACATAAATTGTAGGAGTTCCTGATACCATAACATCATCGCCCATAGAGATATCTTTTGCTATTTTATCGTTTAACTCTTTTTTATTTAACTCTTCAATTTTTATATTTGTTCCAAATTCTTTATTAAATGCCTCTAATATTTTTGCTTCATCAGTATCTTTTTCATCAAAATATTTTGACCAATCTGCAGTGTATGCTTTTGTAATAATATCTGCAACACCTTTATTATGTGCAACTTCTATTATTTTAGATAAAGGAAGAGATGCTGGATGTATTTGAGTTAAAGGAAAAGCATAATAGTATAAAGCAATATTTTCTTTATTTTTATTAACTTCAGCTATAACTGTTGGTATGTAATCCATACAAAATGGACAAAGTGGATCCGAGAATAATACAATTTTATTTTTTGCTTTTTCATTTCCAGCTATGAAGTTTGATTTATTGTAATACTTCTCTGTTAAATTTGGAAATAAACTATCTTTTAATGATTGCATAGTTTTCATATCTATTAATTCAGGTGCAATATGTGTTCCATTTGTAAATAAGAAATCTTTAGCTTTTATCTCTTTACCTTGAACAACCGCGTCTATATCTAAGATATATCCTGTCCATCCAGCAAGAGCTAACTCTTTTTTAGTATTTATTTTAATATCTTTTACTTTTACATTTGGATTTTGAGAAACTCTCTTTTTCTCATAATCTAAAACCAAATTGTCATTTGCAAAAAGTGCTGTCCCTAAAAGTGTACTTATAGCAAATAGTGTAGATACTTTTTTTCCTGTAAATAGAATTTCACTTTTTTTCATCGTATATTTTCCTTTTATAAAATTTTAATAGTCTATCTTTTTATCTTTAATAAAAAGTTAATCTTAACTTCGCGATTTTACTGTAATTTTTCTAATATCAAAGAGTTCTTTTACTTTATCAACCATTTTTGAATTTAAAATATCATTTACTAATAACTCTTTTGATGACAAAGTCTCATTTGTAGCTTGTAAAATGCTAGCAACACAACCCGAACCAACCTCAATATCTTCTATCATTGAACCTATATCATTTTGAACATCTTTCTGCTCTTCTTGAACTCTATTTTCATCTTCTTCTTTAACTAAAGATTCATTTAGTATGGTGGCTTCTTCCTTTTTAAAATCTAGTTCCACATTTGAGCCAAAAACTTCTTGTGCAAAAGCTTTTATTATTCCAAAATGTTTATATAAGAGCTTTCTTTCTTCATCTTTTGCATATGAAATTATCTGTAGCACATTATTTGAAAAACCATTATAAATAAAGTTTTTCTCAAAACACTCACCTAATTCAAAATCTCTATCATAAACTTTTTCAGTTAATTTTGTATACAAATCAATTGATTCATCTCTTTCTTCAACAAAAGGAATATATTCTATCTCTTCTACTGGGTTATATAAAATTTCCTCAATTTTTTCTATTTCAACAGCACTTATCTCTTTTTTTGAAAAATCCTCTTCAGGCTTTATTGTAGGTAGTTCATCAAAAGGAGTTTGAAACTTTAAAGCAGGTATTGCATCTGCTATAATATTTAAGGAAGTAGTATTTGAAATCATTTTATCTTCAACTTCAATATTAACATTGATTTCTTTGCTTATACTTTCAACTTTTATCAAAGTTTCTATTGGTTCTTTTACAGATATAGGTTCTTCTAAAATATTTTCAATAACTTTTGCAACTTTAGTAGTTTCAGGTTTTGGTTCAATTTTTTCAATTTTATTTATAATATCATCTATTGATTTTAATTTTGTAGCTTCCATTAACTTCATAAAAGTCAATATTAAAACAAATGTACCATCACTATTTATTGCTAAAAGATGTTTTGCATCACTTAAAATTCTAAAAAATCTATCAAAAAGAATAATATCAAATCTTCTATCTTTTAAAATCATTTTATCTTTTAAAAATAGAATCATTTCATCTATTACTTGAGTAGTTTCATAGATTTCTAACTCTTTTAAAATATCGTTTATATCACCTTGATTTAAAATAATAGAAAAAATTGCTTCCATCTTTTCTGGATTTATTAAACCTAACATCTCAACAACACTTTTACAATCTACTCTATTTTTTGAAAAAATAATTGCTTGATCAAGTAAAGTCAATGTGTCTCTTAAACTTCCCTGCCCTCCTCGAGCTAAAATATTTAAAGCATCTTTTTCAAAATCTATTTTTTCTTCATGCAAAATATGACTTAAATGATGAACAACATCATTTTGAGATATTTTATTAAATCTAAAATGTTGAGTTCTACTAAGTATTGTTGCAGGTAATTTTAAAGCATCAGTAGTTGCAAGTATAAATTTAACAAAACCTGGAGGTTCTTCAAGAGTTTTAAGTAATGCATTAAATGCTTGAGTAGTAAGCATATGAACTTCATCAATAATAAAAACTTTAAATCTAGCAAGACTTGGTTTATATTTTGTATGTTCAATTAACTCTTTGATATCATCTATTCCTCTATTACTAGCTGCATCCATTTCTATAATGTCAAGATGTTTTCCATTATTTGCACTTGCACAGTTTTCACAAACTTCACAAGGTTTACTTGTTGGTCCTTTTTCACATAAAAGTGCTTTAGCCATAATTCTAGCTGTACTAGTTTTACCACTTCCTCTTAATCCTGAAAATAAATAAGCATGTGAAAGTCTTGAGCTATCAAGTGCAAGGCTTAATGTTTGAGAAACTGTGCTTTGCCCAATTAAATCTTCAAATCTTTTTGGCCTATACTTTAATGCCAAAACTCTATCTTGAATACTACTCATATTTCACACTTCCTTATTTCAAATTTTCTCTTTTTTAATATGGCTTTTACCATATCACTATTTATAGTTCCTGTATATAAAACTAAAATATCCAAATCCCCCTCATTTATGTGCCCCGCATTTTGACTTAAAATCATAAGTCTTTTTGCTATTGCATCCCCCGTATCTATCAATAATACATCTTCTCCCATGATATCTTTAATAGTATTTTTAACTAAAGGATAATGTGTACAACCTAAAACTATTGTATCAACATTATTATGAAGCATTGGTTTTAACCAATTTTCAAGCATATCATAAGTTTGTAAAGTAGAAGTTTCTCCTTTCTCAATTTGCTGAACTAGACCTACACAAGCTTGTTCATAAAGCTTTACATCATGCGTTTTAGTAAGTTCATCAACTAATAATCGATATTTTTCACCTTTTAAAGTAGAAGCTGTAGCCAAAATACCAATATTTCCAGTTTTTGTTTTACTTATTGCTGGTTTAATTCCTGGTTCTATACCAATTATTATCAAAAATGGAAACTTATCTCTTAAATGTTTTATTATAACTGATGTTGCTGTATTACATGCTACAACTAGTGCATCTATTCCATAATTTTCTAGTAAAAATTTTGTTATTTTGTCACATCTAACAAATATTTCTTCTTTACTTTTATCTCCATAAGGTGCATACATAGTGTCTGCTATATAAAATATTTCTGCACCTTTTAATGTTTTTGCAATAGCATTTAATACAGTTAAACCACCAAGGCCTGAGTCAAAAAGTCCTACTTTCAAATATTTCCTTATTGAAAAATTGGCAAAATTATAGCTAAAAAGATATAACTAAATTGTTAAAAAGGTTTGAGTTAATAGTAGATATTTCACAAATTGAAAACTTAAAATTTTAATTGAACTAAAGGAAATGACATTTAAGTTTTCAAATTTGATTATTATATTTTGTGTAGTTTTATAGTAAAGAAAGTTTTTTATAAACCTAAGGAAAAATCCTTAAGTTTTGATATTATATTTATCAAATAATACCTTGTTCTATCATAGCATCAGCTACTCTTCTGAATCCAGCAATATTTGCTCCTAAAACAAAGTTTGTAGGCTCACCAAATTCTTCAGCAGTTTTGCTTACTCTTTGAAAAATTCCATACATAATTTGCTCTAACTTAGCATCAACTTCTTCAAAAGTCCAAGAAATCATTGCTGCATTTTGTGCCATTTCTAATTGACTTGTAGCAACACCACCAGCATTTGCAGCTTTTCCTGGTCCATAAGCAATTTTTTCTGCAACAAAATATTCAACTGCTTCATTTGTTGATGGCATATTAGCACCTTCACTTACACATTTACAACCATTTTTAATAAGTTCTTTAGCATCTTCTAAATTTAACTCATTTTGAGTTGCACTTGGGAAAGCAGCATAACAAGGAACAGACCAAACTGCATTTCTTCCTTTTGGATAATCTTCAACAGGAATATATTTTGCATTTTTTCTATATTTTACATATTCTGTAAGTCTTGCTCTTTGATTCTCTTTTAACTCTTTTAATAAGTCTAAATCAATTCCCTCTTCGTCTAAAATCATACCTTTTGAATCACTACAAGTAATTGGTAATGCACCTAAATGATAAAGTTTTTCAATAGTATAAATGGCAACGTTTCCTGATCCAGAAACTACACATCTTTTACCTTTTAAAGTTTCTCCTCTAGCATCTAACATATTTTTTGCAAAATATACACAACCATATCCAGTTGCCTCTGTTCTAGCTAGTGATCCACCCCATTTTAAAGATTTACCAGTTAAAGTCCCATCATACACATTTGCAAGTTTTTTATACATACCAAACATATATCCAATTTCTCTTCCACCAACTCCAATATCCCCTGCAGGAACGTCTGTTGTTGAACCGATATGTCTATGTAATTCAGTCATGAAAGCTTGACAAAATGCCATTATTTCATTGTCACTTTTCCCTTTTGGATCAAAGTCACTTCCACCTTTTCCACCACCAATTTGAAGACCAGTTAAAGCATTTTTAAAGATTTGTTCAAATCCTAAAAATTTAATAATTCCAGTATTTACCGTTGGGTGAAATCTTAACCCACCTTTGTATGGTCCTAAAGTCGAACTAAATTGGATTCTATACCCTTTATTGATTTGGATCTCACCTTTATCATCAACCCATGTAACTCTAAACATGATTTGTCTTTCAGGTTCAACTAATCTTTCTAAAACTTTATTATCTTTATATTTTGGATATTTTTCAAATAGTGGTTCTAGTGAGTGTAAAACTTCTTCAGCAGCTTGATGAAACTCATCTTGCCCAGGACTTGTTCTTTTTAGATAATCTAAAAGTTCGTTGATATTTGCCATTTTCCTTCCTTTTGTTCAAATTTCGGAGAAGGATTGTATCAGAGTTTTTATTTAATTTTGTTTAAATTTCAAGTAAAATATCTACAATTTTATAAATATTTTACTTTTTTAGACATTTTTAAGCTAAAATAAAGTTTTATTCATTCATAGATGCAAAAAATTCTTCGTTATTTTTTGTTTTTTGCATTTTTGAATATAAGAATTTAAGTGCTTCAACTTCATCCATTTGCGAAATAGCATTTCTTAAAATCCATGTTTTTTGTAATATATCTGAAGATAAAAGAAGTTCTTCTTTTCTTGTACCTGATTTAATGATATCAAGAGCTGGATATACCCTTTTATTTGCAGCATTTCTACTTAGCACTACTTCAGAGTTACCTGTTCCTTTAAATTCTTCAAAAATAACTTCATCCATTTTTGAACCTGTTTCTATTAAAGCAGTTGATACAATAGTTAAACTTCCACCTTCTTCAATGTTTCTAGCTGCTCCAAAAAATCTTTTTGGTTTATGAAGTGCATTTGCATCAACTCCACCAGAAAGAACTTTTCCAGAACTTGGAGTTACAGTATTGTAAGCTCTGGCTAGTCTAGTAATTGAATCAAGTAATATAACAACATCTTTTTTCATTTCAACAAGTCTTTTTGCTTTTTCAATAACAATTTCAGCAACTCTTACATGATTTTGAGCAGGTAAATCAAATGTTGAACTGTAAACTTCACCTTTTACACTTCTTTGCATATCAGTAACTTCTTCTGGTCTTTCATCTATTAATAGAACCATTAAAGTAACTTCTGGATGATTTTTACTTATTGCATGAGCTAGTTCTTTTAATAATTCTGTTTTACCAGTTTTTGGTGGAGCAACAATCAATCCTCTTTGACCTCTCCCCATAGGAGCAAATAAATCAAGCATTCTTCCTGTCATTTTTTGTGATTCATATTCAAAATTAAATTTTTTTGTTGAGTACAAAGGAGTTAAGTTATCAAATAATGGTCTATTTTTTGAATCTTTTACGGGAAGATAATTTATAGCTTCAATTTTTAAAAGGGCATTATACTTCTCACTATCTTTATTTGGAGGTCTAACTTGCCCAGTTACAATATCACCTGTTCTTAATGCAAATTTTCTAATTTGTGTAGCACTTACATAAGAGTCATTTGAAGTATCTGAAAAATTTCCATCAATTGCTCTTAAAAATCCAAAGCCACCTTCTTTTATTTCTAAAATTCCTGTAAAAAGAATAAATCCACCAGCATCAATTTGAGATGCAAGTATCATAAACATTAAATCTTGTCTTTTTAATTCTTGAGGATTTTCAACATCTAGATCATTTGCAATGTCAAGAAGAGTTTCTATAGGTAACTCTCTTAGTTGTTCTATCTTGTAACCATCAACAGGTATATGTGTTCTTGTTTTTTTTGTAGTTTTTGATTTTATTTCTTCTTTAGACTCTTCCATGAGTATATTTGCCTTTGATTTCACATAAAATTATGTAGTTTTGTAGTTTTTTTGAGATTTTTTTTAAAAGTAAAAGGACAATTTTAGTTAATATTTCTAAATTTGTCAAGAAAATAAAAAAGGGATACTAAAATTTAGTATCCCTTCATTTAAACAGATATTATAATTTACCTTCATTTTTAGCTAAGTAATTAGCTACACCATCTTTATCTGCTTTCATTCCTTCATCACCTTTTTGCCATCCTGCTGGGCATACTTCACCATATTCATTTGTAAACAACATTGCATCTACCATTCTGATCATCTCATCTACATTTCTTCCTAATGGTAAATCATTAACTACTGCATGTCTTACTGTTCCATCTTTATCTATTAAGAAAGATCCTCTTAATGCAAC
This sequence comes from Aliarcobacter cibarius, assembly GCF_013372265.1. NCBI lineage: Bacteria > Pseudomonadati > Campylobacterota > Epsilonproteobacteria > Campylobacterales > Arcobacteraceae > Aliarcobacter > Aliarcobacter cibarius. The sequence continues at coordinate 1,932,682 of NZ_CP054051.1, forward strand.
AGACTCACCAAATAAAACATCATAATCTTTTGCAATTTGTTTATTTAAGTCTGCTACCATTGGAAATTTAACTCTTCCAATTCCACCATTTTCAACTGCAGTTTCTCTCCATGCGAAGTGAGAGAATTGAGAATCTACTGAACAACCAATTACATTAATTCCTCTTGCTTTAAATTCATCTGTTCTTTTTGAGAATGCAATAATTTCTGATGGACATACGAATGTAAAGTCTAGTGGCCAGAAAAATAAGATTGCCCCTTTTTCTCCAATATTTTTATATAAGTTAAAATCTTCTACTATTGTTCCATCAGCTAACACTGCCGTTGCTGTAAAATCTGGTGCTTTTTTTGTTACTAACATATTCTATTCCTTTTATTTAATTTTTTATATGCTGAAATTGTATCAAATAAAATTTATATTTAGCTTAAAAATAAAAATATTTATTTAATAATAATTTTTATCATCTATTGCAAAATTAAAGTTAATTTTATATATTGTTTGTTAAAGTTATCCAAAATTATTTAGGAGAACTAAAATGGCTGTTTTAATTACTGATATTTGTATCAGCTGTGATGCTTGTTTAGACGAATGTCCAGTTGGTGCCATAGTTGATAATGATGATAATCCAACAGGTGAAGATATATATTATGTATATAAAGATAAGTGTGTAGAGTGTGTAGGACATAACGATGCCCCAGCATGTGCAGATGCATGTCCAACAGAAGGTTGTATAGTTTGGGATGAAGTTGGTTCAAGTAAAATTGAAAAAGACGATAGAGGAACTGCAGGAACTCCTGTAATTGAATAATTTCAAAACATTTTAAATAAATTATTATAAAGACAAGTATTTTTTACTTGTCTTTTTTTATTTTTTTCGATATAATCCGCGACTTAAAAATTTAAAGAGGATAAAAGATGGAACAAACGTTATCAATCATCAAACCAGATGCTGTAGCAAAAAATGTAGTTGGAAAAATCTTAGACAGATTTGAATCAGCTGGTTTAAGAATTGCTGCTACAAAAAAATTACAACTTTCAAAAGCAGATGCAGAAGCATTCTATGCTGTTCATGCAAGTAGACCTTTCTTCAAAGATTTAGTTGAATTCATGATCTCTGGACCAGTTGTAGTTTCTGTTTTAGAAGGTAAAAATGCAATGGCTAAAAATAGAGAATTAATGGGTGCAACAAATCCAAAAGAAGCTGCTGCTGGTACAATCAGAGCAGATTTTGCTGATTCAATTGATGCAAATGCAGTTCACGGTTCAGATTCATTAGAAAATGCTGCAATAGAAATTGCTTTCTTTTTTGCACAAAGAGAAATTTGTTAATAATATATGAAAATAGAGTTTAAAAAAGTACCAACTACAAAAAAAGAATTAGAAACTTCTTTTAATTCAGTTAAAATTGAAGGTACTTTTTGTAGAATTTCATCATCTTTAGTAAAAATTGAAGCAAATCTAAAGGGCATAATTGATATCGATTGCTCTAGATGTGGGTCTTCTGAACCTTTTTCACTTGATGAACAGTTAAAACTTCTTCTGAGTGATGGAGTATATAAAGGTGACGATGAAGAATTTTTAGTAATAGAAATAGAAAATAGTTTGATTGACTTTGATGAAATAATTGAAAGTGAATTAAATAGTATAAAAAGTGATTATCATATTTGTAAAAACTGCTTAGAAGATAATCAGCTTTTCGAAAAAGAATTTTAAGGAGAATAATATGGCAGTACCAAAGAGAAGAGTATCACACTCAAGATCAGCAATGAGAAGAACTCATTACAAAATTACATTAAAAAAACCAGTTAAAGATAGTGATGGTTCTTGGAAAATGCCTCACATGGTAAATCCAAACACTGGTGAATATAAAAACTAATGTTGAAGATTGCAATTGATGCAATGGGTGGGGACTTCGGTCCTGAACCTATAGTTGAAGGGCTTATAGAAGCTCTTAGAAACAATATAAATTTTACAGCTATAGCTGTTGGAAATAAAGAAAAACTTTTAAAACTTATACCACCTACTTTCTTAAACAGAATAGAAATACTTGAATCAGAAGATGTAATCTCAATGCATGATAGTGCGACAGATGCATTAAAAAGAAAAGAATCAACAATTTATAAGGCAATTGAATTAGTACGTGAAGGTAAAGCTGATGCTGTTGTATCAGCAGGTCATTCAGGAGCTACTATGTCATTAGCTACATTAAGAATTGGAAGAATAAAAGGTGTTTCAAGACCTGCTATTGCTACACTAATGCCTACAAGTGAAAATCAAAACACATTAGTACTAGATGTTGGGGCAAATGTTGATAGCGATGCAAAAAATCTATTTGAATTTGCCATTATGGGTCAAGCTTATGCTCAATCTGTATTAAGACTTGATGAACCAATTATTGGATTATTAAGTAATGGTGAAGAAGAAAGTAAAGGGAATGAGGTAACAAAAGAAGCTTACAAGTTACTTTCAAAAATTCCTAATTTTGGTGGAAATGTAGAAGGTAGTGATATTTTCAAAGGTACTGTAGATGTTGTTGTTTGTGATGGTTTTGTAGGAAATATTCTACTTAAAACAGCTGAAGGTGTTGCAGACACTATTGGTAAAATTATTAAAAAAAGTTTGAAAAGATCACTCATTTCTATTGCTGGTGCAGTTTTAATGAGAAAAGTTTTCAAAAACTTAAAAGTAAGAGTTGATTATGCTGAATATGGTGGTGCTCCACTACTTGGTGTAAAAGCTCCTGTAATAATTTCCCATGGAAAATCAAACCCTAAAGCAATAAAAAATGCAATCTTTCAAGCAATAAATGCGGCTAGTTCAAACTTAGATAGTATTATTGAACAAAGATTAGTAAAATATAGTACTAAAGAAGATACTCTTTAATACTAAAGGAAAATGTAATGAATTATGCAGCTTTTAGATCAATTGGAGCTTATATACCACCTAGAATTATGTCAAATGCAGATTTTGAGAAAATCATTGACACTACTGATGAGTGGATTACAAAAAGAACTGGTATAAAGGAAAGAAGATTAGCTGAAAAAGATGAAGCACCTTCTGACTTAGGTACAAAAGCAGCTGAAGTTGCTATTTCTAGAGCAGGAATAAATAAAGAAGATATAGATTTAATAATCTGTGCTACTGTAACACCAGATTTTTTATGTATGCCATCTACTGCTTGTTTAATTGCATCAAAATTAAACTTACCTAATATTATGGCATTTGACGTAAGTGCTGCATGCACTGGTTTTGTTTATATTTTAGGTATTGCAAAAGCTTTTATTGAATCTGGCATGAAAAAAAATGTATTAATTATTGGTGCCGAGAAATATAGTTCTATCTTAAATTATGAAGATAGAACTACTTGTTTTATCTTTGGTGATGGAGCAGGAGCAGCTATTATTAGTGCAACAAATGATAAAAGTGAAGCAATTATTGATGTTCAATGTTCAAGTGATGGAACTTATGAAGACTTGATAAAAACTGCTGGTGGGGGAAGTAAAAATCCATGTTCACAAGAAGTTCTAGATTCAAAAATGGCTTGTATAAGTATGAAAGGTAATGAAACGTTTAAACTTGCTGTTAAAACTCTTACTTCAGATGTTGTAAAAATGCTTGAAAAACATGGACTTTCAAATAAAGACATTACTCACTTTATACCTCATCAAGCAAATTATAGAATCATAAAAGCAGTTGGTGAAGCTTTAAATATCAATGACGAACAAACAGTAGTTACTGTTGATAAATATGGTAACACATCAGCTGCATCAATACCTATGGCTATGAACTATGCGTTCGAGGAAGGTAGAATAAAATCAGGTGATACTATTTTATTTGATGCCTTTGGTGGTGGACTTACATGGGGAAGTGCTTTATTTAAGTTCTCTCCAAAAAAATAAAAAGTGGTTTAACACCACTTTTTAACTATTAAATTTTTTATTCTTAGGATTATTTTTAAATACATCTGCAGAATTTCTTGTTATTTTTTCTGACTTAAAACTATCTACTGCCGCTGTATGATTTATAAATATAACTTTATCTTCAACAATAATTTGTAAAATAGTGTAATAAGGCACTGTTAAAATACTACCTATATTTTCTTCACCAAAACCTGTTTCAAATGTTAAAAAACTATCATCTAAATTTATTGTACTATATGTGTAATTTGATAAAGAAAATAATGCAAAATGATTAATCTTATCCATTATATGTTTTGGTAGTTTTGGATTAAAACTTATTTTCTCAACATTTAAAACTATTGAAAATTTTTGATCTTTTAATAATAAAAAAGATAACTGCTCTTTAATTTGATTTTCAATCAATATTTTATAATCCAAACTCTCTACAATATCATCTAGCAAAATGTGTTCCTTTTAGAAAATTTTTGTTATTATATCTTATGAAACAGTTAATTATCCTTATTACACTTTTATCAAATTTTTTATTAGCTTATGAATTTAAATTAAATGAGAAAGACTATAAAACAATAAATAATTCAAATAAAAAATCTTTTATTGAAAAAAGATTACAAAAATATGATGAATTAAAAGTAAAAATTGAAAATTATGATTTAATAAGAAAGTTATCTCACACAAATACTTTTATAAACAAAATACTACCACAATTTGATAATAAAAGCTCTGGTATAGATGATTATTGGGCTACTCCAAAAGAGTTTCTAATAAATGGGCATGGTGATTGTGAAGATTACGCAATAGCAAAATACTTTACATTATTAGAATTAGGAATAAAAAAAGAAAATCTATATTTTGCAGTTGTTGACGTAAAAGCTAGAAATGGAAGTCACATGGTTTTATTATATAGTGAAAATAAAAATGAATCACCACTTGTTTTGGACAATTTGAGTTCACTTGTAATTCCACTTACAAGAAGAGTAGATTTAATTCCAAAATTTGCATTTAATGAAATAGATTCTTACTACTTAACAAATAAAAATTTTACAAAAAAAATAAATCTAAATTGGGGAAAAGAGAATAAATGGGAAAAACTTTTATATAGAGTTTATAATTTAAATGAATAATCATTTAATTCAATAAAATCTAACATTGCATTAAAAATTGCAATTTTCTTAGCTTTATATAACATGTTTAAAGATATATCTTTTTCTATAATCTTTTTATCTTCAATCAATCTAGCTCTTGTAGTTCCTTCTAATAAACATTTTTTTGAAGTAATCCAAATATCATCATAAAGTATTGCTATGTTTGCTATTGAAGTATCTGTAATAATTTCATCTTTTATAATAATAATATCATCACAATCTTCTCTTTTTTCATATAATTTATCTAAAGTATCTCTATTTAGATATTTTTTTGAATAATCTATATTGTCATCAAATATTATTTTAAAATTTTTAAATTCTCTTTTTTTATAAGTAAAATATTCAACATTTAAAATTTCATTGTCATCATAAACCAATTTACATCTTAAAAGCTCATTTGTTGGTGGATTAATATACTCTTGTAAATTTAAATTCTTCCCAATAGTTCTAGCAACTCTTTTATTGTGATAATCTAAATTATAAACTTCAAAATCTTCACATTTGATTGTTTCAAAATACATATTAACCTCTTTAAAATGGTAAATAAACTTTATTTATAAGTTCTTCATATTCAAGTTTTTCATCACTATCAATAGTAATTCCACCCCCACTCTTATAAAAAAGTTCATTTTTAATATTTTCAATAAATCTTATTAAAACAAAACTTTGAAGATTTTCTCCATCAAAAATTCCAAAAATTCCTGTATAAAAACCTCTATCATAATTTTCAATTTTTTTTAAAATATCAACCGTTGATTTTTTAGGTGTTCCTGTAATAGAACCAGCAGGAAGAAGATCTAAAAATATATCTCCTAAATTATTTTTCCAATCTTCTTTTAATACTCCACTTATTTTTGAACTTGTTTGATAAAGTCCTCTATTTTTTAACTCTATTTTTTCAAAAAATCTAAATTTTTCTACTTTTATATTTTTTGCAACTCTTCCTAAATCATTTCTTAGTAAATCAACAATCATTGTATGCTCAGCTTTTTCTTTTGAACAATTCAATAAAACTTCTTTTGCATTTTCAATAGATGAATCAATAGTACCCTTCATAGGGTATGTATATATTTTATTATCATTAATTTCTACAAATTTCTCAGGAGAAAAACAGACAAAATCTAAATCATTCATTTTAACTCTTAATTTTAATAAACCATTAGAATATTCATAAATTTCATCTAGATTAAGATTTGTCTCTATTTTTGTTTGTGTAGTTAAATTTAAAAGATAGCTATTTCCACTTCTTATCTCTTCTTGTATTTTTTCAAACATATTTTTATATTCAAAAAATGATATTGGAAATTTATTTAAGAAATACTCTTTTTTAAATTTATTTCCAAAACTATTTATTTCATATTTTATATCTTCATCAAGATTATTTAGTTTTTTTATATGAAAGTTTTTTAAGTCGTAAGATAGTAAAAACAAAAAAGGCTCTTTTAAAGAGCCATATTTGTTTAATAATTCTTTTATATTGTCCAATTTATCTAAGTATTAATTTTTTTAAGATAGCCGCTCTAATAGCAACACCATTTGTAACTTGCTCTAATACTTTACATCTAGGGTGTTTTAAAACATCATCAGTAATATCAATATTTCTATTTACAGGTCCTGGATGTAAAAGTAAAAACTCTTTTCTGTCCATTAAATCAGAAGTTATACAAAAATCTCTTGCATACTCTTGTAAAGATTCGAAATACGTAATGTTATGTCTTTCTAACTGACTTCTTAAACTCATTACAATATCCATATCATCAATTACTTCATCGATTGTACTAAATTGTTTAAATTCATTACCTTCATATTTAAAACAATCTGGTGCAACTAAATTTACATCTATTCCAAATCTAGGTAATAATCTTCTGTTACTTCCAGCAACTCTAGAATTTCTAACATCTCCAACAATAGCTATTTTTTTACCTTCAGTTTTCCCACCAAAATATTCATAAATAGTAAATAAATCTAATAAAGCTTGAGTAGGATGAGAATGTCTACCATCACCAGCATTTATTATTGGACAATCAACATATCCTATTAAACTTTCAGGTAATCCACACTCACTATGTCTAATAATAATAGCATCTGGTTTCATAGCATTTATATTTGCAACCGTGTCGTACATCGTTTCACCTTTTTTTGTTGAAGATGTACCAACATCAAGATTTACAACTTCAGCTCCCAGCCTTTTTGCAGCAATTTCAAATGAGCTTCTAGTTCTTGTAGAGTTTTCAAAAAATAAAGTTACAATAATTTTACCTTTTAAAATATCACAAGGTTTAAAATCTAAAAAACCTCTAGCATCATTAAAAATATCTAAAATTTCCTCTTTTGTAAAATCAGAAGTTCGTATTAAATGTTGCATATTTTTCCTTTTATTTTAGTTTTGGATTTTAGCAAAAAGCACTTTAAAAATAAAGTTTTAATATAATAATTACAAAATATACTTAGGGGCTATTATGAAACTTCATCTTTTAATAATTTTACTGTTTACTCTTTTATTTACTGCTTGTTCAAATAAAGAGCTAGATGAAGTAGAATATGAGAAAATTGAAAAACCTATATCATTTTCAAAAGATATAAAACCAATACTTGACAATCGTTGTGTATCTTGTCACTCTTGCTATAATTCACCTTGCCAACTAAAATTAGATTCATTTGAAGGACTTGATAGAGGTAGCTCAAAAAATGAAGTTTACGCTCAAAGATTAAGTGCAACTGAACCTACAAGACTTTTTATAGATGCATTATCTACAAAAGATTGGAGATCAAAAAATTTTACTTCTGTTATAGATAAAGATGAAGATTCTAATGAATCAATTATGATGCAGTACTTATTTCAAAAAGAATTAAATCCAGAAATTACTGGGAAATACTCTCCTGAAACTGAAAAATTAACTTGTGTAAAAAACAAAACTGAACTTGAAGATTATTTTTATAAAAATCCTCATAAAGCTATGCCATATGGTTTTCCAGGAATTAGTAATCAAGAATACAATACTCTCATGACTTGGCTTGATTTTGGAGCAAAAGATGATACAAAAAATTTGAAAATTCCAGATTTTGAAAAAGATAAAATAGAAAAGTTTGAAGATTTTTTAAATAATCAAGGAATAAAACACAAAGTTACAGCAAGATATATATATGAACATCTATTCTTAGCACATGTATATTTTGATGAAACAAGTAATAATTTTTATGAACTTATTCGTTCAAGTACACCTCCTGGGAAATCACCAAAAATAATAGCTACAAGATTTCCTTACGACAAAATCGAAGAACCATTTTATTATAGACTTCAAAAAGTAAATTCAACAATTGTTCATAAAACTCACATGGTTTATAAATTTGATGAAGAAAAATTAAAATTTTACAATGATATATTCATCAAACGAACTTGGGATGAAGAACCATATCTTATTAATTATGATGAAAAAACTAGTCCAAATGCTATTGAAGTATTCAAACAAATTCCAGCAGTTAGTCGTTATGAATTTATGTTAAAAGATATATATTTCTTTATAAATACTTTTATTAAAGGTCCTGTTTGTAGAGGTCAAATTGCTTTAAATGTAATTCAAGATCATTTTTGGGTTGCATTTATGGATCCAAAATACGATTTGAGTGTAATTGATAAGAATTTTTTAAAAAATAATTTTGAAAATCTAAAAATACCAAATCAATTGGGAGAAGACCCTAGTTTATTTCAAACTTTTAAAAATCTAGGAAAAGAGAAAGAGACTAAAACTTATCAAGAGAATAGAGCTGCTTTATATAAAAAGTATTATAAAGATGGTTTAAAATTAAATTATTTAAGAGATAGTTCAAATAATGATTCTATTCTTACTGTTTATAGACACTTTGATTCAGCATCACTTCATAAAGGTGCTTTAGGAAATATTCCAAAAACTCTTTGGGTTATAGATTATCCTTTATTAGAAAGAATATATTACTCTCTTGTAGCAGGATTTGATGTATTTGGAAATACTGCTCATCAATTATTAGTAAGAACTCATATGGATAGATTAAGAGTCGAAGGAGAGAGTAATTTTTTAGAATTTCTGCCTCAAAAAAGTAGAATTGATTACTTCAACTCATGGTATTTAGGTTGGCTTGCAAAATATCTTACTACTTATACTCCAAGTTCTAATGAAACAGGAATAAAATTTAAAACAAAAGATTACAAGTTTGAATTTGTAGAAGATCTTTTAGAATATACAGATACAAAAAAAGATCCTATAAATTTTGTAGAAAAAAATTACACACCACTTCCTCTTAAAGTTTCTTACAATTCAAAATATGAAATACAAGAAACATTAAGATCTCTTTCTACACCAAATGTATCAAAAGTTATACAACATTTTGTAGGAAGAGGAGCAAATGTGGCTTTTATTAGAATTATTTTAAATAATAAAGAGAGTTTGATTTACTCTTTAATAGTAAATAGATGGCATAAAAATGTAGCTTTAATGTTTGATGAAGAATCAAGGCTAGATCCTACAAAAGATGATATTGACTTTATAGAAGGATTTATTGGTTCTTATCCAAATATATTTATAAATGTAAATCAAGATGATTTATATGATTTCTTTGATTTAATTCAAAATTATGAAAATAATGATACATATAATAACAAATTTTTAAAATATACTGTAAATAGAGCAAATCCAAATTTTTGGGAATCTTATGATTATTTTAATAAAGAGTTTAAACATCAAAATTCACTTGAATATGGACTATTTGATTTAAATAAATACTATGAAAAAGCTATAAATAAACCATTAAATGAGTAAATTTTTACTCATTTATAAATCTTTCAAAAAAATAATTTTTCTCCATATACTAACAATAAAATAGCATTGTTTACTTTTAATTTAAAATTGGGCTTAAATTAACAGAAAATTAACTAAAAATAACAAAGATTAAGAAAAGTTTAATTTTAACTCATATAAAATGCCTGCAACGGTGGACCAAATAATTATACATTTTGGTTAATCGATTAAAATTTCGAAATTTTAGGAGAAAACACATGAGAAAAATCTCAAAAATTAGTTTAGTTGCTGCTGTTGCTGTAGCTGGATTTAGTACAGCTAATGCTCAACCTTTAGAGCAAGCAATCAAAGATGTAGAAGTATCTGGATCAGTAGTTTACAGATATGACAACTTTCATAATAAAGAAAAAACATCAAATGGTGTTGTAACATCTGATAGAGACAATAGTGAATCTAACAAATATAAAATCGGTTTTAATTTATCTTCAAAAGTAAATGATTATGTTAAATTTAATTCAAGATTTATAGTTGGTTCTCAAACTAATGGAGGATTTGTTTCTTTAAATTCAGGTAAAGAAAATAACTCTGACAACAAAGAGGGTGCTGATGGACAAGCTGACGTTTCTTTATCAAATGCATACTTTGGTTTAACAGCTGTTCCTAATACAGTTATCAATATTGGTAAAATGGGTTTAACTACTCCATATACAGTTGCTGTTGATATTAATGGAAATGAGCAAACTGGAACTGGTATCTTAGCACTTACAACTATTAATCCTGTAACTTTTGGAGCAGGTTATTTCAATAACTCAAATGTAAATAATGCAACTGAAATTAATGGTACTCAAGGTTTAAATGCTGGTATTTTAAATGGTGGAGATGACATTTATGTTGCTACTGTTCAAGGTGATTTAGATTTCGTTAAACTTGAAGCTTGGTATTTAGGTCACCAAGAAAGTTTTGATACATTTACATTAGCAGCTACAGGGAAACTTGATTTAGCAGAAGATGCAAAAATTGGTTTAGAAGCTAGATATGTTACTTTAGATTTATCTAACAATAACAGAAGTCCTTTAAGTGGATTAGAAGATAGTAACTCTATGTTTAGACTTGCTGCAGATGGTAAATTCTCTATCGTTAATGCTAGACTTGCTTATACACAAACTGGTAAAGATGGTGGTTTAACTGCACTTGATCAAGATGCTAAAAATACTTCTCTTGGATGGGCAATTACATCTAACGGTGTAGCTGATGCTAAATTCTGGCAAGCTGCTTTAGGTGCTGATATTTTAGATAACCTAAACTTTACTTTAAATTATGGTAACTTAAAATCAAAAGATACAAATAAAGCAGTTTTAATTCAAGATATCAAAGCTGAAGAAGTTTATGGTCAATTAACTTACAAAATGTCTAAAAACTTAAGTACATACTTAAGATATGGTACATATACAGAAAAAGAGTATGATTCTGGTGATAAAGTTATGGATCAAAATAGAGGAAGAATCCAAGTTGCTTATACATTCTAATTTTTTTAGAGTATAAAACTTTTTTTCTACAAGGTTGGGCTTCGGCTCAACCTTTTTTTTATATTAATAAATGTTAAAAATTATCTAGGTAATGAATAGATTTTTTATTAAATTTGGATATTTAAATTAAACTTTTTTAGCTAGAAGTCTTCTAATATTTTCAGCTTGTTCCCTTGCCCTTTCTTCTCTTTCTTCTCTCATAGCTCTTAAGTTATCTAAAGTTTCTTGTTTCTCTCTATCAAGATTTGCTTTTATCTGAATAGCTTTTCTATTATTTGAAAGTCCACAAACAGCAGAAAACTTCTCTTTTTTATTTATATAAATTGTAGAAGATGAGGATGTGGCATTCTTTGAAAAAACTATTACATCATTTTCTTTTAAATTTAAAATATCTCTTGCACTAAGCTCAGTTTCTGCCATAATAGCCTCTACTTCCATTTTAGCACCAGCAATCAAAGTTTTTATATCTCTTTTTCTGCTAGATTTTCTACTACTATTTTCTGTAAATACCTTCTCCACAACTTTATCTAATAGAGATTCAAAATATGAAACTGGATAACAAATAGAGAAAAATCCTGAATCTTCATCTATAATTATCTCTAAAACCACAAGAAGAACAACCTCATGATCTGAAACTATCTGTATAGCATTTGCATTTGTATCTTTTGATTCTATTTTAAAATTTAAACTTGTAACTTCACCCCAAGTTTTATGCATGATTTTGATAAACATTTTATAAAAATGCTCCAATATCTCAACTTCAATTTCTGTTAGTTCCCTATCTATATTATCAGAAGTATTTACAGCTCCACTTCCAAGTAAATCAGCAATAATTTTATGAGAAATTCCAGGATTACACTCAACAACCAATCTTCCATCAAGTGGCTTAAAAGATAAAGTATTTAAAGATGTAACTTGAGGAATAGAGAGTAAAAACTCTCCATAAGTCATCTGTTCTATTGAAGTAAGCTTCACATCTACTAGCTTTCTAAGCATTGAAGATAATTCATTTATAAAATCTCTTAACATCTTATCATGCATAGTTGAAAATGCTTTTAATTGATCAGGCGTAATTCTATTTGGTTTTTTAAAGTCATATATAGAGTAATTCTTCTCTTTAGATACTACTTTATCTAGAGGACTTGTACCATCAAAGTCCTCTCCTTGCTCAGCAATATCTAAAAGAGCATCTATTTCATCTTGACTTAAGAATTCAGCCATATTTACCCTCTTACTTCTATATCAACATCCATTGCACCCATCTCTTTTATAAGTTTCAAGGTATCAATAATTTCACTCATTGGAAGTTTCATAACTTTCATCGATCTTACTAAATCAGAAACTGTTGGATTTGCTTTTGTATTTATCATCGCATTATCTATATTTACAATTGCTTTGTCTGCTATTTTTACATCATCACCAATATTCATCCCAGGATTTTTTCTCATGTCATCCCACTCTTCTGGATTTAAAGGTGTTTTACTAATTCTTATAGTAAAACTTCCTCTTGCAATTGTAACTGGATCTATTACAACATCTCCTCCAGTTATAACAGATTCTCTATTTATATCAATAATTAATTTTTTCTTGAATGTTGAATCAAGTTCTATATTTTGAACCATAGCAATAAACTTTACAATTGACATATTAGTAGGTTTTTCAACTTCGATAGTTCTTGTATCAATTGCAGTTGCTAATTTTTTACCAAATTTTTCATTTATTTTTGTTTCAATCAAATCAGCATTTGTAGCAGAACTTTTTAATAAACTTAACTGGATAGATTTTTCATTTTGGAAGTCATATTCTATCTCATTTTCAACAGTTGCTCCATCATAAATAAATCCTGTTGTTTTATTAGCTTCATTTGCAATAATTGTACCTTGAGCAAGAGCATAGACATTTCCATCTACACCTTTTAACTGAGTTATTAAAAGTTCACCATTATCTATAGATTTTGCATCGCCGATTGTTGAAACTTTTACTTTTATTTTATCACCTTGCCTTGAAAAAGCAGGTAAATCAGCAGTAACCATTACTGCTGCAATATTTTTTGAATTTATAGCACCTGCTGGAATTTTTATATATGAATTTCTAAGAAGATTTTGTAAACTTTGCATTGTAAATTTTGATTTATCACCAGTTCCTGCAAGTCCAACTATTAATCCATAGCCTATTAATTGATTATCTCTTATTCCTATTACATTTGAAATATCTTTGATAGTTTGAGAAAAGAGACTTGAAACAAAAAACATCACTATAAAAAAATATCTCAATATTTATCTCCAAAAATAGAATATATAGATTTTATCAAAATTTTAATAAAAAAAGGTATAATCAATGCTAGTAAACTATATTTGCAGGGCAAGAATATTGAATATTTATATATATGGAACACCAGACTTTAAAAAAGAAATTCATAAAACTTTAATTGATTCAAATATTAAATTAAAATTAGGTGCAAATAATCTCATAAAAGAGATTGAAAGTCTTACAGCCCTAAAAGAAATAATAGCTGCAAATCCAAAAGAGATTTTTTTAATCGATGACTCAAAAATAATTAAAAAGAATTCGTTTGCAAAGAAAGTAAAGTTTCTTACTCCAAAAGACGCAATTGAAGAAGAATTCTTACTAAATAGTGGAATTGCTGATTTATCAGTTGATTCTTTAGAAGAAATCCCAAAATATATTTTAAAAAAATATGAACAAGAAAAAGCAATTGAAGAGTTAAATAATAATTTAGAAGAAGATTCAACTACAGAAAACTTCAAACAAGAAATTATACTCGATGATGATAATTTCAATATAAATTTAAACAATAATGAAACAAAAGAAAATATTGAAGATAGTGAAACTATTCTTGACGATGAACTATCAAAATTATTAGTAAAAAATCAAGAAGATACAACAAAAAAAGATATAGATAGTAGTATAGCAGAACTTGAAAATCTTTTTGTAGATGATGACAAAATAAATAGTTATGATACTAGCAATATTGATTTTAATAACAATTTTGGATTAAATAATATATCATTTGATTATGATGATAATACTATCGTAAATGATACTAGTAGTGCTTTAGATGATGAAGAACTACTTAAAAGCCTTATGGATATAGATGATAGTTCACAAAATGATTTTGAGGGTAATTTTGAGAGTAACGTCGAAGAATCTTTTGAGGATGTAGATTTTCTTGATATGATTTTAAATGAAGAAAAAAATAATAAAAAAGAAGCTGAAACTGAAAATCTAGATATTACAAAAGAACTTGAATTAAATAATCTTTTAAATAAAATTCAAGAAGCAAAAGTATTTGATGAAGAAATAATAAAAGATGAACCAAAAGGAGTTGAAATGGCAAATGATGATTTTTCTGAACTTGATTTAATTAATGAAAAAGATTTACTTGATGCCTTAAATTTAGAACAATCTGCACAACAAAATTCTTTTGAAAAACCTATTCAAAATAACAATGTTGAAGTTTTAAATAATAATAGTGATGTTGTAAATATAAGCAGTTCAAATGTAGATGATTTGGCAAAACTTTTCTCTAAAATTTTGAATAACAAAACTTTAGAAATTACAATAAAAATAAAAGATTAATATGGATTTAATTGGTATCGCTCAAAGCACTGTAAAAATAATCTTAATTTTAGGATTACCATCACTTATAGTAAGTATGATTATAGGACTTGTGATATCTATATTTTCAGCAGTAACTCAAGTAAATGATGCATCTTTAAGCTTCGTTCCAAAAATGATAATCGTTTCTATATTTATCTTAATTACACTCCCTTGGGTTGGAGAACACATTGGAACATATACAATTGATTTGTGGAATAACATCTTAACTTTTGGTGAATAATTTTGATAAACAAATTATACAATCTTAAAAAAAATCAAACAGATCAAATGCTTATTCAAAAATCACAAATTGATTCTAGAATAGATCAAATTGATGCAGAAATTTTACTTACTAAAAATAGTATTTCAAGTGCAACTGTACAAAAAAATGGTGCTATTGCTGATTTTATGATATTAACAATGCATAAAGATACAATGAAACTTCATATTGCAAAATTGGAATCAGAAAAAGCGAAATTAAATGAAGAACTGAAAAAAATAGTTGAAGAGATAATTGAACTTCAAAAACAATCTGAACAGTTTAAATACATTTTAGAAGAGCAAAGAATAGAAGCAAAAGCTGCACAATTAAAACTTGAACAAGAAACAACTGAGGAATTTATCCAAAGTAAATATATAAGAAAATGAGGAAATTTTGTGCTTAAATTAATTTTTATATTTAATATTTTTATATTTACTTTTCTTAATGCTCAAGAAACAAGTAGCTCTTTAACTAGACAAAAGCTTGAAGTAATGGAATTAAAAAAAGAGTTAAACACTTTTTATGAAGAAAAAGAGAAAGAATATCAAGAAAATAAAAAAGAACTAGAAGACATTCTAACTCAAATTGAAAAAGAAAAAAAAGATATAAAAACTCTACATGATAAAAATGAACAAATTTTAAAAGAGATTAAACTAGAAGTTGATAGTAAAGTAGCAAAAATTTATAATGGAATGAAACCAAAGAATGCAGCACAAATTTTTGACAATATGATTAGCGAGGGTAAAATTGATGATGTTTTTGCTATAATCTTAAGATTAAAAGAAAATAACGTAACACAGATATTGAAATTTATGGATATTTCGCACTCTTCTATTGTTACACACTTGTTAGAAGATTATAAAAATAAGAATAAATAAAGGGATAGATATGGCAGATGATAATGTTGAAGTAAAAAATCAAGGTGGTAGTGGAAAAGGATTAATGATAGTCCTCATTGCACTAATTTTTGTTTTAATCATTGCAGTTGCTGGAGGTTTTTATTTTTTATATAATCACACTTCAAATTTAAGTAACAATCAAAATCAAGCTCCTGTAGAACAAACAACTTCATCTCCTGCTGGAGAAGCTGGGAGCTTTAAAGCAGATATAAATGAACTTGTTTTAAATCTTACAGATTCAAGAGGAAAAGAAAAACTTATGAAGTTATCTTTCTCTATAAAAAGTACCGAACCTACAATTGCTGCAATTGTTGAAGAGTATAAAGCTGAAATTATAGATGTTGTAATCTCTCAAATTAGTGCTAGAAGCTCTGAAGAATTATTAACAGTTGGTGGAAAAAATCTTTTAAAAGATGAGTTAGTAAATGATATAAATGGTGTTTTAAATAATGTTCCTGCTGAGAAAAAGTTTGGAAAAGATAGTGTTAAAACAGTATTATTTACAACATTTGTAATTAAATAATGATAGTAGCTGTTAAAAGAAATAAAAACTTAAAACTATTAAAAATAGTTGTTATTGCTATTTTTTTAGCAGCAGGAGCTTATTTTTTCTATTCAAAATATCAACAAAATCAAGAAGAAATAAAACTTACAAAAGAGAATCAAGAAATTTTAAAATTAGAAGAATCTAAAGATTCTGAAAATAAATTAGATATCGAAAAAGCAATTTTATCTGAAGTAGAAAAAGCTGTTGAATTAGTTGGACAAGAGCATATAAGAACTATTAAAATTATCGATAATAAAATCGTAATTGTTTGTGAAGCAAATTCAAATTTGGAAGCTTTATTCGTTCGATATGGAGCAATGGCAATGGTTAAAAAAACTCTTAATGAAACAGTAATTGCTGTTGATATAAATTTTATTTTAAAAAGTAGATTATATGAAAAATAGTATATTTATAATTTTATTAGCATTTATTTTTACTTCGTGTACATCTTTATCTAAACCTACTTTAGAATTTGAGAAGCCAGAAGTTCAAACTCCTAAAAAACAACCCGAAGCAAGAAAGAATAAAGGCTCTTTATATTCAGTACAAGGAACTTCTTTATTCGCAGATAAAAAAGATTTACAGCTAGGTGATATTATTCAAATAGTAATAAATGAAGATTTGACTTCTAAAACAGATAGTAAAAGAGAATTAACTAGTGACAGAGAAAACAATTTAGGTGGAGGAGTATTTGGTACTACTGAAGGAGCGATACTTGGTGACGCAATGTCAAGTGCCACAAATAAACTTAATAAAAGCTTGGGAGTAAATTTCAATACTGCTAGTTCAACATCAGACAAAGGTAAAGTAAAAACTCAAGTAACAGAGAAATTCCAAACTACAATTTCTGCTATTATTGAAGAGACTTATCAAAATGGTAACTATTTTATAAAAGGTAAAAAAGAAGTTTTACTAGACGAACAAAAACAAACTATTATAATAAGTGGAATAATAAGACCCTACGATATTACTTCGGATAATTCTATAAATTCCTCTCAAATGGCTGATTTAAAAATTTTATATGAAAAAGATGGAACAGAAGCTGATATTTTGGATACTCCATGGGGTACAAGATTGCTAAGAGCGATATGGCCATTTTAATCTAATATTAAGAAATGTAATAATATAATTTTGTATATTATGAAAAGGAGTTAGAATGCTAGGTACATTAAGTGTTTCACATACGGGGCTTAATGCTTCTAGATATGCGATTGATAATATTGGAAATAACCAAGCGAATGAAAATACTCCTGGTTACAAAAAAAGAGTGGTCGATCTTAGTGAAATTGGTCAAGTAAACGGTCTTATGACTGGTCGTGGTGTATATTTTGATGGTGTAATAAGAGTTACATCACAGTACATGTACGACAAAATGATTAGTGAAAACTCTAAAGATAACTACTTTACAAAAATATCAAATCTAATAGGAAGTGTTGAATCAGTATTTAAAGAGACTGAAGAGAGTGGATTTTCTGCGGAATTAAATAGATACTATCAATCATTAGAAAACTTGAGAACAAATCCTAGTTCTGAAATTTACAAAAGTGAATTAAAAAGAAATGGGGAAATTTTAGTTGATTCTTTGAAAAATAAATATACAACAATAGAAGATCAACAAAAATATGAAAATACAGAATTTAATACTAATATTGAAAGAGTAAATGGTATCTTAAATGATATAGCAAAAGTAAATGAAAAAATCCAAAAATTTAATACTGCAACAAATGATTTGCTTGACAAAAGAGACTTACTTGAATTAGAACTTTCTCAGTATGTTGATATAAAAGTCAACAGAGATAAAAATTTTTATGAATTAAAAATAGGTGATCAAACTGTTATTAGTAACAATACAAATGTTCAAGAGATAAATGCTCTTGAAATAAAAACGAGTCAAGTAGATAAATTCAATCATATTGAATATTCAACAACTGGTAGCACTCTTAAAATTTATGATTCTTTAAAATATAATAGTGATTTAACCCCAAAAAGTTTAGATAACAATGATATAGTTACATTTAAACTAAATAATCAATACTCTATCTCAGCAACTATTGGAAGTACTATTCAAGCTGATTTAGGAGATGGAAATGGTCTTCAAAATGTTACAGTAGATGAAAATAATTTAACTAGAGTTATGACTCATCTAATAAACAGTGATGCGAATCTAAAAGAAATTGTAACTGCGTATAATGGTGATTATTCTATAGATTCTGATGGTAAAAAAATTACAAACAATGCACAAGATAACTTTTTAAGAATAGAATCAAATTTACCTGGTATCGAAAATAAATTTGATGCTAGATTTAGTATTGAAAAAAGAGATAATGCCAGTCCACCAGTTGTTGAAAAAAGAGAATCTGTGTATAAAAATGAGCAAGAGAGTAGAACAGCTCAATCAGATGTTACAATTGCTATATACGAGAGAGAAATTAATCTAAATAGTGGAATTATGAAAGCTCAAATTGATAATCTGAGTACTAGTTCGCAAAACAATAAATATCAACAATATTTAAATAGATTAGACTCTTTTTCCATGACGCTTTCTGATATTTCTGATAAATATATAAAGGTTTCAGAAGGAAAATATATTTATGGAGAAGCAGCTACTGATGAAAACTTAGGAAGTATTACTTCAATAGGTTTATTTTCAGGAACTAATGTAAAAAGTTTACAATTTAATTCAAAAGCAGTGAATGAATTAAAACAAGAAGAACTTGATTATTTAGCAACAATCCAATGGAAAAAAGATTTGAATTTTGATGGTAAAGGTCAAGCTAACCCTAGTTCTAATCAAGCATCATTAAATGACTATTTTAGAGATTTAAGAATAACAGTTTCAGCTGATAAAGAAAGTAATGATTTTTTAAAAGATACACAAGAAGCGATTTATAAATCTTTGGAAACATCTTATAATAATCTTGTAAAAGTTGATAAAGATGATGAAATGTTGAATCTAATGAAATTTCAAGCTGCATTTACTGCTAATGCCCAAATAATAACGGCAGTTAATGAAATGATTCAAACAATTTTGGGTATGAGAAGATAATTTAATATTAGGAGAATAAAATGGCAAATGGAATTTTAGGATTAGGATCAGGACAAGCATCTTCACTAAACAATGACCTAATAGATAAATTAAAAACTGCAGAAAAAAAAGCTACTCTAACTCCAATTGAAACAAAACTTGAAAAGTTTACTTCTGAAAGAGAAGTTATGACTAATATTGGAACAAAAGTTGATGAACTTTTGGCTGCTGTGAAAGTTTTCAGTTTGAATCAAACAACTGGAACACATGCTTTTAATAGTAAATCAGCTACAACATCTGGTGATGCTGTAATGTTTGATGCTGAAGATTTAAATGCATTAAAAACTGGATTTACAACAGTTAATGTTACACAACTTGCACAAAAAGATGTTTGGCAAACAAGTGGAGATCCTATTAATATTAATTTAAAAGATCAAAAAATAAATCAAGGTATTTTGACTATAAATGGTAAAGATTTCGACACTACAAATTTATCTTATGATGAATTAGTTACTGAAATAAATAAACAAGTACCTGGAGTAATAGCTTCCTTATCTGACATAGGAAGTACTGGATTTAGATTATCTATAAAAAGTGATAATACAGGAGAAACTAATAAAATAGTTGTGACAGGAAGTACTTTATTATTTGATAATGTTCTAAAAGCACAAGATATGAAAATGAAAGTTGATGGTGTAGACTATCAAAGTTCTTCAAATAATATGACAGTAGATGGTCTAAAAATTTCTGCAACAAAAATTGGAGAATCTACTATTAATATTGAAGAAGATAATTCTCAATTAACAAAACAAATGGAAAGTTTTGCAAAAGCCTATAATGAATTAAATGCAACTATAGACAAAGAACTTTATAGTGCGAATTCAAGTATATCTGATAAAAGTGCATTAAGAGATATTATGTCTAAACTCAAAAACACACTTTTCGGTACAGGAAACGGTGAAACTACAATATTTAGTTATGGGTTCTCTTTTAATGAAACAAATGGTGATTTAAAGTTTAATTCTCAAGAATTTGAAAAAGCAGCTAAAACAGATAAACAAAGTTTACAAAATTTATTTGTTGGTGTTGCAGAAAAACCTGGGATTGCTACTATTTTAGATGAAACTATCTCTATTTCTGGAATTAAAAAAAGTTTGTTAGATTATGATTTAAATATGCTTTCAAGAGAAAATACTTTGAAAAAAGATAAAGAAACTGCTGAGAAAACTATAGATTCAAGATATGAACAAATGTCACTTCAATTTGCTTCATACGGAGCTATTATAAATCAAATGGAAGCATCGTTTTCAGGTTTAAAAATGTTGATTCAACAATCAACAGCAAGTAATTCGTAAAAGTAATTAATTTCATTTTTTATTTAAGAAAGTTATTATACAATAGATTACAATTTATTAGTAGGAGAAATTTATGAGCATTGATGCTTACAATCAACAAATAGCGGTTTCAGATGATCCTTATATTTTAGTTTTGAAACTGTATGAAGGTGTTATTAAATATTTATCTTTTGTTAAAAGTGCAATGAATGACAATAATATTGAACAAAAATTCACATATATAAATAAGGCTATTGCTATTTTTGATGAGTTAAGAAATGTTCTAGATTTTGATGGTGGAGAAGTTGCTTATTATTTAGATGGGTTATATTTATATCAAATAGAAACTCTGTTTGCTGCAGGAATAGACGATAATATAAATGCGGTTAATCAAGTTATGAAAGTTACTCAAGGATTAATAGACGCATGGAAAGAAGAGACTGGTCTATAAAAGCTTTAAGCGAATTAAATTACATTGATTCGCTTGATTCTTTTGAAAAAGCAGATGCTTTAGTTGTTTGGTGCAAGAATTATTTAGTGGATTCAAAAATTGAAGATTTTAATTTAGAGTTAGAAGACTTAAAAAGATTAGAAGAGCTTTTCTATAAGAATTTAAATTTTTTGAAGTCGCATAAAGAATACACAAGTTCAGAAATGCAAAACCTCAAAAAAATGAAAAGATTTTTAAAAAACTAGTTTGGTAAAATTACCAAACTTTTAATTCATTGTAAATACTATCTCTTTCTACAGGTATAAATCCAGAATTTTTTATAAGCCCTACAAATTCATCACGTGCAACACCATATCTACTATTTGCTCCTGCTGCACTTTGAATAGACTCTTTTTCAATAGTTCCATCAACATCATTTGCTCCAAATTCTTGAGCAATCAATGCTAATTTAACAGTTGAAGTAGCCCAATATGCTTTAATATTTGGAATATTATCTAATAAAATTCTTGAAATTGCATAAGTTTTTAAAATTTCATTAGCTGTAACTGGCTCTTTAACTTTTAGATAGTTATTTTCAGTCTGAAATACTAAAGGTATAAAAGCATTAAAACCACCTGTTAAGTCTTGTAAATCTCTAAGCCTTAAAATATGGTCTACTCTATTTTCTCTACTTTCAATATGTCCAAAAAGCATTGTTGCATTACTTTTTTTACCTCTTTGATGCCAAAGTTTATGAATTTCTAACCACTGTTCAGAACTAACTTTTCCTCCACAGATTCTTTTTCTTACTTTTTCATCAAAAATTTCAGCACCACCACCTGGCATTGAATCAACACCACTTTCAATCATTGTATTTATAATATCTTCGTAAGTTAAATTGTACTCTGAACTCAAAAAATGAATCTCTGCTGCGGTTAAAGCTTTTATATGAAGATTCGGAAACTCTTTTTTTATTTTTCTAAAAATATCCATATACCACTCTAATCCAGTGTTAGGATTATGAGCTGATACAATGTGTACTTCTTTTATTCCATTTTTTGAAGAATTTCTAACCGTTTCTAAAATTTCATCATGACTTAAAGTATATTGATTTGGATTTTTTCTACTAGCACTATATGCACAAAATTGACAAACATCTTTACAGATATTTGTAGGATTTATATGTCTATTTATATTAAAATATGTTTTTCGTTGATGCCTTTTCTCTCTAATCATATTTGCATAAATTCCTAAAGTTATAACATCTAAATCAAATAATTTTACACCATCTTCATAGTTTAATCTTATATTATTTTTCAATTTCTCTATTAAAGTCATCATTTCCTCTTATTTACAATCTAAATCTTTTGTGTAAGTATTATCTCTTTCATGATGTAAAAATCCCATACAAGTCTGCTTTAAATCATTATCATAAAAAACTACTTTATATACACTACTTTTCATCTTTGTTTGAATATCTTCAACATTTAATTTATTTACAACTTTAACATTTGATATATCTTTATGTCCTAAAGATGATAAAATTTCAGTAATTTTTTGCTCTTTCAAAAATTGTAAAAACAAAAATATAAAAAAAGCAATAACGCAAATAACAGATATAATTACTATAGTTCTTTTAGGTAATTTCCTTACTTCATTGTTGTGCATTACTTCTATACTCTTCTAGTGGTTTAAATGTACAATCTGTTCCATCATAATATTCTATAGTACCATCTTCAATTTTATAATACCAACCATGAATTTGAAGTTCTTTATTTTTTATTTTTTGTACGATATAAGGAAATGTTAAAAGATTTTCCATTTGATAAACAATAGATACTTTTTCTGTCGTTCTATATAGTTGTTCTTTATTCTCTTTATCAACAGTAGCTAAAAGTGTATATTCTTTTGCTTTTTTCCCAAGTTCTAACCACTTTTTGATGTTAATTAAATCAGGAGAATCTCCTAAATCTTGATATAAACTTTTACAAGCTCCACAGTGAGAGTGACCACAAACAATAATATGTTTCACACCTAAAACGCAAACTGCGTATTCAATAACTGCACTACTTCCATGGTAATCATTATCAGGATTATAAGGAGGAACAAAATTACCAACATTTCTTAATGTAAACATATCTCCTGGCTTTGTATCAAGAACAAGTTCTGGAGTAACTCTACTATCACTGCAACCAATAAATAAAATATCTGGATTTTGACCATCTTTAGATAGTTGCTTTAAATCTGTTTCATATTTAGAAAATCTAGCTTCTCTAAATTTTTTATTACCCTTCACTAAATCATTTATTTGCATTTAAATCCTTTATCAAATTACAAGCTTTCTTTAACTCATCATGTTCAATATCTATCTTTGCGATAAGTCGAATAATAGCCTTTTTAACCGTTGGTTGTCGTATAGCACCAACTAAGAAGCCTTTATTTTTTAAGATATTTTGTATCTCTAAAACTTTTTTATTATCATCCACTAGTATTGGAATAATAAGTGATCTTGAGTTTATTCCTAAATAGCTTTGGATTATACTTAAATTTTGTTTAATTTTTTGCCTTAAAACCTTTTTGTTACGTATAATATATTTTAAGCTTTCATAACCTAAAGCTGTATCAAATAGGCTTGGAGCAGTAGAATAAATAATTGGTTTTGCTCTATTTTGTAAAAATTCTATTATAGATTTGCTTCCTAAAATATAAGCACCATAAGAGCCATAAGCTTTACCTAAAGTACCCATTTTTATATGATTTTTTTCTATTTTAATTTTATAATAATCAAAAATACCCAAAACATTTTCACCAATAACTCCAGAGCTATGAGCTTCATCAACAATCAAAAGAGAATCATATTTTTTTGCTAATTCAAAAATCTCTTTTTTTGCAAGATTTCCACTCATAGAATATACTCCCTCTATAGCAATAACTTTTCTGCCTTTAGATGAGCTATCCTTTAATTTCTTTTCTAAATCTTTTTCATCATTATGTAAAAAAGTTATAACTTGTTTAGAATCTAACAGTTTTGAAGCCAAAATCCCACTTGCATGGTAATCTTCATCAATAAAAAGAGTATCACCTTTTCTAACTAAAGCTTCAATCATGGAGATATTTGCTAAAAATCCACTTCCAACAATAACACCTTTTTCAAAGCCATTTACTTTACAAAGTAATTTTTCAAATTTTTGATGTATTTTAGAATAGCCATTAACTAGCATAGAGGCTTTTGGAGAAAAATAATGATTTTTTAAAACTCTTTTGTAGGCTTTTTTAAATAATTTCTTATTTTGTGCTAAACCTAAATAATCATTAGAGGCAAGATCCAATAAATTTTGATCAAAAACAACCCTACTTCTAAAACGGTTTGATTTTTTTATAATTTCTAACTCTTTTTCGTACAATAAATTCTCCATAAATAATTGAAAATGGTACCAAAAAAGTGGTATTAATCAAATTAAATAAAATAATTATAAAAATTTTAACAAAATGCTAGTTTTTTGCTATTAATATAAATTATAATTCTTCTGTACTACAAAAATAAGTATACAAAATGTCACTAAGGGTGTTTCTGCGACCTTCACCCTTAGTTTTTTTATATAGTTATATTCTTAATCAATTCTATTTCATTATTATTAATTATTATAGCATCAATACAAAAAGATGAATTAAGATTTTTTGTTTGAAGGTAATATTCTACACTTTTTTTTATTTTAGATAATTTCTTAGATGTTAGATTTAATATTGCAGCTTCATAATCTATCCCTGATTTAACTTCACAAAAATGATAAATCTATCCTTTTTCTGCGATGATATCAATTTCACCAAGTTTTTTTGCATAGAAATTTGTTTCTATAATAGTGAAATTTCTTTTTTCTAAAAAGGAAACTGCGATTTTCTCAGCAATATTTCCTTTTTCTCTACTCATATTTATCCACCACCAACAAAATTTAAAAGCTCTAAAACATCATTTTCTTTTGGTTTATAAGTACTCCAGATATCTTTTTTAACTATATCCATATTAACTGCACACGCCATTACTTTATCTTCTATTTTAAGTTCTCTTATAATTTCTAAAAGTGTTGAGCCATCTTTAAACTCTATATTTTCACCATTTACAATAATTCTCACAAAAATCCTTTAATTTTTACTTTATAATTAATTTAGATTATACTTTTTGAGCTATTTTCTTATGCTTAAGCATTTAAATCTTTCTGCTAATTGATTTGGTTGGAGTAAAATTTTTACTTTTTGTAGCTCTTTTTGATAACTTTTTTCATCAACATTTGCTTTTAATATTTCCAACAAATCCAAAATACCAAAATCAATAAGTGTTTTTAGTTGAGTTTTTAATTCAATGTTATGAATATTATTTTGTTTAAAACAATCTATTAAATATCCAAAATGAACATCATAAGTAATATCTGAATTTTTATAAAAAGATTTTAGTTCTAGATTTTTTTCAAAAAATGGATAAACTTTGTGTCCCTTATAAATTCTAAGACTAAAATCATTTCTTATATTTTTTTCTCCATAATCAAATGCTATAAATTCAAATTTATTTATATTTTTACAAAGTTTTGTTACAAATTCTAAATATTCTAAAGATATCTCACCTTTTTCTATACTATATTTTTTACAATGTTCCAACACTTTATTATTTTTACAAGGTAGAAATTTTATTTCATGATTATCTACAAAAACTTGATTTAAAATATTATCTTTTGTAAATACTAAATCACAAGAAAAAGAATCAAAAATTTCATTTGAAATTATAAAAGCATTATCTAATTTAATATTTTCTAAATCATCATAATGTTGAAATTTTATAAAACTTCCAAAAGAGTCAAAAAGATATTTTTTTTGAATTTCCCTTAAATTCTCATACTTTTCTAAAATTGCAAAATTTAGAGTTTCTAAAAGTTCAGGTTTTAAAGTATAAATAAACTGGATGATATCAGCTATTAAATAGCCTTTTTCAGCACCAATTTCCAGAATTGTAGTAGTTTTATTTAAAAAGTCACTTTCTATACTTGAAATTATTTTTTTAGCAATTGCTCCTCCAAAAAATGGAGTCACACTAACAGAGGTAAAGAAATCTCCTTCTTTACCTATATTCTTATAATTTGTATAATAGCCGTCTTTTCCATAAAGCCAAGAATTAAAATATTCACTAAATCTTATCATTTTAAGATTTTAGCAAATCCTTATTTACAAACATCAATAACTGATTCTTGATTTGGATATAAATATACCTCAACTCTTCTATTTAATGCCATATTCTCTTTTGAACTATTTGCAACTATTGGTTTATCAAAAGAACAACCTCTTGAAAATATCTGATTAGATACACCATTTGAATAAATTATATTTCCTACATTGCTAGCTCTTTGTTCAGATAACTTTTGATTATAAGCATGTTTTCCAGAATTATCAGTATGACCAACAACTTGAACTAATGTATTTGGATAATTTTTTAGAACTGTATTTAATTTTGAAATCTTTTGACTAGCACTATATGTAGGGTTAGCAGAATTTACTTCAAACATCATATCATCTCTGAACATTATTTTTACATATTTATCTGTATTTGAAACTATTAAGTCTTGATTTGGATCCATTTGTGCATTTGGATTATTGTTTACATCTGTATTTAAACTTTGAGCAACTTCTTTTGCTTGTTTATCCAAACTATATCCAACAGCCCCTCCAATAGCAGCACCTGCTAATCCTCCAATTACTTTATTTCGACTCTTACTTCCACCACCAATATTATTTCCTAAAACAACTCCTGCAATTGCTCCAACTGTTGTTCCAATGATTGCATTTTGATTATTATCAAATGTTTGATTTCCTGTATTCATACTTGAAGCACAACCAGTAAGCATAGATGCAACAATAGCACTTGTTAATATAACCTTTAAATTAAATACTCTCATAATAAACCTTTTAATTATTTTTGTGATTCTAACATATCCATAGTGAAATAATTGTATAAAATGTTTTATCAAGAATTATAAAACATTTTTTTTATTAAAACATACAGAATATATATAAAAACAATTGGTAATAAAATAGTTTGAAATATAAAAACTATAATCAAATCTATAATATATTCACTTGAATTATCAACTGCATTTTTATACTCATCAACTTTTTTTTCATAAAATTTTAAATCAAATTTCTCCACTATTTTTCCAAAGAAAGAACTCTCATCTTGCTTTTGTTCAATTGTATCTTGATTTATTTTACTTACATTATCTGTCACTTTTAAAATATTTTCATTTAAATGTTCAATATTGTATTGCGGTTTTACAAAATAGTTATATGTAAAATCATTCACATAACTTATCATAGGAATAGAAAATCTTAAAAAAATAAGAATAAAAGTTGTTTTAAAAAAAATAGATCTTAATTTTCCATCATTTCTAAATCGTTTGAAAAGCCAAATATTAAAAATAATAATGAAAGTAAATAATATATAGTTAAATATCTCATTTGTCACAAAATTCAATAAAATCTTTTGAATACCTAATGACACTAAACTAGCAAGCATTATAAGGGAAAATTGTTCAACTAGATCATTTATAGGATCTAATATTTGCCCAATAGCAACTACAATAAAAGGTAAATTTATCTCTGTTCCTTGTGCTAGTGATATCACACCATTTAAAGCTTTTGCACTACCAAATACAATAATTGCCTGTTTAAATGATTCATCAACCATTTTTTTTGCACTTTCATCAACCGTAAATGAACTAGCAAAAAAAAGAACAATCAAAGTAAAAAATAGTAAAATTAATTTGTTTATGTTAGTTAAGATAAATGTTTTCATGAGAAACATTATACAAAATAAAAGGAAAATTATGGAAATAACTATGATATTTATCTATATTATTATTTTTCTAATTGCTTTAATTTTGAGCTTTTTTAATATTAAGTATTTCATTAATATGTGGAAATTCAAAAATAGTAAAAAAGATAAAACTAAAAATGAAGATTTTAAGAAATTTGATTAAAATTTAAATATTTTAATGTTGTATAAATGTTTCGCTGTAACTAAATAGAAACTATTATTAGCTATAATTAAACATCAAAAATAGGAGACTTTTTATGGATAAAAAAACAAAAATTTTAGCAACACTAGGACCTGCAAGTAATAGTTTAGAAATGATAGAGAAGTTAATTGATGCTGGTGCAAATATGTTTAGATTAAATTTTTCACACGGTAGCCATGAATACCATCAAGAAACTCTAGATAATATTAGACAAGCTATGCAAAATAAGAAAAAAATCGTAGGAATCTTACAAGACATTTCAGGACCAAAAATAAGAGTTGGTGAGTTAAAAGAACCTTTTTTATTAGAAGCTGGTGACACTGTAACTTTTGAAAAAGAAGAGATTGTTGGATATAAAAAAGGACCTAAAGAGTATGTAGTATCTATAAATTATCCATATATTTTAGAAAAAATAAAAATTGATGAATATATTTATTTATATGATGGAATAATAAGAGCAAAAGTTATAGAAACAACTCCAAAAGTTATAGCGGAAATCGAAAATAATGGAACATTAAGTTCAAGAAAAGGAGTTAATTTTCCAAATACAATTATTGATATTGAAGTTATTACAAAAAAAGATGAAGCTGATATTGCATGGGGTGTAAAAAATAGAGTTGACTATTTTGCTATTTCATTTGTTCAAAATGCAAAAGATATGAGAAGAGCAAGAGCACTATTAGGTGATTACAAAGGTAAGCTAATTGCAAAAATTGAAAAATTTGATGCTGTTTCAAATATTGATGAAATTATTGAAGTAAGTGATGGAATCATGGTTGCACGTGGAGACTTAGGAATTGAAGTTCCATATTATGATGTTCCTACAATCCAAAAAATGCTAATTCGTAAATCAAATGCAAAAGGTATTCCTGTAATTACTGCTACTCAAATGCTTTTATCAATGACACAAAATGAAAGAGCAACAAGAGCTGAAATTTCTGACGTTGCAAATGCTGTTTTAGATGGTACAGACATTGTAATGCTTTCTGAAGAAAGTGCCGTAGGAGATAATCCAACAAATGTTGTTGAAACAATGAACAACATTATCAGTCAAACTGAAAAAATTTATAATCATGATAAAAGATATAACTTTACATATTTAGATGAGTTTGATGTAATTCAAGCAACAGTAACAAAACTAGCTGATGATTTAGGTGCAGATGGTATTTTATCTCTTACAAGTAGTGGAAATTCTGCTAGAAAAATGTCTAGATATAGACCAAAAACTCCTCTATTTACATTTGCTCATGATAGAGAAACATTAACTTCATTAACTGCTCTTTGGGGAGTACAACCAATTACAACAGTAAAAGAAGCTCAAGCATCTAAAATGATTCAAAAAATGTTAAGAAGCTTAGAAAAAAGAGAGTTATTAAATAAAAATGGTTTATATATTTGCACTGTTGGATACCCTGTTGGAATTCCTGGAAGTACGAATACTATTAAAATATTAACTCCAAGTGAAATAGAGTTCTATCTAAACTTCAAAGAAAATAGAGAGAAAACAAAACAAGAGAAAAAACAAAAAACATCAACGACAATTGATGAATAAAAGTAGAACTTTTATAGTTCTACTAACTCTCTTTTAAATACTTCTTGATTAAGTTTTTTTATTGCAGTTTGGTAAGTTTTTTGAATTTTTTCTTCATCTTCTTCTCTTAAAAGAAGTTTTATTTCATCAATATTCTTTCCCTCTTCAAATGCAATAAAAGTTTTATACTCTTTTTTTGTAAATTTTCTTTTTAAAACTTCTTGAAGTTCTTCTTCACTTTTTAGTAATCCTACTAGTTTTACTATATGTTTTGTTATCGAGTTTGTGAAATTCACAATTTATCCTTTTAAATATTCCAAATAAATGAAACTATAATTTAATGATATTTTTTAAAATATCAAAACCTTTTAATCTACTAACCAATTTTCTAGATTTTCAATATCTTTGTATGATGTCATATCTAACTTTATAGGAGTTATAGATACATAACCATCACTTATTGCTTCAAAATCACAGGATTTATCTTCACTTGGAACCCAAATAAGAGGGTGAAGCCCTATCCAATAATACTCTTCTCCTCTTGGATTTAGATGTCTATGTGAATCATTTCCATATTTTCTATATCCAGCTTTTGTGATCTTAAATCCCTTGCACTCATCCGCTTTTATTGCGGGAATATTAACATTTAAAAACTTTCGTTCATCTAATGGAAATGAGCCATTTATTATTTTTTTTACTAGTTTCACAATAGTCTCTTTTGCGAGATCAAAATCCATACCATCGTCAATTCCTTGAGACATGTTTCTACATACTTGTGAAATTGCAATTGCAGGAATTCCTTGAATTACAGCTTCCATTGCAGCACTTGCTGTACCACTATATGTTATATCTTCTCCCATATTAGCACCAATATTTATACCACTAACTACTAAATCTGGTTTATATCCTTCTTTAAATAAATTCCCTAAAGATAAATAGACACAATCTGTTGGTGTTGCATCATCAATTTTGTAAAAATCATCTTTCATGCAAATCATTCTAAGTGGTCTATCAAGCGTCAAAGAATGTCCGCAAGCTGACTTATTTTTTGCTGGTGCTACTACTGTAATTCTTGCTATTCCAGATAAAGCTTCAATTAAAGCTTTTAATCCTGCAGCGTGGTATCCATCATCATTTGTTAGAAGTATCTGTAACATCTACTATATATGCTCCTTTTATATTATTTATTACTTTTTCAATATCACTATTTACTTTTATTGCACTTTCTAATTCCAAATCCGCTAATTTAGACTTTATTAAGATTCTTAATTCTCTTTTTCCTTGATTATTCACAACTAAATCAAATAAATCATGAATTATTAATTCATCTTCACTAAAAGGAATAGCAATAATTAAAGGTGGTTCAACAACCTCTTTTTGTTTTATTTTAACTTTTTCTTTTTGTGCATCAAAAATAGTCTCAATTTTTAAAACACTCATTCTTGTAAATTGTTCATTTTTTGATATTCGAACCTTTATAGCAATTGGCTCATTTAAATCAAAATTTTCTTGAAGCTCTTTTAATCTATCTTCAAAAAGCATAAATTCAACTGTTCCATGGTAATCAAGTACAGAAATAATTCCAAACTTTCCACCTTTTTTAGAAATCTTTTCAGTTATCTCTTCAACTTTTCCAACAATTAAAATTTGACTTCCATCTTCAAGCTCATCAATACTTGAAGATAAAGTATAATTTATTTTTTCTATCTGTTCTTTATACTCATCCAAAGGATGTCCTGAAACATAAAATCCAAGACTTGCTTTTTCAAGTTCAAGAATTTCTTTTGGAGAATATTCAGGTAAATTATCTAATTCTATCTCTATTTTTGTAAGTTCATCACTATCTCCAAAAAGTGAACCTGTTGACATTTTTTTTGCATTTGAAGCTTTTGAAGCACCATCCACAATTTTTTCTATTTGGCTTAAAAGTGCATTTCTAGAATAACCTAAACTATCAAAAACTCCTGCTTTTGCTAAAGATTCTATAACTCTTTTATTTACTTTACTAGCATCAATTCTTGAAATAAAATCCGATAAATCATTAAATTTACCTTTTTCTCTTGCTTGTAAAATAGATTTAATAGCAACATCACCAGCACCTTTTATAGCTCCCATACCAAACATAACAACTTCTTTTCCATTTATGTTTGTTGCTGAGAAAACAAGATCTGATTTATTTATATCAGGCGGGAAAAGTTCAAGATTTAATCTTTTAACCTCATCAACATATCTTACAACCTTATCTGTATTGTCTTTTTCAAGTGTTAAAAGAGCTGCCATAAATTCTGCTGGGTAATAACATTTTAAATAAGAAGTATAAAAAGTAACTAAAGCATAAGCTGCTGAGTGAGATTTGTTAAATCCATATCCAGCGAATTTTACAATCAAATCAAAAAGTTCTTCTGCATAGGCTCTTGTAAATCCTTTTTCTTCAGCTCCATCAGCAAACTGACCTTTTAGCCTATCCATCTCTTCTTTAATCTTTTTACCCATTGCTCTTCTTACAAGGTCAGCACCTCCAAGAGAAAAGCCTCCAACACTTTGAACAATTTGCATTACCTGCTCTTGATAAACAATTACTCCATAAGTATTTTCAAGTATTGGTTTTAAAGCTTCTTCAAGTTCATCATGAAAGTAATCAATTTTTGCACGTCCATGTTTTCTTTCAATAAAGTCATCAAGCATTCCTGATTCCATAGGTCCTGGTCTATATAAAGCAAGAACGGCAACAATATCTTCAAAGTTTGATGGTTTTAATCTTTTACATAAATCTTGCATACCATCTGACTCTATTTGAAATAGTCCTAAAGTATCTCCAGTTTGAATTAAATCATAAACACCTTTGTCATTTACATCTATAGTTTTAAAATCTATAACTTTTCCATGACGTTGTTTGATTAATTTTATAGCTTCATCAATAACTGTAAGAGTTTTTAATCCTAAAAAGTCAAATTTAATCAAATCAACATCTTCAATATATTTTCCATTATATTGAGTAGCTAAAGTATCAAGTCCACTTGGTTTAAAAAGTGGAGTTTTATTCCAAAGTGGCTCATTTGATATAACAACTCCAGCAGCATGAGTTCCAGCATTTCTATTTAATCCTTCTAGTGCCAATGCATATTCCCAAACTCTAGCTGCTAGAGGATCAGCTTCACAAAGTTCTTTTATTTTTGGCTCTTTTTCCCAAGAGTTTTTTAAATCTATTCCTAATTCATCAGGAATTAATTTTGCCATTGCATCTGCTTTTGCATAAGGCATATCAAGAACCCTAGCAACATCTCTTATAACCCCTTTTGCTAAAAGCTTACCAAAAGTAATAATTTGTGCAACATTGGCTCGTCCATATTGATTTACAACATAATCAATAATCTCCCCCCGTCTACTTTGACAAAAATCCATATCAATATCGGGCATTGAAACCCTCTCTGGATTTAAAAACCTTTCAAAAAGTAATCCATAAGGAATTGGGTCAATATCTGTAATTTTTAAACTATACGCAACTAAACTTCCAGCTGCACTTCCTCTTCCTGGACCAACTGGAATTCCCATATCTTTTGCAACTTTAACGAAATCCCAAACAATTAACATATATCCTGGAAATTTCATATTATTTATAATATTTATCTCTGTTTCTAATCTAGCTTTATACTCTTCATGTTTTTCAAGAGGTACAAGCTTTAATCTATCTTCTAAACCAATTCTACATTCATAAGAAAATAAAACTTTATCATTTTCTAAAGAATATTCATTTTCTGGTTCAGGTATTTCAAGATTTAATTCTTTTAACTTATCTCTTGTAAATTTGAAATTTGGAGGAGTTGGATTTCCTAACTTTATAGTAAGATTACATTTATCAGCTATTTCTTGAGTTGCTTCAATAGCTTCAGGAATATCTGCATAAAGTTTATAAATTTGTTCTTGCGACTTTAAATAAAACTCATGAACACTATGTCTTAATCTATTTGGATCATCATATAGTTTATTCATTGCAATACACATAAAAGCCTCATGTGCATCTGCATCTTTTTGTTCTAAATAGTGAGTATCATTTGTAGCAACTATTTTTATTCCAGTCTCTTTTGAAATTCTTAAAATTTGGTCATCTACAAAAAGTTGATCCCCAATTCCATGTCTCATAATCTCTAAATAAAAATCTTCACCAAATATCTCTTTGTACTCTAAAGAAATTCTTTTAGCTTCTTCATATCCTTTTGCACCATTTTTTACATTTCTCTCACTTTGAGTATTTAAATGCCAATTTACCTCACCTTGTAGACATGCGGCACTACAAACGAGACCTGTTGAATGTTCTTTTAATAACTTTTTATTTATTCTTGGATAGTAATAAAATCCTTCCATATATGCTTTTGAACTAAGATACATAAGATTTTTATATCCAATTTCATCTTTTGCATATAAACATAAATGAAATCTTTGTCTATTTGTTTTATCTGCTATATCATCACTATTGTGTATATAAGCCTCCATTCCAATAATTGGCTTTATACCTTCAGCTCTCATAGCATTATAAAAATCTATTGCTCCAAACATATTTCCATGATCAGTCATGGCAACACTTGTCATACCAAAGCTTTTTAGTTTTTTTGCAAGTGGTTTTATCTTGTTTGCTCCATCTAGAAGCGAATATTCTGTATGTAGATGTAAATGTGTAAATTGCGGTATTTGTGACATATTTTTATAAATCTTTATTAGTTTTTTGTTTATAGTCTATCTAAAGTTTGGTTTTGAAGAAATTAAAGTCAATAAACAAGCCAAAAAAGCTTGTTTATTTTATGCTAATAGACCATTTTTTACAGAAAAATAGATTTCATCACCTTTTAAAATTTTTACAATTTCTAAAGCAAATTCCATAGCTGTTGCTGGTCCTTTTGAAGTTACAACATTTGAATCAATAACAACATTTTTATTGTTGATATAGCCTTCATCTTTAATTTTTTCTTCAAAGCTTGGATAACATGTATAATTTTCATTTAAAACATTAGCCTTGTGCAGAGCATAAGGAGCTGCACAGATTGCTGCAATTTTTTTATTTTTTTCTTTAAACTCTTTTAAAAGTCTTTGAACATCACTGTTTTCAGCCAATGTAAAGGCATTTGGAAGACCACCAGGAAGAGCTATCATATCAAAATTATCGCTTGAAACTTCAGATATTTTTTTATCTGTTTCAATTTTAATATTATGTGCACCTGTTAAAATATTATCTTCAACACCTGCTGTTATTACTTCAATACCTGCTCTTCTACAAACATCAATTATTGAAATTGCCTCAATCTCTTCAAATCCATTTGAAATTGGAACTAAAAGTTTTGACATATTCTCTCCTTTTTCTTTGTTTTTTTGATTATATTAAATTATGTTTAAAATTAGTTCAAGGATATGTAAGTAAGTTTTTAATAAAATCTTACTAATTTACAAAAGGGGTTTTTCAATGTTTAGAAATATTTCTAAAACTGCTATTTTATCATCTTTAGTTGTACTAATTCTTTCTGGTTGTTCATACAAGTATAGAAGTGCTAATACATCTGATGCGACTAGTAATAGCAATTTAAACAAAGAGTATAACAAAGTAAAAGATGCGAGAGATCATTTAGATATTGCTGATGATATGCAAAAATATGTAACAAGTCAAACAACTCTTGAATCAACAATTGCATCTCTTTCAACTCAACTAATGCAAAACCAAAAAATCAATACTGATAAACCTGTACTTATTACATCTTTCGTAAGACTTGATCAATTAAAAGAGACTTCAGAATTTGGAAGAGTTTTAGGAGAAAGTTTAATAAATGAACTTTCAAATAGAGGATTTAATGTAATAGAATATAGAGGTCAAATGGCTGTTTCTATAAACGACAAGGGTGAATATTTCATCTCTAGAAAACCTCATGAAATAAAAAGTTCTGTTCCAAATACTTATGTAGTTGTTGGAACTTACTCTAGACAACCTGGAAAAGTTATTTTAAATGCAAGAATTATTGATAATATTAGTGGTAAAATAATTACAAGTGCTAGAGCAACATATCTTCATAACTTAGCAAATGATTGTACACTTTTCAAAGATTGTGCACCTGCTAGAACAGTAAAAATAATTAAAGAGAAATAATGCAAAAATCTTACATAAGATTAGTAAAACAAATAATTGTTTTACTAATCTTAACTTTTAGTTTTAATTCTTGTGCTTATAAATATCCATTAAATGGTTCAAATAATTTTCATGCATTAATTTCATCAATGGTTGATGAATCAAGTCAAAAAATTAAAAGACATGTAGGTATGGGAGAAGTGGTTTTAGTTTCAGATTTTGTAAATCTTGATAAATTACAAAACAGATCTCAACTAGGTTTTTTGTTATCTAGTATGTTAAAAGATAAGCTATCTTCTTTAAATATTGTAGTAAAAGAGATTGAATTAGGAAAAGAGTTTGAAATTGGAAAATCAGGATTTAATCTTCTGACAAGAGAACAAAGTAAACTTCTTTCAAAAACAGTTCAATCAAAATATGCTGCAGTTGGTACATATTCAATAACTAGTAAAACTTTAAATGTTTTTATTAGACTTATTGATGTTAATACTGGAAATATACTAGCTTCTTCTTATGGAAGAACTGATATAGATGATGAAATTTTAGGTCTTGAAGGAAGCTTAGAAAGAAAAACTCCTACTTTAAGACCTCATTTAGTTTTATAAGATTTCTTGAATTAAAAAAGTTGGGGTTACTACCCCTCTAAACTCATTTTTAGAAATTGATAATATGAGATTTAGATTGTTATCTAAATTTGTATTATTATCATAAAATTTTAGAGCCTCAAAAATAAATCCATCACTATTCAAAGTAAGTTTTAGATGATTTTTATCTTTTCCTATTAGATCAGTTTTCACCAATTTAGCATTTGAGACATTAAAAATTGGTCTTTCATTTTCAAGTCCATAAGGTTCAAATTCTTCAATAATAGAGATAAATTCTAAATCTACACTAGAAACATCTAACTCTCCTAAAGTTATAAATTCATTGTGTAAACTATCATTTACTTGACTTAATTCTTTATTTATAATCTCTTTAAACTCTTCTAAATTTAAAGCTTCTAAAGACAATCCAGCAGCATTTTTATGCCCACCAAAACCTATTAATAAATGTTTTGCCTTTGATATTAAATCATAAAGACTTATTTGTGAATTTGCTCTTGCACTACCCTTTGCAATGTTATCATTAATAGAAAAAATAAAAGCAGGTTTTTTAAATTTATGAGAAAGTTTTGAAGCCACTATTCCAATAACACCTTCATGCCACTCTTCTCCCCAAACAACAACTGCCTTATCACTACTTTTTATCTGTTTTTCTGCTCTTGAACAAATATCTTCTTGTAAAGTTTTTCTATAATTATTTAATTCTTCTAAAACTGCTAAGCTTTCATAAGCACTATTTTGGCATTTTGAAAGTAAAAAATCTAAAGCCAAACTAGCGTCATCCATTCTTCCAGCACTATTAATTTTAGGAGCTATCGTAAAACCTACATCATCTGAAACTAAAAATTCTTTTTGAATATGTTGATTTAAAAGTTTAAATGCTTCTCTTTTTGAATTTTTTATTTTTTTTAAACCCTGTTTTACCATTGTATGATTTAAACTTGTCATTGGCATTATATCTGCAATAATTGCCAATGTTAAAAGATCTAAATATGAACTCAAATCAACATTTGCTTCTAACTCTTTTTTTATAGCTGCACAAAAATACCAAGCAACTTGAGCACCACAAATCTCTTTAAACTCAAAAGTACAATCTTCTTGCTTTGGATTTATAATAGCTAGAGCATGAGGAATTTTTTCTCCTACTGTATGATGGTCTGTGATAATCAAATCTATATTTTTTTCTTTTAAAATAAGAGATGCTTCATAAGCACTAATTCCATTATCAACTGTAATAACTAGGCCATCATCTATTTTATTAGCAATTTTAGGAGATAAACCATATCCATGCTCAAATCTATTTGGAATTATATAATCTACTTTTATTCCTAAATTTTCAAAAAATTCAAGCATAATTGTAGTAGATACAACACCATCAACATCATAATCACCAACTATAGTTATTTTTTCACCGCACTCTATAGCTTTTTTTACTCTTTTTGTTGCAATATTAATATCTTTGAAGTTGTTTGGAGTTGGAATTGAAGCAAGCTTTGAATACGGATTATTCAAATGCCTGCTACTTAGAATTTCGAAAAGTCTTTGCTTTGTAATCTTTGACATTATTTAGAAGTATTTGCCTGTTTTACAAACTCTAATATAATTGGATTTGGAGTCTCAAGATGAGATGTAAACTCTGGATGGAACTGAACTCCTACAAACCATGGATGATCTTTTAATTCAACTGCTTCAATAAGACCATTTGATTCTCCACAAATAATCATTCCAGCTTTTTCTAAAACTTCTTTATATTTTGGATTTGCTTCATATCTGTGTCTATGTCTTTCAAAATACTCTTTTTCATTTCCATAAGCTTTTTGAAGTTTTGAGCCTTTAAGTGGTTCAAATGGGTATTCACCAAGTCTCATAGTTCCACCTAGTGGAGATTTTGATGTTCTTAGTTGTTTATTTCCACTTTGATCCATAAACTCATCAATTAAGTAAATTAATGGATTTTTTGTATTTTCATCAAATTCTATAGAGTTTGCATCTGCAATACCTAAAACATTTCTTGCGAATTCTATAATACTTAATTGCATTCCAAGACAAATTCCAAGGAAAGTTATATTATTTTCTCTTGCATATTTTATAGCTTTTAGTTTTCCTTCTACACCTCTAGCACCAAATCCACCAGCAACTAGAATTGCATCAACATTTCCAATTACTTCATATGCTCCTAAATCCTCAATTCTTTCACTATCACACCAGTGAATATTTATTTTTGTATTTAGATGAGCCCCTGCATGAACTAATGCTTCAATTAATGATTTATAAGACTCTTTTAATCCTAAATATTTTCCAACAAACGCAATAGTAACCTCATCTTGTGGAACTAAAATATTTTTAACAAGTCTATCCCATTTCTCCATATTTGGTTTAATTTTTATATTGAAATGCTCTGATAATGGAGTTAGTATTCCTTCTTTTATAAAAAGTAATGGTACTTGATAAATAGATTGTGCATCACCAGCTTCAATAACTGCATTTCTATCAATGTCACAAGATAATGCCAATTTATCTTTTAAAGCTTTTGGAAGCTCTTTTTCAGTTCTACAAACAAGCATATGAGGAGTTATTCCAATTCTTCTTAACTCTTGAACAGAGTGTTGAGTTGGTTTAGTTTTAAGTTCTCCAGCTGCTTTTATATAAGGAATTAAACTTACATGGATATTCATAGTATTTGACTTTGGAAGTTCATGACGAATTGATCTAATAGCCTCTAAAAATGGAAGACTTTCGATATCACCAACTGTACCACCAATCTCAATAATTAAAAAATCATTATCAGATGCTGCTTGAAAAATTCTATCTTTTATCTCATCAACAACATGAGGAATTACTTGGATAGTTTTTCCTAAATAACCACCTTGTCTTTCTCTTTTTATTACACTTTGATAGACTTGTCCTGTTGTAAAGCTATTAATTTTTGATAAAGTTTTATCTGTAAATCTCTCATAATTACCCAAGTCTAAGTCTGTCTCAGCACCATCAGCAGTAACAAAAACTTCACCATGTTCTAAAGGACTCATTGTTCCTGGGTCTACATTTAAGTACGGGTCAATTTTCAACATACTTACTTTAAATCCTGATTGCTTTAATATTGCTGCAATTGAAGCAGAAGTTATCCCTTTTCCTAAAGAGCTTAAAACTCCACCCGTTACAAAAATGAATTTTGTCATTAAAATACTCCGTAAAAATTATTAAATTTATAAAATATATAAGCTGTTATTGTATCTAAAAGTTTATAATAAGCAATTTAAAGAAGTAAAGTGCATAAGCACTTTACTATACTATTTTAGTTTATCCGCTCTTGGGAAGAAGAAAGTTGCATTTCTAAATACTTTAACTTTTTCTGGATCCTCTTTTGCATAAGCCTTTAAAGTAACTATTAAAGGTGTATCTTTTGTATTATCATTTATCAAAAGTTTATTTGTTTCAAGAATAACAATTTTTTTTGCCATTTTTCCAGGACTTAATGTAAATGGTTCAAATCTTGTGATTTTAATATCAGGATTATCTACAACTTCAAGTTCATATGTTAAAGTTTTTGACTCTGTGTTTTGGAAAAGTAATAAATAATTATTTGTTACTACATTATCTTCTTTTATTTTATAAAGTTCTGTATCTTTATTTACATTTAAAAGCATATACTCTTTTTCACCACTCATTGCAAATAATAATCCTAAAACTAAAGATAATGCTACAAAATACATTATTGTAGTTTTTCTAAATATTTTTGTTGGTTTATCTTCAACAATTGTATTTGTACTAGACCATTGAACTAAAGAAGGTTTTCCTAATTTTCCCATTACAGTTGTACATGCATCAACACACTCAAGACAGTTTATACATTCAAGTTGTAAACCTTTTCTAATATCAATATGAGTAGGACAAACTGTAACACAAGCTTCACATGCTGTACACTCACTAGAAGAATCAGTGAAATCTTTTATTTTAAAAATTGTCTTTTCTTTTTGTTCATTGTATATATTTCCACCTCTTTTAGTAGAATAAATAGCATGCATTGTATCATTGTCATATAAAACTGATTGTACTCTTGAATATGGACAAATATATACACAAAAATCTTCTTTTAAAATTATTACATCATATATTAAAAATCCTGCAATACATAAAACCATACCAATAAGAAACAGATGTTCTGTTGGATTTTGTAAATATGCAAAAAAATCAGC
The DNA here is from genome assembly GCF_013372265.1 of Aliarcobacter cibarius. Classification (NCBI taxonomy): domain Bacteria; kingdom Pseudomonadati; phylum Campylobacterota; class Epsilonproteobacteria; order Campylobacterales; family Arcobacteraceae; genus Aliarcobacter; species Aliarcobacter cibarius. Next base: position 1,973,653 of record NZ_CP054051.1, read on the forward strand.
AGGAGGAATAAAGAACCACATAAAATTAGAAGCTGCTACTAATGATAAAATTGACCATAAAATAACTCCAATAGCTTTTTTAACTCTATTTTCATTTTTACTTAAATCTATCTCTTTTTGTTTATTTTTTATTCTTCTTAAACCTAAAAGTGTTGACTCAATTAAATCTCTATAAATAACCCTAAATATTGTTTGAGGACATGTCCAACCACACCAAGCTCTTCCACCAATAGATGTTGCCGCAAAAATACCTAAAAATAGAAGCATTAATAAAAATGGCATAAGATATAGCTCTTGCATATCAAACGCTGTTCCCATTAAGTGTAACTGTTTCTTATCAAAAGATAGTAAGAAAATTTGATTACCGTTTATTTGAATAAATGGTAAAGATAAAGAAAATATTGTAGCAATAATATATGCAAAATATCTTTTCTTACGATAAGAGGTCTTATTTAGATATTCATTTTTTTCACTCATTTGCAAACCTTTTTATAATTTAGTAAAATTCTATATAAACAAAGCTTATTATTTGCATAAGTATTCATAAGTTTTAATTATAATTAAATTTTAAATTCTTTTTATTTGAGTAAAGATGGTATCATTAAAAAGCTAAATTTATTTCATTTTAGAATTTGTTGCCAAAAGAAAAGTTATGATAAATAAATTTTTTATAAATATTATTTTTAGGTATTAATTAACCTTTAATTCTATAAAATAAATATTAAATTAAATAAGGAAAAATTATGAATTTCATATTCAGAAAATTAATGCTCTTTTTTATAGTAGCATTTTGCACAACAAATATATTTGCAAAAGAAGGTAAAGTAATCGGTGCTTCAAACCATACAATACCAAGTTGGTTCAAAGATAGTTTCTTAGATATAAATGAGGATATTGCAGAGGCCAGTGAAAAAAATAAACATTTTATGATTTTTTTAGATTTTGAAGGTTGTCCTTATTGTTCTAAAATGTTAAAAGAAAGTTTTGAAGATGACAATAATACAAGTAAATTCATAAAAACAAATTTTGATGTAATTGAGCTTAATGTAAAAGGAAGCAAAGAGGTAACTTGGACTGATGGTGAAGTTTTAACAGAAAAAGAATTAACTGAAAAATTAAAAATTCAATATAGCCCTACTGTTCTTATTTTCTCTCCTAATAAAGATATAGTTGCAAGAATTAATGGTTATAGAAATAGCACTGATTTTCAATATATTCTGGACTTTGTTCAAACAAAAAAATATGAAACTATGGATTTAGTTTCTTATTTGAATAAGATTGAGAAAAAAGAAATTTATTCTTTAAAGGAGAATAATATGTTTAAAAACATAACTGATATGTCTAAAATTTCAACTCCACTTGCCATAATCTTTGAAGATGGAAGTTGTACTCAATGCGAACATTTTCATACTAAAATTCTTACAGATAAAGATGTAAAAAGTGAATTTACTAAATTTACAATTGTTAGAATAGATGCAAATAGCAATAATGAAGTTATAACTCCAGATGGTTTAAAAATAACTCCAAAAGAGTGGGTTAAAAAAATAAATCTAGATTATAGACCTGGTATTCTACTTTATGATAATAAAAAATTAATTACAACGATTGATGCATTACTTTTCCCTTTCCATTTTAAAGAAGTTTTAAATTATGTAAGTGGGAAACACTATTTAAAATACCCTAATAGTTATTTGGATTTTTTAAGAGTAAGACAAGATGAACTTTTGAAAAAAGGTGAGATAATCAATGTTGGCGAATAAATTTTTAAATTCGCTTATATTGATACTGAAATGTTACTAAAATCTTATAAAATTAGAATGTCAAAAGACAAAATAATTTTAAATTCAAAAATTTAAGAGAGAAATCTCTTAAATTTTATTTACGCTTTTATCTTAGTTAGAGCTTTTTGAAGTCTAATAAATCCTTCATCAATTTCACTTTTTGAAATAGTAAGAGCAGGAAGAAGTCTCATAGTATTTTTACCAGCTTTTAAAACTAAAACTCCACAATTAAATGCAGTTTTAATTAAAAGAGCTAAAGTATCTGCATCTTTTACTCTTAATCCTCTCATTAATCCTAAACCAACATTAGCTGTAAAAATCTCTTTATTATTTTCATAAACTTCATTTAATTTAGAATTAAAGTAAATAATAGTTTCATCTAAAGCTCCACTATCTTTAACTTCTTCAAGGATATCTAAAACTTCAAGTGCTGCTGTTGTAACTAAATAATTACCACCAAAAGTTGAACCATGATCTCCTGGAGCAAATATATCTTTGTGTTTGGTCATGATAGCTCCTATTGGAACTCCACCACCTAAACCTTTTGCTAAAGTTATAATATCTGGTTCAATATCATATAAATTAGAAGCTAAAAATTCTCCTGTTCTATAAACACCTGTTTGAACCTCATCAATAATTAGTAAAATATCATTTTGTTTTAAAAATTTTGCTAACTCTTGAATTTTTTCTTTATCAAATGGTTGAACTCCACCCTCACCTTGAACAAGTTCTATCATAACAGCAACTGTTTCATTGTCAATTGAATTATATATATCATCTATTGTATGATTATAAGAAAACCCCTCAGGATATGGAGCAAACTTACTTTGATGCATAGAACTTTGACCTGTTGCTTTTACAGTTGTAATAGTTCTTCCATGAAATGAATGTTCAAGAGTTATTACCTTATATCTTTTATTTGCAAATTTTGTTTCACCATAAGTTCTTGCAATTTTTATAGCACCTTCATTTGCTTCTGCACCACTATTTGCAAAAAAAGTTCTAATATCATAACCACTTAATTCAGCTAATCTCTTTGCCAATTTTGCTTGAGGTTCAATAGCATATAAGTTTGAAATATGCGTAATATTTGATACTTGCTCATAAATTTTATCAGCAACTCTTTTATTTCCATGACCTACACTACAAACAGCAATTCCTGATGTAAAATCTATATAATCTTTGTTTTCATCATCGTATAACGTTGCGTTTATACCTTTTTTGAAATTAACATAATTTCTAGCATATGTATGTAACACATAATCTTTATCTAACTTTTCTATCTCTTTCATAATTTTTCCTACTTTATATAAATTATTTTCATAAACTAAGACTTACAACACAATCTTTTAAAATATTTGGCTTCGAAATTTTTAATTGTAAATTTTCTACCTCATATTTATTTTTAATAAGTTCTGATAAAGTCTTGACAGCATCCTCTAAAAGTTTAAATTTTTTATCTTTCATTGTCCTTTTTACAAGTTCTGAAACTTCAGCATAATCAATAAAAGAACCATCTTTAAACTCATAATCAAAGCTAAGATTTACAATAACTCTCTGCCTCTTTTTCCTTTCAAAATCAAGTATTCCTACTATACATTTAAAAGTTAAATTCTCTATATAAATTGTCATATTACTTTTTTCTCTTCACCTTTAATAAGTCTTACAATATTTGGTATATGTTTATATAAAATAATAAAAGCAATTAAATACATTGGTACATTTGAACCAATATTCAATCCATCATTTATAAAAACTGAACTTATAACAACAGCTATAAGTCCCAAAAGACTTGAAAGAGAAGAAATTTTCAATACTTTTGCACAAACTATCCACACAATAGCACCAATTAAAGTTGGAATAGGAATTAATACTATGTAAACTCCAAGTCCAGTGGCTACACCTTTTCCACCTTCAAGACCAAGATAAATAGAGTAACAATGTCCAAGAACACTTAAAACAGCCATTGCCCAAAGAGTTTCATAACTTAAGTTTAAACTAAGTCCAATAAGTAAAACAATAGTTCCTTTTAACGCATCTAAAACTACTGTTGCTACACCTAATTTTTTTGCTAATTTTGGATTTGTTTGCTTCACTACTCTTAATACATTAGTAGCTCCTATACTCTTACTTCCTTGAGTTTTTATATCAACACCTGCAAAAGTTTTTGCCAAAATAAGACCAAAAGGGATAGACCCAACTAAATAGGCTAAAAGATAAAAAATTATATTTTGATTTGTGAAAAAATCCATTAATAACCTTTGTTATTTATTAAAATTAAATGGGATTATAACCAAAAATTTGCTATATTCCCACTTAATAAAAATTTGAGAAGGTTTTATTTTGAATTATAAAGAAGAGATTTTAAAACTAAAAAATGAGTTAGATGTAGTACTTGTAGCTCATTTTTACCAAAGAGATGAAGTATTTGAACTAGCTGATATAACTGGAGATAGTCTTGAATTAGCAAAAAAGGTTATGGAAAGTGATAAAGAGTTTGTAGTATTTTGTGGTGTTGGATTCATGGGAGAGAGTGCAAAAATTTTGAATCCTCAAAAAAGAATTCTAATGCCAAGAATCGCTTGTTGTGCAATGGCTAGAATGATAGATGAAAGTTATTTTTTAGAAAATCTAAAAAAAATGAATGAAGCCGGAATTTCAAACGATGATATTCTACCTATTACATACATTAACTCTAGTGCTAGTGTAAAAGCTAGAGTTGGAGAAATGGGAGGAATGGTTTGTACTTCATCTAATGCCTATAAAATAATAGAAAAGGGTCTAAAATCAGGTAAAAAAATATTTTTTGTTCCTGATCGTTGTTTAGGTCAAAATTTTGCAAAAAGTTTAGGTTTAAAATCTGCTGTTATAGGAGATGGTTCAAATTTAAAAGAGGCTGATATAATTTGTTACAACGGTTTTTGTAGCGTTCATCAACAGTTTAATATAGATGATATAGATTTTTATAGAGAAAAATATCCAGGAATTATAGTAGCTGTCCATCCAGAGTGTGATCCTGCAGTTTGTGATAAAGCAGATTTTGTTGGTTCTACTTCACAACTAATAAAATTTATAAAAGAACTACCAATTGATCAAAAAGTTGTTGTTGGAACTGAATTTAATATGGTTAACCGTTTAAGAGAAAAAAATACTTATATTTTAAGTTCAACAAAACCAGAGTGTCCAACAATGAATGAGACAACTTTAGAACACGTTTATAACACTTTGAAATCAATAAAAGATAACAAAATTAGTGAATTAACAGAAATAAAAGTAGATGAAAAAACAAGATATTGGGCAAAAATAGCATTAGAGAGGATGTTTGAAGTATGATACATATAAAAAGATTTGTAAAGCAAGCCATTACTGAAGATAATGGTAGGGGAGATTTATTTTATGATATAGCCCCTGATGGTAATTTTACAGCGAAAATTATCTCAAAAAGTGACGGTATATTAGCAGGTGTTATGTATGCAGAAGTTCTTGCTAGAACTGAAAAAATAAAAGTTGAATTCTTAAAAAAGGATGGTGATACAATAAAAGCTGGTGATATTCTAGCTAAACTTGAAGGAAGAGCTTCTAAACTACTTTCAACTGAAAGAACTTTTTTAAATATGCTTCAGCATGCAAGTGGTATTGCTACAATGGCAAATAAATTTTCAAGTTTAATAGAAGATTTAAATGTAGTTTTACTTGATACTAGAAAAACTAGACCCCATTTAAGAGATTTTGAAAAATATGCTTCTAGAATTGGTGGAGCAATAAACCATAGACTTGGTCTTGATGATTGTTTAATGCTAAAAGATACTCACTTACGAACTATTGAAAATTTAAAAGAGTTTGTAAAAAGAGCTAGAAAAAGAATCTCTTGGGTTACAAAAATAGAGATAGAATGTGAAACATTTGATCAAGTAAAAGTTGCTATGGATGCTGGTGCTGATATAATAATGTGTGATAATATGACTCCTACTCAAATAAAAGAAGTTGTAGAATTTAGAAATAAAAACTATCCTTATATAATGCTTGAAGCAAGTGGAAATATTAGTCTAAAAACTATTAGAGAATATGCTAGTACTGGGGTAGATGCTGTTAGCAGTGGAAGTATAATCCACCAAGCAACTTGGCTTGATTTTTCTATGAGAGTTGATTAATTTTGAAAAAAGATTTTATTTTAAATAATAAAATAGATATGAGCTTATACTCAAAAGCTTTAGAGTTAATAGAAAAAAGTAGATATATTTTAATAGTAACTCATGTAAATCCTGATCCTGATTCTATTGGATCTGGATTAGCATTATCAAATCTATTTTTTGAAAATAAGATTAAACATAAAGTATTTAATGTAAGCTCTGACTTACCACAAAATCTTGATTTTTTAAATAGATTTGACAAAATAACTAATATCCTTCCTCCTTTTTACGATTTAGTAATTAGTGTTGATTGTGGAACATACAAAAGATTGGGATTTGAAGTACCAAAAGATATCCCACTAATAAATTTTGATCATCATGCTTCAAATGAAAATTTTGGAACTATAAATTTAGTAGATCCATACAAAAGTAGTACAGCTGAAATAGTTTTTGAATTTTTTAAACACAATGGTTTGTACATAACAAAAAATAGTGCTAGTGCTTTATATACAGGTATTTATGATGATACTTTAGCTTTTTCTTTAGGAAGATGCGATGAAGAAACTTTTAAAAAAGTAAATTTTTTAGTTGAGTGTGGTGCAAGTCCATCTTTTATTGCAAATAAGCTATTAAGAAGAGATTCTTTGGCAAAATACAGAATAATTCCAAAAGTTTTAGATAGTCTTGAATTATATAAAGAGGGTGAGATTGCTTCAATTATTGCTCTTCCGGAATGGTTTAAAAGCACTGGTGCTCATAGTAGAGATTGTGAAGATGCCTTAGATATGATTATGAGTATGGGAATTGTAAAGATTGCTTTTTTTACAAGATCAATAAATGACTCATGCAGAATCTCTCTTCGATCTAAAGAAGGAATTAATGTATCAAAAATAGCTTCAGTTTTTGATGGCGGTGGTCATTTTAATGCTGCTGGTTGTACAATAGAAACAAAAGATGTATTAGAAGCAAAAAATTTAGTATTAAAGGAAATTCTTGAAATTTACAAATAAAATTAATATAAATAGATTTAGTCTAAATGAGTTGGCAATTTATGCCTCTTTAATTATAGTTTTAACGATTGCAGGTTTTATATTTTTTTCTCCTACTTTTGAAAGAGAATCACCTGTTGTAAAATTTGAAAATGAAATTGAAGGTAAGGAAATTTATTGGAACTTTAAAACTCCAATCAAAGTATTAATTGCTGAAAAAAATGGAATAAAATCATTTAAAGCTATCTTTAACGATGGAACTACAAATTTTGAACTTGAAAGTAAAATTGAATCAGAGGATTTAGAAAAAGGAATTTATAGTGTTGAACTAAAAGCACCAAAAATTGCAGAACAAACAAAATCAACAGCTGGAACAATAAATATTGAAGTTTATGACAACAGCCAATGGAATTTTTTTGCTGGGAACAAAACTCTAAAAAATATAAATTTAGTTGTTGATAAAAGAAGTCCTACTATAAATGTTGTATCAAATTCATATATGATAAAACAAGGTGGTAGTGGTGTTTTAATTGCTGAAATTAATGATGAGAATTTAAAAGATTATTATGTATCTTTTAATGATCAAGAAATTTTCGAAATGTTCCCTTTTCACAAAAAGAACTTTTTTATATCTATTATTACATGGCCTATAGATATAAATGAATTTAAAGGTGTAAATATTATTGCAAAAGATAGCGCTGGAAATAAATCAAGTATGAGAGTTCCATTTTATATTCAAAATTTTAAACCAAAAATCGACAACTTAAAAATAAGTGATGAATTTGTAAATAGCGTTAGTAAAAATGTTTTAGAATTAAGTAATGAAAATGTACCTAATTCAACAGTTGATGCTTTTGTTAAGGCAAATAAAGAGTTAAGAGAAAAAAATCTTAAAACAATAAGAGATGTTACAAGAAAGAATTTTGCAAACTCAAATGAAATTCCATTTGAATTAAAAACTTTTGTAAGAATGACAAATGCAGCAACATTTGCGATGTTTGGAGAGAGAAGACACTATTTTTATAATGAAGAAAAAATTGATGAAGCTTGGCACTTAGGTATGGATTGGGCTAGTACAAAACAAGCAAATATTTATACAACAAATCCAGGTAAAGTTATATACAAAGACTATTTGGGAATTTATGGGAATAGTATAATTATTGACCATGGTTATGGAGTAGCATCCCTTTATGCTCATACTAGCTCACAAAATGTTGAAGTTGGTGATTTTGTAAATGCTGGAACTCATATAGGAAATACTGGGTCAACAGGAGCTGTATTTGGAGACCATTTACACTTTGGTATTTTAATTCAAGGTATAGAAGCAAATCCAAACGAATGGCTAGATTACAATTGGATAAAATTAAATCTTACAAACACAATGAACAGTGCAATAAAAATTATAGACGGAAACAATAATGAAACAAAGAACACTAAATAAAAGTATAGAAATTGTAGGTATTGGCCTACATAAAGGTGTCCCCGTAAAAATGAGACTAGAACCACTTCCAGAAAATAGTGGTATTATTATTTATAGAAGTGATGCTAGTGTTACAATTCCTCTTAAAAAAGAGTATGTAGTAGATACAAAAATGGCTACAGTTTTAGGTAAAGATGGAGTTATTGTTTCAACAATAGAGCATCTTCTATCTTCAATTTATGCATACGGAATTGATAACTTAAGAATCGTTCTAGACAATGATGAAGTACCAATTTTAGATGGAAGTGCATCTGGTTATTGTATGCTAATAGAAGAAGCTGGAATAAAAGAACAAGAAGAAAGTAAAAAAGTAATTAAAATCAAAAAAGAGGTAACTGTTACAACAGAAGATGGTAAAAAAGTTTCACTAAAACCTTCTAACAGAATTATTTATGATTTTGAAATTAAATTCAATCATCCAGCAATAGGTGTTCAAAAATATCATTTTGATTACTCAATTGAAGATTATAAAGAAAGCATTGCAAAAGCTAGAACATTTGGATTTTTACATGAAGTACAATATTTAAGAAGTATTGGTTTAGCACTTGGTGGTTCTATGGAAAATGCAATAGTTTTAGATGAAACTAAAATTCTAAATCCTGAAGGACTTAGATATGATGATGAATTTGTTAGACACAAAATTCTTGATGCAATTGGAGATATGGCTCTTTTAGAATACACAATGATTGGTGAATATGATGCAATCGCAGGTAGTCATCACCTAAATCACCTTCTAACAAAAAAGCTTTATGAAGATAAAGAAAATTATGAAATAATTGATCTTGAAGAGGCTAAATATGAAGCTGAAATGTTTGAGCTTGCATTTGCAAAACAGTTGAGTGAAAATTGATAGAAGTTTTAGTAATTACAATTTCTAATCCTTTGTTAATTGGTATTTATAAGGATAAAAAATTATTAAAAGAGATAAAATTAGATGGTCTCACATCTGATAAATTACCTATGCTTTTTAAAGATTTACTAGAAGAATTTGAAATAAAAACAATTGCTTACGTAAATACACCTGGTTCATTTATGTCTATAAAAATTGCTTACATTTTTTTAAAAACAATTTGTCAAATAAAAAAAATAAATTTTTTAGCAATAGATGGTTTTACTTTTAACCAAAATTCTCCTATAAAAGCTCTAGGTAAAAAGTACTTTATAAACAATAATGGTGTTGTTAAAGTAGATTTTTTGCCAAATCTTAGTAAAATCCAAGATTTTGAATTGCCAAAGAGTATAGAAAATATAAAATTTTCACAAGCAACTCTTCCAATATATAATTTACCAGCGGTATAAAAAGGAGAATATTTGAGAATAAGCGTTCCAGCTACAAGTGCTAACTTAGGTCCTGGTTTTGATTGTTTAGGTTTAGCAGTATCACTTAAAAATCAAGTAGTAATTAGACCATCAAAGTTTCATAGCGTATCATTAAAAGGGGAAGGGGCTAATAATCCTGCATTAAAAGATAACAATATGTTCATCTCTATTTTTAATGATTTTTATCACAATTTATCAAACAAAAAAAGATTTTTTAGGTTTGAATTTTTTAATGAAATCCCACTTTCAAGAGGATTAGGTAGCTCTTCAGCTGTAATAGTATCAGCAATTGCAAGTGCATATGCTATTGAAGGAATAGAACTTGAAAGAGACAAATTACTAAATTTAGCTCTAGCCTATGAAAGTCATCCAGATAATATAACACCAGCAGTTATGGGTGGATTTAATGTTGCAACAGTTCAAGATAATGAAGTAAAATACATAAATAAACATATGCCTAGAAGTTTAAAAGCTGTAATAGTTGTTCCAAATAGACCAATTTCAACACAACTTTCAAGAAAAACTTTGCCTTTTAAATATTCAAAAGAGGATACAGTTTTCAATATTTCTCATTCATCTCTTTTAACAGCTGCATTTATGAGTGAAAATTGGGAAATGCTAAAACATGCTTCTCAAGATATGGTTCACCAAAAGTATAGAATGAAACATATGCCAGAACTTTTTGATGTACAAAAGACTGCTTTAAAAAATGGTGCTTTAATGAGTACATTATCAGGTTCGGGTTCTACTTTATTTTCTATAGCTTACAATCAAGAAGCAAATAAATTGGAACTAGCTTTAAAAGCTAAATTTCCTCATTTTAGAGTATTTACTCTAGATTTTGATAATCAAGGTGTAAAAATTGAGATTTGATAATATCTTTGTGATTAAGAAAAATTTAGGTATAATGCTTGCCTAGTTTAAAAATAATCCTAAGAACCTGTATTTTTTGTAGAGGAAAATATGAACAAAAAGTACTACTTAGATTAAAATGTTTCGAAAAAGAATTATCTCTTTATGATAATTTTGGAAGAAGCTTTTATGTTTGTAACTCATGTCTTTCCACATTAAACGAGAATACAAATGAAAAAACTTATAAAAAATATGAAAAAGCGCTCTGTAAAGAGTGTAAAAATAACGATAAGTACGTTATACAACTTAAGGAGATTCTAACAGATGTCAGATACAGTAAGAGTTTATGAAATTGCAGAAGAAGCAGGTGCTAGTAGCCAAGATGTAATAGCAAAGGCTAAAGATTTAGGAATAGATTTAAAATCAGCACAAACGGCAGTTTCATACGCAGATGCAGAAGAAATTACAAACTATATTCTTACAGGAAAAAGTAAAAGAATAAAGGAAACTGCTGCAACTAAACCAAAAAAAGTGGTAAAACCTCAAGAAGAAGTTAAAGAAGAGCTTGTAATACCAGTTGTAGAAAAAGAAGAAGTTCAAAATATCGAACAAAAAAAACCTGAACTTAAAAAAGTTGCAATTTCAAAACCTATACAAAAAACTCCTGTTTCAAATGTAGAAGAGATTAAACCTGAAATAAAAGATGATGATAGCAATAAAATTGTTCCTAAAAGAAAAGGTTTAGTTATTATTAAAAAGAAAACTCCAAGGGAAGAAAATATTCCTGTAAGTAATTTTGATAATAATCAAGAAAAAAAACCAACAAAATCTTTAAGTGATATTTTTGGTCCTGATGATTCACAAAAACAACAAGTGAAACATAAGCCAGCAAGTGAAATTTTTGCTCCAAAAGTAAAAAAAGAGAAAAAGAAAACTCCAATTAGAGCTCAAGAACATGGTAAAAAAATTGAAGTTATTAAAAGAGATGATGAATTTAGAAGTAGTGATGATTCTCTTTTAGGTGAAGAAATTGTTCTTCTTGATATGGATTTACAAGATAATTTTAAAATATTTGATGAACCAAAACCTATAAATACTGCAAATCATTCAAGAAGTTCAAAACCAGCAGCATTTGGAAATGTACCAACAGGTCTTCAAAGAGGAAAAAGAAAAAAAAGAGTTGTTAGAACTCAAGAGAAAGCTGAAATTACATCTGTTGTAATTCCTGAAGATATTAGAGTTTATGAATTTGCTGAGGCTTGTGGGAAATCACCTGCTGAAGTTATCAAAGTTCTATTTAGCTTAGGAATGATGGTTACAAAAAATGACTTCTTAAAACAAGATGAATTAGAAATCTTAGGTGAAGAATTTGGAATCGAAGTAACTGTAAAAGATGCACTAGAAGATGTAAATTATGTTGAATCTTATGAAGGAGAAGAAGTTGATACAGGTTCGTTCGTAACTAGACCTCCTGTTGTTACAATTATGGGGCATGTTGACCATGGTAAAACTTCTCTTCTTGATAAAATCAGAAGTTCAAAAGTTGCTTCAGGTGAAGCTGGAGGAATCACTCAACATATTAATTCATATACTGTTGTTAAAAATGGTCAAAAAATTACTTTTGTTGATACTCCAGGGCACGAAGCATTCTCTGCTATGAGAACTAGGGGAGCAAATGTAACAGATATTATAATTATTGTTGTTGCAGCTGATGATGGAGTTAAAGCACAAACAGAAGAAGTAATTTCACATGCAAAAGCAAGTGGTTGTCCAATTATTGTTGCTATGAATAAAATGGATAAAGAATCAGCAAATCCAGATATGGTAAAAGCTCAAATGGCTGAAAGAAATTTAACTCCTATTGATTGGGGTGGAGATATTGAATTTATTGGTGTTTCTGCAAGAACAGGTGAAGGAGTTGAAGATTTACTTGAAAATATTTTAATTCAAGCTGAACTTCTAGACTTAAAAGCTGATCCAACTGCAAAAGCAAAAGCAACTGTTATAGAAGCTAGCTTAGAAAAAGGTAGAGGACCAGTTGCAAATGTTATTGTTCAAAATGGTACATTGAGAGTTGGAGATAATATTGTTTGTGATACAACGTTCGGAAGAGTAAAAGCTATTACAAATGATATGGGAGAAATTGTAAAAGAATTAGGTCTTAGTGAGACAGGAACTGTTTTAGGTTTAAATGATGTTCCAACTACTGGATCAAGTCTTATTTCAATGGATACAGAAAAAGAAGTTAGAGATATTGCTAATACAAGAGCTGAACATGCAAGAGCAAAAGAGTTATCAAAATCTACAAAAGTTTCTTTAGAAGAGATGAGTGGATTAATTGCTGAAGGAAAAATGAAACAACTACCTGTAATCATAAAAGCAGATGTTGGTGGTTCTTTAGAAGCAATCAAAGGTTCTTTAGAAAAAATTGCAAATGATGAAGTAAAAGTTAAAGTAGTTCATGCAGCAGTTGGTGGAATTACTGAATCAGATATTGTTTTAGCAAGTGCAAGTAGCGGTTGTATTATCTTAGGATTTAATGTAAGACCTACAGGAGCAGTTAAAGCAAAAGCAAAAGCTGATGGTGTTGAAATCAATACTTATTCTATAATTTATGACTTATTAGACGATGTTAAAAATGCTCTTTCTGGAATGATGAGTGCTGTAATTAGAGAAGAGAATACTGGACAAGCTGAAGTTAGAGATACATTCGTAATTCCAAAAGTTGGAACAGTTGCTGGATGTATAGTAACTGATGGAAAAGTTATCAGAGGTGGTCATGCTAGAATTATTAGAGATGGTGTTGTAACATACACAGGTAAAATATCATCACTAAAAAGATTCAAAGATGATGCTAAAGAAGTTGCGAATGGATATGAGTGTGGAATTATGTTTGATAAATTCAATGATATAAAAGTTGGAGATTTTATTGAAACATTTATTCAAATTGAAGAAAAAGTTTCTATAGACAAATAATGAAAAGTATAAATCTACAAAGAACAGAATCTTTATTGATGGAGCTAATACCTATGGCTCTATCATCTTTAGCTGATACTAGAATAAACTCTCTACCAATTACCGGTGTAAACTGTAAAAATGGGAAATATGATGCTATTGTTTATTTTGATGGTAGCGATTATGATAAAGAAGAAGTAAAAAGTATTATTTCAGCCCTAAATAAGGCAAATGGAAGAATAAAAACTGATGTATTAGCAAGTACAGGTTGGTATAAGTGTCCAAATTTCAAATTTGAACTTGATACATCTTTGGAAAAATCAAAACATATTGAAGATCTATTTGCAAAAATCAAAAAGACAAAAAGTAGTGAAGAATGAATTTAGAAGAACAAATTAAATTAATAGTTGAAAATAATGGATTAAAACTTTATGATATAGTTACAACAAAAGAGCATGATAGAAATATATTTCGAGTTATTGTAACATCTAAAGATGGTGTAAACTTAGATAAGTGTGCAGATATTTCAAGACTTATTTCTCCTTTATTAGATATTGAAGCACCTATGAACGGTATTTATAATCTTGAAGTTAGCTCACCAGGAATTGAAAGAAAGTTAAAAAAGAAAGAACACTTTATTGCTAGTGTCGGTGAACTTGTTAAAATCAAAAATTATGAAACAGAAATTTTCAAAGGTGAATTATTAAACGCAGATAATGAGAAAGTTGTAGTTAAAACGGAATTTGGTGAAGAAGAAATTTCATATGACAATATCTTAAGTGCTGCAACTTATTTTGAGTGGTAAGAAGTAAGTTTATATGAAAATTAATGATAATTTCTATATGAAATTAGCCATTGATGAGGCTTGGAAATATCAACTCCTAACTTACCCTAACCCTGCTGTTGGTTGTGTTATAGTAAAAAATGGTAAAATCTTAGCAATAGAAGCTCATACAGAAGCAGGTTTACCTCATGCGGAAATCAATGCTTTAAAAACAGCTTTTTTAACACAAGATTCAAATTCTGTACTAAAAATTAAAAATTCTAGCCACGAGATTCATGACTTTTTAGTTAAAAATCATAATAATTTTTTTAATGACTGTGAAGTATATACAACACTAGAACCTTGTAATCATGAGGGGAAAACTCCATCTTGCGCAAAACTTTTAGCTCTATTAAAACCTAAAAGAGTAATTATTGGTTCTCTTGATATAAACAAAATTGCAAGCGGAGGAATAAACACTTTAAAAGAAAGTGGTATACTAGTTACCCTAGATATTCTTCAAAAAGATTGTGATAACTTACTCTTGCCCTTCAAATCTTGGCAAAATAAAACTTGTATATTCTTTAAAATGGCACAAACATTAAATGGCATGATTGATGGTAAAATAAGTAGCCAAAGAGCTAAGTTATATGTGCATACACTAAGAGATAAAATAGACCTACTCTTAGTTGGTGGAAATACTGTAAGAATAGATAAACCTATCCTTGATACAAGATATGTAAAAGGAAAAGAACCTAATATTTTTATATATAGTAAAAGTAAAGTATTCCCTCAAACTATTCCTTTATTTTCAATACCTAATAGAAAAGTAATTATAAGTGATGATTTATTTAAAATATTAGATTATAAATTTGTAATGGTTGAAGGCGTATATAATCTTTTAGATACACTAAAAGACAAAATAGATTTTATTATTTTAATAGTATCTCCAAAAATAAGAGGAGGTATTAATACTTCTAAATCTTTAGATATAGATTTTGAAATATTACATGAAAACTATTTAGGTGATGAAAAAATCATCTTTTTAAAAAGAAAAATAGCTAAATAAACTATTTGCTCTCTTTTTCTTGATTAAAATCTAAATTAAACTCTATTTCAATAATATTATCTTTTTTAATCATATTAATAGGATAATTAATATTTATTGAATAAAGTTCTTCATTTAAATTCTCAACTAAAGTAAAAAATTCTTTTGGCTCTTTTACCAAAATATTTATTATGTAGCTATACTGTAAAAACTCTTTTTTCTGCTCACCAATATATCTAATAATTGCATTTTCAGGTAAAAATATTTTTAGTTGTTCTAAAACTCTTTCATTTGACATTAACTCATCATTTAAATACTCTTTATCAAATGCTTTATAATTTGTATTAAAATTTTTAAAATCTTTTGCTAAAACTAATGCTTTAAAATCTTGTTTCTTTCCTTTTTCTACACTTTCAACTTTAACATTTTCAAATATAGAAATAAGTAATGGTCTCATTAAAGCTAAATTTTCTTCATCTTTAGAAAACAACTCCATCTCAAGATTATTTTTATTTAATCTAAAACTATTTATCGATATACCATCAGCTATTGTATTAAATACTGCTTTTATCTCTTTTTCAATTTTATCATTTAAATTTACATGATCTGGAAGAGCTAGTGAATTGTTAGTAGCTACAAATTCTTCTTGTTTTGTAGGGGTAAATCTCTCTTTTAAAGCATCAATATCAAGTAATGTATAGAATTTATATAATCCGGCCATTAAAACAGCTAAGAAAATTACAAAATAAACATATTTAAAGTCTCTTTTTTTTCTTTTCTTTCTAGGTTCAATAAAACTTTTTTGATTTCTAGTATCTTTAGCTAGCTCAAAAATTTCTTCATCAATTTGAATAGGGATATAATCAACTTTTAAAAAAAGTTCATTTGAAAGTTTCTCAATATCACTATGTTCTAGTTGTTTTTGTGTATATAATAATGTTACTTTTTCTATAAATGTATTTTTATGACTAGAATAAAATTCGCTCAATCCATTTTGAATTATTGAATTTAATTCAAAATAATAAATTTCGTTAAATAACTTTTGTGCTTCTAAGTCATCATCATAAAAATGTGTACCTTTTACAGATTGGAAAGTTGGTAAATCAACAATTTTATTGTCTACAATAATTCCACTACTATTTAGAATAAGAATGTATGCTTTATCATTATAAATAAGTGATAAAAATTCACTTTTACATATATTTTTTTCAACATATAGATTCATTACATGAAAAGCAGAATATATAAAATCTATTCCTGTCTTTACAAAAAAGTTTTTCGTTTCAAAAAGTGTCGTTTTTAAAACAGCAATATCATACTCTAAATTAAATTTTGCAATCTCACAATCTTTAATTTTAGATGAAAGTTCTTTTGGTACTAGAGATGTTGTATCACTTAAAAGTATTGTTGAAATATAAGTAAAATCTGTTTCTTCTTGAGAACTATTTAATTTTTGTGCTATATCTGCAGGTAAAATATCATCTTTACAGATAAAATTAGAATTATTAGTCTCTAAAATCAAATTATTACTAAATTTTCTATACTCCATTTTTAATTGAGTATCACTTTTTAAAACATTTATATATAAAGACTCTTTTTTAAACATTTTTCCTACTTCATTGTATGAACTAACATTTTTTCTTTAATTAAAGCTTTCGCTTCTTCAAGTTCCATTCCATCAACACTAAAAGGTTCACTAATATAAAAATCTATTTTTCCAAAAGGTTTTGGAAGTACAAATTTATCCCAAGAATTAAATTGCCAATATCTAGTTGGTATAGTATTAAAACAAACTATTTTTTTTCCACTCTTTTGTGCAATTATAACTATTCCATCTGCAATACTATGTCTTGGACCTCTTGGTCCATCTGGACTTATTGCAACATCATTACCTAACTTTAATTCTTTTAAAGCTGATAACATAACTTTGGCAGCTCCTTTAGAACTAGAACCTCTAATTGCCCAAATTCTAAACATAGCGGCTAGTTTTGTAATAGTTTCACCATCTCTATTTTCACTAACCATAGCTTTTACAACACCATTTTTTCTAAAACCAAAATAATTATAAATCTGAGAAATTAAATCACCATGCCACATACAAACAATAAAAGGCTCTTTATCGTCATGAGCTGGATGATGATATACTTTTTTATTTGTAAAATATATAAATTTTACAATAAAGTATAAAAAATATGGTGCGATATCTTTTTTAAATTTCTTCCACATTATTTTACAATTTCACCTTTTAATGATGTTCTTGTAGCACTTGTTATTTTTACATCTACAAATTTTCCAAGAAGTTCATCACTACCTTTTGTAAATACTAAAAAATAATTATCTGTGTATCCACTCACTTCACCATTTGGCTTTAAACTTTCAATTAAAACATTTACAGTTTTTCCAATCATTAAAGGCATACTATCTTCTAAATATCTTTTATGAAGTTCTATTAACTCTTCTAGTCTTGCACTTCCAGTTTCATCATCAATTTCCTGATCTTTAAGCTCTAGTGCTTTTGTTCCAGGTCTTGGAGAATATTTAAAGTTAAAAATTTGATCAAATTTTACTTGTCTTACAACATCTAAAGTATCTTCAAAATCTTCTCTTGTTTCTCCAGGGAATGCAACAATTATATCAGTTGTTATTCTTAAATCTGGAATCAAACTTCTAAGCTTTTCTGCTCTATTTAAAAACCATTCTTTTGTATATCCTCTTTTCATAGCTTTTAAAATAGCTGTTGAACCACTTTGAAGAGGCATATGAATACATTTAGAGATTTTTGGATTTTTTGCAAATTCTTCAATAAACACATCATCCATGTGTAATGGATGTGGAGATGTAAATCTTATTCTTTTAAGTCCTTCGATTTTTGATACATCTTGAAGTAATTTTGTAAAACTATACTTCTCTCTTTTATCACTAAATCTTTTTCCATAAGAGTTTACATTTTGTCCTAAAAGCGCAACTTCAACAGCACCATTATCAACTGCTTTTTGTATCTGAGATACAATCATTTCAGGCGGAATAGATATTTCATCTCCTCTAGTACTAGGAACTATACAATAAGTACACTCTTTATCACATCCAACAGAAATATTAACACTAGTTCTAAAGTTATTATTTTTTGCTATTGCAAATTCATATTGAGAATCATCATTTGAAATCGAAACTTCAACTGAACCTTTTATATCCACAACATCTTTTATTTTTGAAATATTTCTAGCACCTAAAACAAAATCAACATAAGGTGCTCTTTTTATAATATCTTGTCCTAAATGCGAAGCTGTACATCCACAAACTCCAATTTTAGCGCCCTCTTTTTTCTTTTTATTAAATTGACCAATTTCTGAAAAAAGTTTTTGTACAGGTCTTTCTCTTACAGAACAAGTATTAATAATAATTAAATCAGCATCTTCAATATTTTGAGTAGGAGTATAACCTTTATGTTTTTCCAACTCAGCTTGAATATGCTTACTATCAGTGTCATTCATTTGACACCCTAATGTTTGTATAAATAGTTTTTTACTCATAACTTTGTAACACTTAAATTTTAAAGTGCATGAACCTCATACATATATTCATCATCAGCTAAACCATATTTAATTTCTCTAAAATATACGTTAAAACCTTCTTTTTCTAAAGCATCAACCAATGCCATCATATCTTTATGAGAATTATCTCTATCAAAGTAGAAGATTTTTTGCTTATCTCTTGCTAACTCCTCTTTAATTTTATCTAATTGAGCCTTTTTTGGCTTTTCATTTAACTCTTTTCTTGCAAATAATAATTCCATTTATTAAACCTTTTTTTTGATAATTAGTCATACATTTTATTTAAAAATTGCTTTAATTTCTATAAAAGGCTATTTTCGATAAAATCCCCTTCTACGCTTACATTGAAAATCACATTTTACATTTCAATGTCACAAAAACTAAGGATAATCATGGATAAAATAATAGATATTTTAGATTCAATTGCCTACGAAAAAGGTTTAAAAATTGATGATGTTGAAAATGCATTGAAAGAAGCTTTAATTAAAACTGCTCAAAAAATGGTAGACCATACTTTAATTTTTGATGCAAAAATAGATAGAGCAAATAAAAAATTGGTTCTTCTTCAAAAAATAGAAGTTATTGCTGATGAAGATAGAAGACTTTTTGGTGATGCAAAAGATGAAGAAGGAAATATAATTAATAGTGAAAATTATATTAGTATAGATGCTGCTAAAGATATAAATTCAGATTTAGAAATTGGAGATTTTTTAAGTTATGAATTAGAATTTGAAAATATGGGGAGAAATGCAGCAACAATTCTTTCAAGTAATTTTGAATTTAGATTACAAAGATTTGTAGAAGAAAATATTCTTTCAAAATACAAAGAAAAAATTGGCAAAATCGTATCTGGTGTTGTATCTAGAGTTGATAAAAATGAAAGCACTTTTATTGAAATTGGAGAGATAAAAGGTGTTTTATTAAGAAAAAATAGAATTAAAGGTGAAAAATTTAAAGTTGGAGATACTTTAAAAGCTGTTGTTAAAGGTGTAAATATTGATAAAAATCTAGGTCTTATTATAGAATTATCAAGAACTAGCCCAAAATTCTTAGAAAATCTTTTAGCTTTAGAAGTACCTGAATTAAAAGATGAGAAAATTAAAATTGAAGCTAGTGCTAGAATTCCAGGAACTAGATCAAAAATTGCCCTATCAACAACAAGTGAGCAAATAGATCCTATTGGTGCAATTGTTGGTGTAAAAGGAGTAAGAATAAATGCTGTTTCTGCTCAACTAAGCAAAGAAAGTATAGATTGTGTTGAATACTCAACTATTCCTGAAATATTTGTTGCTAGATCATTAAGTCCTGCTTTAGTAAACAGTGTTAAAATAGACGCTGAGCCAAAAAATGGCGAAAAAGGAAAAGCTGTTGTTACAATAAGCAGTGATCAAAAATCTAAAGCAATTGGAAAAGATGGATTAAATATAAGATTAGCATCGATGCTTACTAAATATGAAATTGAACTTGTTGAAATTGCATCAAATTCTCAAGGTATTTCTTCTTTAGATAAAAACAACAACGAATCTGAAGAAAAAACAACTGATACATCAAGCCTTGAAGCCTTATTCAAATAATATGAAAAATATATATTTTTATGACTCATCAAAAAAAGCAAAGGTAGAATTTCTACCTTTAAAAGAGGGTATTGTAAAAATTTATGTTTGTGGACCAACAGTTTACGATAATTCTCATTTAGGACATGCAAGAAGTGCAATAGCTTTTGATTTACTTCATAGAGTTTTAAAAGCAAATGGATATGAAGTTATTTTTGCAAAAAATTTTACAGATATTGATGATAAGATAATTAAGAAAATGAATGAAACTGGTAAATCTTTAGATGAAATCACAAATTTTTATATAAATAATTATAAAAATGATATGACTTCTTTAAATATTCTTCCAAATACTTTTGAACCAAAAGCTACAGAAAACTTAAATGCTATGCAAGAAATGATAGAAGATTTACTTAAAAAAGACATTGCATACAAAACTACTGATAGTGTATATTTTGATGTATCAAAAGATAACTTATATGGAACACTATCAAATCAAGCAAGTGATGATAAGTCAATATCTAGAGTTGAAACTAATAATGAAAAAAGAAATAGTTCTGATTTTGCTCTTTGGAAATTTGAGAAAACAAATGATGTCTCTTATATCTCAAGTTTTGGAAAAGGAAGACCAGGTTGGCATATAGAATGTAGTGCCATGATTAAAAAACATTTGGCATATACAGATGAAGCTTTTCAAATAGATATTCACTGTGGAGGAGCTGATTTACTATTTCCTCACCATGAAAATGAAGCTAGTCAAACTAGATGCTCATCTGGTCAAAATCTAGCAAAATATTGGATGCATAATGGATTTGTAAATATAAATGGTGAAAAAATGAGTAAATCTCTTGGAAACTCATTTTTTCTAAAAGATGTTCTAAAATCATACAGCGGAGAAGTTGTAAGATTCTATTTACTTAGCTCTTCATATAGAGCAGATATTAGTTTTAATGAAGAAGATTTATTAGTATCGAAAAAGAGACTTGATAAACTTTATAGAGTAAAAAAAAGAGTTTATGGTGTTTCTAGTTCATTGACAAATGAAAAATTTAGATCTTCTATTCTTGAAGCTTTAAATGATGATTTAAATACATCTTTAGCATTATCTATTATTGACGATTTTATAAATACTTCAAATGATAATCTAGATAAAAACCCAAAAGATAAAAATTTAAAACAAGAAATTGTTACTAATATAGAGTTTATTCAATCTATTTTAGGTTTTGGCGGAAATGATGCATATTCTTATTTTCAATTTGGTATTGATGAAAACAATAAACTAAAAATTGAAAAACTTATTGAACAAAGAACTGAAGCTAAAAAAAATAAAGATTTTACAAAAGCTGATAGTATTAGAGATGAATTAACAGCTATGAATATTTCAATTATGGATACACCAACAGGTGTTGTTTGGGAAAAACTATAAAAGCTAAATATAAAAAAAGGGACTAGAAAAAAACTTCTAGCCCCTTTTCAAATTCTTTTATAAATTAATTATAAAAATGTTCTTGCGTATGCAGTATCAGAAACATTTTGAGTATCAACAACATATGGAACTAAAGCCATGTGTCTTGCTCTTTTTATTGCTTTTTCTACCATTTCTTGAGCATTTTTAGAATTTCCAGTAAGTCTTCTAGGCATAATTTTACCTCTTTCACTCATAGAAATTTTTAATAACTCAGTGTTTTTATAATCAATGAAATCAACTTTCATTTCAGTATATTTACAAGATTTTTTTCCGTATTTTCTTCTTTCTGCCATTTTTTATCCTTTTTTCTAGAACGGTATTTCATCGTCTTCAATATCGATTTCAGGTACTCTTTGCTCAAACTTTTGCTTTTGAGGACTAGCAGCACCACCAAAATTATCATAAGAATTTTGATTGTTATATTGATTTTGTGGAATTTGGTTGTAGTTTTGGTTATATGACCCCTGATTAGAGTTATAACTACCACCCTCACTTGAAGATTTAGAATCTAACATTTTCATCTCTTCTACTCTTAATGAGTGTCTGTTTCTTGTAGTTCCATCTTGCGCTGTCCACTGTTCAAAAACAAGTCTTCCTTCTACTAAAACTTTAGAACCTTTTTTTAGGTATTGATTAGCAATTTCAGCTGATCTTCCAAAAAAGTTAATATCTAAAAAGCAAACTTCTTCTTTCTGTTCACCAGCTTGTGATTTATACTTATACGAAGTAGCAATAGCACTTTTAGAAACTGCTGTTCCAGAAGGTAAATATCTTAACTCGATATCTCTTGTTAAGTTTCCAACCATAATTACTTTATTATACATATTAAGGTCCCTTTATTTTTAACTATTTAGAAGCTTTTTTTGCTGCCTCATCACTCATTTTTGTCCAAGAAGTAATCTCTTTTTTAGATTCAAATTTAATAAATATAAATCTAATTAATTCTTCATTATTTCTGTAATTTCTTTCAATTTCTGCAATCGCAGCAGCTGGAGCTCTGAAATATATTACATAGTAATAACCTCTTTTTTGCTTTTCGATTTCGTAAGCTAACTCTTTAATACCGATATTATCTGTTGAAACAATTTCTGCACCATTTTTTTCAAAAAGTGCTTTAATTCCTTCTAACTGTGCTACAGTTTCTTCTTCAGTTAATGTAGGCTTTAAGATAAACATTGTTTCGTAATGTTTTAATTTTGACATTTATTCTCCTTATAGATTGTGCCGATTTTTCTTTACATTTCCCATTTCATCAGCAAGGATTTATTTTTTGTAAAGTTTCGGATTTTATCTAAATAAAACTGTAAATTTTCTTAGACTTGCTTGTAAATACAAATTTATATTATCTATTTTCCCAATTTTAAGTTCTAGTTCTAGATTTAAAAGATACTCCAAAATATCTTCAAAATCCTTTGGCTTCCTATTTATTGCTAATTTTGATTTTTTTTCCCAAATATTTTTTGGAGGAATATATCCTAAAATCTCTTTTGGGTTTGCTTGTCCAAAACTTCTAGCATAAGAACTAATCATAAATAACTGTTGAACAAAAGATGTAATTTGATTTAAAATAAAAATTTCATTTGTTCCTTCTTCTAAAATTCCATTTAAATCTTCACTTATATCTTTTCCACTTAGCAAATCATGTAAAAAATCTTCAAAATTTACACTAGCCATACCAAAACAGTTTGAATCAACCATATTTATATTAACTAATTCATCTAAAACAGCTAATTTTTTGAGATCATTTACGCAAAGTGCCAAATCTGTTTTATGCATAAAATATAGATGGCTTAAAGCATTTAGTTCATATTTCATTCCTAAATTCTTTGCTTCAAACTCTAAAAAATTAATAGCTTCATTATCACTTGGCTGAAAAAACCTTACAAATGCAGAGTTTGTTTTTTCTGAAAAACTACTCTCCATAGTTTTAAAATCTGCATCACCTAAGCAAGCAATTATAAGCCTGCTATTTGGATTTGTATTACAAGCTTCAACTAAAGAATCTAACTCTTTTTTAGGAATTTTTTTATCTATTTTTATAAGCAATACATTACTATTTGAAAACAATGAAGATTGAAGAAGCTTATTTTTAGCATCTTTAAAATCATACTCATCAAAATATAACTTTTCAATATCATCACCTTGTGCTAATACTTTAGCAATATCCAAGGCATATCTTTCAATTAAATATATACTTTGTCCATAAAACATATATGATTTGTAAATTTTATTTTGCCTAAGGCAATTATCGAATTCATTTTTATACATAAGAAAATAATATCCTAAGTTTACTTTCAATATAATTTTTTAATTTAACAATAAAGGGGTTATTATGTATAAAATTGTTCTACCAATTTTAGGTTTTGAGGGGTCTTCAAATGTTTCTATTGAGAAAATTGATGAATTTTTCTCATTTTTAGTTTTAGAAGATAAAACTAAGATAACTATTGTAAACATTAATGTTTTAAACAAAGTAAATTTTGATTTCGAAATAGATGAAAAAGCTCTTTCTGCGTTAAAAATCAAATCTAAAGAAGATTTCGATACTTATTTTGTTGTTGTATCTCAAGATCCAATTGAGTACTCGATTGTAAACTTAGTTTCTCCAATTTTCATTAATGAAAAAGAAAAATTAATTGGTCAATATGTAACAAATGAAAAGGTAGAGCCTTTCCTTGCTACAATAGACAAGTGCGCTACACTAAAATAGCAACTATTAGCTTCGTAGCTAAACAACAAGAAACTATTTTCACTCTATGTTTTGAAAATAGTTTCTGCCCTTTATAATTTTCAATTACTAGCTTAAGCCCTATAACTTTATCATAACATACAGCTTTGGCTTTTTCTGTATCCACTATTTTTACTTTAATTTCGTTTCCTATATTTGCTTTAGCCCATCTTGCATATTTTCTATCTTCAAAATCCCATACTAATTTATCTATTTTTCTCTCTTGATCTGAAATATGTGTACATATATCATCTAAATCCTTTGGTAATTTTTTACTTTTTAAAATACGATGTAATACTAAATCTGAATATCTTCTAATCGGACTTGTAAAATGAGAATAAGATTTAAATCCTAATCCAAAATGTCCTAAATTTTTTGAACTATATTTTGCTTGAGTCAAACTTTGAATAATAAGCTCATCAACTTCATCTCTTAACAATAACTTACTTGCTTCTTCTTGTATATGAGTAATTGTTTGATGAACATTATCTTTTATCTTTGCTTTTACTCCTAAAACATTAACATCATCAACTAATTTAGATAAAGCTTTAAAATCAGGTTCTTCATGGATTCTAAATATACCCAAAGCTCCAACTTTCTTGCTAGCTTCAATATTTGCTAAAAGCATACACTCTTCTATTAGTTGGTGAGAAGCTGTTGATTTTTCTACTTCAATATTTTCAAGTAAATCATTTTTTAATTTTAATCTATTCTCTGCTGTTCTAAAATCATAACCATTTTTCAGTCTACTATCTCTAAAGTTTTTTGTAATTTTATATAGTGGTATTAAATAATCAAAAATAGTTTTTTCAACATCATTATATAAATCAAGCTTTCCATCCAAAACTCTATCTATTCTTCCATAAGAAAAATTTCTATGATTTTTTATAATTCCTGAAAACAATTCACTACTTTCAACTTTTAACTTTTTTAAATCCAATTTCAATTTAAAAACATATGCATATCTATCTTGTCCCTCTTTTAGTGAACACAAATTTTCACTCAAAACAGATGGAAGCATAGGTAAAGTTCTACTTGGTAAATATATCGTTGATGATTTTTTAAATGCTAATTTATCTAAATCACTCCCTTCTTTTACAAAATATGACACATCAGCAATTGCTACATACAATAAATTATTGATTTCATCAAAATATATTGCATCATCATGATCTTTTGCACTATTTGGATCTATTGTACAAAATGCTAAATCTCTCAAATCAATTCTATTACTACTATCTTCTTTAAACTCTTCTACTTCAACTTTTTCTGTATTTCGATATAACTCTTCATACATATACAAACTTATAAATTCATCTATATTTGGTTCATTTAAATTACCAATAAATTTAATTTCATTGAACTCTTTATTATCTATTAACAAAACATCTTCATTTTTATACTTTTTTGTATTTTTACTTTTTAACTCAATATTTTCTTTCAATGTAAAAAAAGAACCATCTTTTACATATACTAATATTTCAGCTTTTTTTCCTTCTATTACTTTTATAATCTTTGCTTTTATTTTACTTCTTGGATTAAAAACTCTTTTTGCTAAAACTAAATCATTATTAAACGCTCCATTTAAAGCATCTAGTTCTAGTTTAATATTTTTTATTGGGGTTACTAAATCTTCCAAGATAGCAAAATTCTTATCAATTTTTAAAATTCCAATTTTATATTTTGAATTTATTTCATAATTCTCACCATTTTTTATAATAACATCATCTTTTATGTAGTCATCAATAAGCTCTTTTTCTTGATTTGAAAATTTAAACTCTTGTTCTGAAATTTTTTTGAATAACTCTTTTAACAATTTTTATCCTTTTATTTACCTTATTATATAGTTTTTCTTTTAAATCTAATATTTAGTTTGATTTTTGTATAATCTTCATAAATTTTTAAAAAAATAGAGGGTAGAAAAGATGGCTATAAATGTATTCTATGACAAAGATTGTAATATAGAGTTAATAAAATCAAAAAAAGTTGCAATGATTGGATTTGGTTCACAAGGGCATGCTCACGCTGAAAACTTAAGAGATTCTGGAGTTGAAATTGTTGTTGGATTAAGACAAGGTGGATCTTCTTGGAAAAAAGCTGAAGCAAAAGGATTTAAAGTATTAACAGTTGCTGAAGCTACAAAAATTGCTGATGTAGTAATGATATTATTACCAGATGAAAATCAAGCTGAAATCTATGAAAAAGAGATTAAGCCAAATTTAAAAGCTGGTGCTTACTTAGCGTTTGGACACGGTTTCAACATTCACTATAAAAGAATTATTCCAAGCTCAAATATGAACATTATGATGATTGCTCCAAAAGCTCCAGGACATACTGTAAGAAGTGAGTTCGTAAAAGGTGGAGGAATTCCAGATTTAATCGCAGTTCACCAAGATGCATCTGGTGATACAAAACAAGTTGCTTTAGCATATGCTAGTGCAATTGGTGGAGGAAGAACAGGAATTATTGAAACAACTTTCAAAGATGAAACTGAAACTGACTTATTTGGTGAGCAAGCTGTTCTTTGTGGAGGAGCAACTGCTTTAGTTCAAGCTGGATTTGAAGTATTAACTGAAGCTGGTTATGAACCTGAAATGGCTTATTTTGAATGTTTACATGAGTTAAAATTAATCGTTGACTTAATGTATGAGGGTGGAATTGCTGATATGAGATACTCTATTTCTAATACAGCTGAGTATGGAGATTATGTATCTGGTCCTAGAGTTATCAATGATGAGTCAAAAAAAGCTATGAGACAAATCTTAAAAGAGATTCAAAATGGAGTATTTGCTAAAGATTTCATCTTAGAAGGTCAAGCAGGATACCCAAGAATGAACGCAGAAAGAGCAAATACAAGAGCTTCTTTACTTGAGCAAACAGGTGTTAAATTAAGAAATATGATGCCATGGATTGCTTCTAAAAAAATAGTAAACCAAGAAACTAACTAATATATTTTAAGGAATTTTTTCCTTAAAATATAATCTTCCTTATATGGCAAAAAAAAGATCAAAACTAAAAACTAGAGTACGTCAGACTAAAAGAAAACTATCAAGAAAAAAATTATCAAAACTATTTTTACTACTGGTAGCATCTATAATATTTGTATCAATTGGTTCATATTTTATATTTTTAAATGATAATAAAATTGAACAATCATCTGTACCAATAAAAGAAATTGAATACTCTCACAAACAAAATGAGAATTTAAATGAAAAAAAGATTTTTGACGAATTAAAAATCTTTGAAGATAAAAAAACTGAAGAAAATCCAACTAAAACTCCTGAAACAGGAAAAGAAGAACATTTTGAAGAAACAAACTTTGAACTAGAGAAAAGTTATATTGAAGAAAACAAAGAAAATATAAATGAAAAAATTGTTCAAAAAATCGAAGAAATAAAAAAAATCAACGATGAAAAAATTATAAAAGATGAAAAAACTAAAGTAGAAGAAAAAAAAGAATTAACAGTCAAAGATAAAGAGAGTTTAACTAAAAAAGAACCTAAATATGATGATAAATCTATAATAACTTCAAAAGATAAATTTATTCATGATCCAAAAAATAAACCAAAACTTGTAATAATCATTGATGATGTAAGTACTCAAAAACAAAAAGAGAGCATCTTAAATATTGGTTATCCGATTACTATGGCTTTCTTGCCACCAACAAGTAAAAATAAAAATTCTGCCCAAATTGCAAAAGATGTTCCATTTCATATGATACATTTTCCTTTACAAGCTTCTAATGCATTTAAAGGTCCAGAAATTGGTACATTAACTATAAATGATTCATATGAACAAATCGAAG
The DNA here is from genome assembly GCF_013372265.1 of Aliarcobacter cibarius. Classification (NCBI taxonomy): domain Bacteria; kingdom Pseudomonadati; phylum Campylobacterota; class Epsilonproteobacteria; order Campylobacterales; family Arcobacteraceae; genus Aliarcobacter; species Aliarcobacter cibarius. The sequence goes on from NZ_CP054051.1 coordinate 2,002,076, forward strand.
CAAGAGTTAAACAACTTAGAGAGTGGTATCCAAATGCAAAATATACAAATAATCATACAGGATCTATATTTACTGAAAATGATGAAGCAATGAGTAAATTATATAAAGCTTTAGCAAAATATAATTTTATTTTTGTAGATAGTAGAACTAGTCCAAAATCTGTTGCAAAAAAATATTCTGTAAAACACAATATGCCTTACATTGTAAGAAATACATTTTTAGATAATACTAAAGATTTTAACTCTATTCAAAATCAGTTAAAAGATGCTATAAGAATAGCTAAAAAACAAGGTTATGCAATAGCTATTGGTCATCCTTATGATATTACATTTAAAGTTTTAAAAGAATCAAAACATCTTCTAAAAGAAGTTGAACCTGTACTTTTAAATAAGCTTCCATATTTATAAAAAATAGATATAATAATAAAATTTATTATATCTAGGATTTTTACAAAGACTTATAATAATTTATTAATCATGGGTTCATTTGGAGCTAGTTGTGTATTACTTTTTGGTTTTCCAAAAAGTCCATTTTCACAACCAAGGAATGTCATATTAGGTCATTTTATATCATCGCTAACAGGACTATTTTTCTTAAATTTTATTGGAGATAATTATATAAGTATGGCATTAACTTTAGCAACTGCAATATCACTTATGATAGCAACAAGAACAGTTCATCCACCAGCAGGATCTAATCCAATTATAATATTTTTATTAGGTTCATCATGGGATTATTTAATATTTCCAACATTAATAGGTTCAATAATTTTAGT